>JAXMJH010000036.1:0-44329 GCA_034376725.1 Lysobacteraceae bacterium | reverse complement strand
CGTGCGCACCTGAGACTCGTTCATGTCGATCACCATGGCTGTGATGATCGACCCGGTGCGCCGGCTCACGCCTCCCTCCAGGCTCATACCTCGTTGGAATCAGGCTGGCGGGTTCAGGCTCATACCTCGTTGGACAAGACTGAACTTTGCCGTATCCGGCCGGACGTGGCACAATTGCGCGCTTGTCTGTGGCCTCTCCGCGCCACATCCGTTCAGCCAACCGGCCAAAGCATGTCGAAAGACGACGCAATCGAATTTGAAGGCACGGTCGTAGAGACCCTGCCCAACACCGTATTCCGGGTCAAACTGGAAAATGGTCACATCATCACCGCCCACATCTCCGGGCGCATGCGCAAGCATTACATCCGCATCCTGACCGGGGACAAGGTCAAGGTCGAAATGACCCCATACGACCTGACCAAGGGCCGGATCACCTACCGCATGAAGTAACACCCGCCCGGAACTACCAGCGCTCGCCCTCTCATTCGGCAGGTGATGCACGGCAACCCGTGCACTTTCCCGATTCCCGATTCCCGATTCCCGATTCCCGAATCCCGATTCCCGAATCCCGATTCCCGGCACCTCAACCGGCACCTCACACCGTCGCAGGCAGCAGCTTCTCCGGCTCCGGCCAGCTTTCGACCGACAGTTCGCCGTCGCGCACGCTCACGCTGACCCGGCCGCCTTCGACCAGCTTTCCGAACAGCAATTCGTCGGCCAACGGCCGCTTGATCTTCTCCTGGATGACCCGCGACATCGGCCGGGCACCCATCTGCTCGTCGAAGCCGTGATCGGCCAGCCACTGGCGTGCCTCGGAGCTGGCCGCAAGCACCACGCCCTTCTCATGCAGTTGCGCCTCCAGCTCGATGAGGAACTTGTCGACCACCCGGAGGATGTGATCCATCCCCAAGGCCGAAAACTGGATGATCGCGTCGAGACGATTGCGGAACTCCGGCGTGAAACTGCGGCGGATGACTTCCATCGCGTCGGTCGAGTGATCCTGTCGGGTGAAGCCGATGCTTCGCCGTGAGGCCTGAGCAGCACCGGCGTTGGTGGTCATCACCACGATCACGTTCTTGAAGTTGGCCTCGCGTCCGTTGGTGTCGGTCAGCGCACCGCGATCCATGATCTGCAGCAGGATGTTGAACACATCCGGATGCGCCTTCTCGATTTCGTCCAGCAATAGTACGCAGTGCGGGTGCTTGACGATCTGCTCGGTCAGCAGTCCGCCCTGATCAAACCCGACATAGCCCGGAGGCGCGCCGATCAAACGACTCACCGAATGCGACTCCATGTACTCGGACATGTCGAAGCGGACCAGCTCGATGCCCAACTGCAGGGCCAACTGGCGGGTCACCTCGGTCTTGCCGACACCGGTCGGCCCGGCGAACAGGAAATTGCCGATCGGCTTGTCGGGATTGCCCAGGCCCGATCGCGCCATCTTGATCGAAGCCGCTAGACTTTCGATGGCCGGATCCTGACCGAAGATCACCATCTTCAGATTGCGCTCGAGATTGGCGAGTACGCTCTTGTCCGAAGCACTCACCTGCTTGGTCGGAATCCGCGCGATACGGGCGACGATCAGCTCGACTTCGGCGACATCGATAACCGATTTTCGCTCATCAAGCGGCAGCAACTGCTGGCGCGCGCCCGCCTCGTCAATCACATCGATCGCCTTGTCCGGCAGCATCCGGTCGCCGATGTGCTTGACCGAGAGGTCAACGGCGGCCTGAATGGCGTCATCGGCATAGGTCACACTGTGGTGCTCCTCGAAGCGCGACTTGAGCCCGTGCAGAATCTGCACCGTTTCGGCTGGCGTCGGTTCGACGATATCGATCTTCTGGAACCGCCGGGCCAAGGCCCGGTCCTTCTCGAAAACCCCGCGGAACTCCTGGAACGTGGTCGAACCGATGCAGCGCAACTCGCCCGAGGCGAGCAGCGGCTTGATCAGATTGCTGGCGTCCATAGTGCCGCCGGACGCCGACCCGGCGCCGATGATGGTGTGAATCTCATCGATGAACAGGATCGCACCCGGCTGCTTCTTGAGCGCGGCGATGACCGCCTTGAGGCGCTTCTCGAAATCGCCGCGATACTTGGTGCCGGCCACCAAGGCGCCCAGGTCGAGCGCGAAGATCACCGCGTCGGCCAGCACTTCGGGCACCTGGCCGTCGACGATGCGCTTCGCCAGACCTTCCGCCAAAGCGGTCTTGCCGACTCCGGACTCGCCGACGAACAGGGGATTGTTCTTTCGGCGCCGGCACAGCACCTGGATGGTGCGCTCGACCTCCTCGGCACGACCGATCAACGGGTCGATCTTGCCCTCCAGCGCCAGCGCATTGAGGTTGCTGGCGAACTCGACCAGCGGATTGTTGCGGCCGTCGCCCGCTTCGCCCTCGCCTTCTTTCTCGGCTTCGATATCCGGCTTGTCCGCGCTGGCATCGCCCAACCGGGCCACGCCGTGTGCGATGTAGTTCACTACATCAAGCCGGGTGATTTCCTGCTGGCCGAGAAAGTAGACCGCGTGCGAGTCCTTCTCTCCGAAAATGGCGACCAGCACGTTTGCGCCGGTGACTTCCTTCCGCCCGGACGATTGCACGTGGTAAACCGCGCGCTGCAAGACGCGCTGAAATCCCAGGGTCGGCTGGGTGTCCCGGGCATCGCCCTCGGGCAGTACCGGCACCGTGTCGGATATCACCTGCCCCAGATCGTGACCCAATCGCTCGAAATCGGCCCCGCAGGCCCGCAGGACACCCGCAGCCGAGGGATTGTCCAGCAGCGAGAGCAACAAGTGCTCCACGGTCATGAACTCATGGCGGGTCTCACGGGCCTTCTTGTAGCACTGGCCGATGGTGTATTCGAGATCTTTGCTGAACATGATTCGGGCCTCCTGGGCCTGCGGTCGAAGCTGCGCCGCTCAGGTTGTCTCCATCGTGCACAACAGCGGATGTTGATGCTGCCGGGCAAATTCGTTGACTTGCAAGACCTTGGTCTCGGCCACCTCGCGAGTGAACACGCCGCACACGCCCTTGCCGCGCGTGTGGACATGAAGCATCACCTGCGTGGCGCGCTCGCGATTGAGGCTGAAAAACACCTGCAGAACCTCGACCACGAAATCCATCGGGGTGTAATCGTCGTTGAGCAAAACCACCTGGTACAGCGGCGGACGGGTGACCTCGGGTCTGGCCTCGACCGCGAGGGCGCCGTGCCGGTGTTCCTGGTCGCTTTCGCGTTTATCTGACATCTGAACTCGCTGCGCTTGTCTGACCGACACTATATGGCCATTCCGATCCGAGGTTGCAAGGGTCGGAACGATGCAATTCATGTACCATTTTCATCGTGAAAGAATCGAAAAGCCTCTGAGTGGCCCCGTCCGAAAGCACCTCCCCCGATATCTTTCTCCCGGATGTGACCGTGGCCACAGTCGTTGTGTCCGACGGACGCATGCTGCTGGTCGAGGAACGGGTGCGCGGCGCACTGGTGCTGAACCAGCCGGCCGGGCATCTGGAGCCGGCCGAGAGCCTGCACGCGGCAGCGCTGCGCGAGACGCTGGAGGAGACCGCCTGGGAGGTGTCGCTGACCCACTTTATCGGGGTCTATCAGTGGACCAGCCCCGATGAAGGTCGCCAGTTCCTGCGATTCGCTTTTGCTGCGGTTCCGCTGTGCCACCACCCGGAACTGACCCTGGACGACGGCATCGAACGCGCCCTGTGGCTGACGCCACCCGAGCTCGACGCTCAGCGCGCCCACCATCGCAGCCCCCTGGTCTGGCGCGCAGTGACCGATTTTCTGGCCGGCCAGCGCCTGCCGCTGGATAGCGTGAACTGGCTGCCATGACCGGCGCTGCGGTGATCGTGGGGGTATCGGGTGGCGTCGACTCGTCGGTCGCAGCCCTGCTGCTGGCGCAGGCCGGGCGAACAGTGTCCGGACTGTTCATGCAGAACTGGGAGGACGATGGCAGCGGGGACTGCCGTGCCGAGGACGACCGGCGGGACGCCGTGGCGGTCTGCGGCCGGATCGGAATTCCGATTCATTTCCGCAACTTCGCCGGCGAATACTGGGCCGAGGTGTTCGAACACTTCATCGCCGAGTATCGCTCCGGCCGCACGCCGAATCCCGATGTCCTGTGCAACCGCGAGATCAAGTTCAAGACCTTTCTCGACGAAGCCCGGTCGCTGGGCGCCGAGCATATCGCCACCGGCCACTACGCCCGGATCGACCGCCATGACGGGCTGTGGCGTCTGCTGCGCGCCGCCGACCCCGCCAAGGATCAGAGCTACTTTCTGCACCAGTTGGGTCAGGCCCAACTGGCCGCCACGGAGTTTCCCATCGGTCACCTGACCAAGGCCGAAGTCCGCGAGTTGGCCAGGGCGGCACAGTTGCCGACCGCCGGCAAGAAGGACTCGACCGGCATCTGCTTCATCGGCGAACGCAATTTCCGCGAGTTCCTTTCGCGCTATCTGCCTGCCAGTCCCGGTGAAATCCTCAGCGTGGACGGACAGCGGGTCGGCGAGCATTCCGGCGCTTTCTTCTACACCCTGGGCCAGCGCGAGGGGCTGCATATTGGCGGCATTCGTGGACGGGACGCCTCGCCGTGGTATGCGGTGGGCAAGGATGTGGCGCGCAACCGGATCATCGTCGATCAGGGCGCCGATAGCCCCTGGCTGCTGTCCCGGCACATCGCGACCGAAGCGATGCACTGGGTTTCCGGTACGCCACCCGCCTCGCGCTTCGAATGCACCGCCAAGACACGCTACCGGCAGGACGACCAGCCCTGCCGGGTGACGGTCCAGGACGATGGCACACTGGCGGCGTCGTTCGCCGAGCCGCAACGCGCCGTCACCCCAGGCCAGTCGCTGGTGCTTTATGACGGCGACAATTGCCTGGGCGGCGCGGTCATCGCCCGGACCGATGCCCCATTCGAGTCCGGCGTACGCATGCAGGCCGCCGACATCGCCTCCGCCTGACCGCACCGCACGACGCGCCTGCCCCTCCAATACCCCTCAAACTCAAAAACTGCCCGCCCGAAATGACCAACGCCACCGCCAAAGACCGCGCGATCGCGCTCGCCGCACTGCTGCAAGCCGTTCAACTGGTCAAGCGTGTCGCCCAGACCGGCGATGCCGACGCCGCCTCGCTGAAGACTCTGGTCGACAGCGTGTTCCGCTTCGATGCCGACAGCAGCGAAGAAATCTACGGTGGCTGTCCGGCGATATGGCCGGGCCTGCGCGCGCTGGTCGCGCAAATCGAGGGCGCGGAAGGCCGCGATGGCCAGACCACCCGTATCGCTGCCACCATTCTGCACGTTGAGCGGCGGTTTTCGAGCCGGCCGGCCCTGGTGTCCCGGGTACATGACGGCCTGGAAGACATCGCCCGCCAGCGCGAGCACTGGGGTGCGGACCATCCCACGGTATTGTCCCGGCTCGGCGAGCTCTATGCCGAGACCATCAGCCATCTTCGCCCACGGGTCCTCGTGCAGGGCAATCCGGCCTACCTGGGCCAACCGCAAGTGGTAGCGGAAATCCGGGCCATTCTGCTCAGCGCCATCCGGGCGGCGGTCCTGTGGCGTCAGGTGGGCGGCAGCTACTGGGATCTGCTGCTCCGCCGGCGGGCCTTGCTGGCGGCCGCAAAGGAACTGTTGGGCGGACGCTGAGACAGGCCCGGTGCATGGCGGAGGGCTATAATGGGAGTTTGATCTTCCCAGTCCACTGCCTACCCAGGAGCCATCCATGAGCGACTCCTTCGCCACACGCGATACCCTCGACGTCAACGGCACCGCCTATTCGATCTACAGTCTGGCCAAGCTGGGCGAGCGATTCGATCTCAAGCGACTGCCCTACTCGATGAAGATCCTGCTGGAGAATCTGCTCCGCAACGAGGACGGCGTCTCGGTCAACCCGGCCCATATCGAGGCGGTCGCCACCTGGAACGCCAAGGCCGATGCAGAAACCGAAATCGCCTTCATGCCGGCCCGCGTGGTTCTGCAGGATTTCACCGGCGTGCCCTGCGTGGTCGATCTGGCCGCGATGCGCGACGCGGTCAAGCAGCTTGGCGGCAAGCCGAGCCAGATCAACCCGCTGATCCCCTCCGAGCTGGTCATCGATCATTCGGTGCAGGTCGATTCGTTCGGTACCGCGCAATCGCTGGACATCAATGGCCGCATCGAGTTCGAGCGCAACCAGGAGCGCTACAGCTTCCTGCGCTGGGGCCAGAAGGCATTCGACAACTTCAAGGTGGTGCCGCCCAACACCGGCATCGTCCACCAGGTCAATCTCGAACACCTGGCGCGCGTGGTGATGAGCGACGACCGGGACGGCCAGCGCACTGCGTATCCGGACACCGTATTCGGCACCGATTCGCACACCACGATGATCAATGGCATCGGCGTACTGGGCTGGGGCGTCGGTGGCATCGAAGCCGAGGCCGCGATGCTGGGCCAGCCGAGCTCGATGCTGATCCCGCAGGTCGTCGGCTTCAAGCTCACCGGCAGGCTGCCCGAGGGCGCCACCGCCACCGATCTGGTGCTGACCGTCACCCAGATGCTGCGCAGCCATGGCGTAGTCGGTAAATTCGTCGAATTCTTCGGCGATGGCCTGGACCATTTGCCGCTGGCCGACCGCGCCACCATCGCCAACATGGCGCCCGAATACGGCGCAACCTGCGGCATCTTCCCGGTCGACAACGAATCGCTGACCTACCTGCGTCTGTCCGGCCGCGATGAGGCGCAGATTGCCCTGGTCGAGGCCTACGCCAAGGCGCAGGGCATGTGGCGCGAGGCTGGCGCCGCCGAGGCCGAATACAGCGCCACGCTGCATCTGGACATGGCGCATGTGCTGCCGTCGCTGGCCGGCCCCAAGCGCCCGCAGGACCGCGTGCTGCTGTCGGACATGCAGGACAACTTCCGCGAGAATCTCGCCCCTCTGACCAAGGCGCGTAACGGCAAGAACGCCGCTCAGGAACAGCTGGAGGGCGAAGGCGGCGGCACCGCTATCGGCAATCGCGAAGTCCTTCAGAACGGCTGCACGGCCATCACGATTCGCGATGAAAAAGTCGAACTCCGCGACGGGGCGGTGGTTATCGCGGCCATCACCTCGTGCACCAACACTTCAAACCCGGCGGTGATGCTGGGCGCCGGTCTGCTGGCACGCAACGCGGTCGCCAAGGGCCTCAAGAGCGCCCCATGGGTGAAGACCTCGCTCGGCCCGGGCTCCCTGGTGGTTACCGACTACCTTGAAAAGGCCGGATTGCTGGACGACCTTGAAGCACTCGGTTTCAATGTCGTCGGCTACGGTTGCACCACCTGCATCGGCAATTCCGGCCCGCTGCCCACCGAGGTCAGCGCCGGCATCGCCGAAGGCGATCTGGTGGTGGCTTCTGTTCTGTCCGGCAACCGCAATTTCGAAGGTCGCGTGCACGCCGAAGTGAAAATGAACTACCTCGCCTCGCCGCCGCTGGTGGTGGCCTATGCGCTGGCCGGCACGGTGGACATCGATCTGACCAACGACCCGCTCGGGCAGGACGCGCAGGGTAACCCGGTCTATCTCCGGGACATCTGGCCGAGCAACAAGGAAATCGGCGACTTCATTGCCAAGACCGTCGGCCCGGAGATGTTCGCCAAGAACTATGCCGACGTGTTCAAGGGCGACAGCCGCTGGAACCAGATCGCCTCGCCGGATGGCGAGAGCTACGACTGGAGCGACTCCACTTACATCAAGAATCCGCCCTACTTCGACGGCATGAGCATGGACGTCGGCACCATCGACGACATCCACGGCGCACGCTGCCTCGCCCTGCTGGGCGACTCGATCACCACCGATCACATCTCGCCGGCTGGCAACATCAAGAAGGATTCGCCTGCCGGGCGGTTCCTGATCGAGCGCGGCGTCGAGCCGGTCGATTTCAACAGCTACGGCTCACGGCGCGGCAACGATGACGTGATGGTGCGCGGCACCTTCGCCAACATTCGCATCAAGAACCAGATGCTCGATGGCGTCGAGGGTGGCTACACCCGGCACGTCCCGTCGGGCGAGCAAATGGCGATCTACGACGCGGCGATGAAGTACAAGGCCGAGGGCACTCCGCTGGTGGTACTGGCCGGCAAGGAGTACGGCACCGGATCTTCGCGCGACTGGGCCGCCAAGGGTACGCTGCTGCTGGGCGTCAAGGCCGTGATCACCGAGAGTTTCGAGCGTATTCACCGGTCCAATCTGGTCGGCATGGGCGTACTTCCGCTGCAATTCGTCGAGGGCGAGAATGCCCAGTCGCTCGGCCTGGACGGCAGCGAGACCTTCGACATCACCGGGCTTGAGGATGGCGAAGCAAAAACCGCCACCGTCACCGCGACCCGCGAGAACGGCAAGAAGGTCAGTTTCCAGGTCAAGGTGCTGCTGCTCACGCCCAAGGAAGTGGAATACTTCCGCCACGGCGGCATTCTGCATTACGTTCTGCGCCAGCTGGCCAGTCGCTGAGGCGGAAAGCGCCTCCAATCGCACCCTCGCCGCCTGTGGCGAGGGTGTCGATCGACAAACCAGGTGCAGACGCCCCGCGTTTGCTCCTGCGCTATCGCCACTCGGCCGATATCAGGCGCCAGCGGCCGTCGAAGCGCCACGCCGTTTCCACCTGGTAGGTTCGAGCCTGGTCTGGCATCAGCCGGCCGCTTCCGCCGGTTACCAGCGCCGAGAACGAGACGCGGGCGCGACTGCCGGTCATTTCGACGTCCAGCGGACCGGTGGATACGCCGATGGCGCTGTGCTGAAGCATTCGAAAACGCAGCATCCGCGCCAGCTCGTCCCGGCTCAGACCGTCCTCTCCGGTAAAGTCCTCAGCGACTGCGTCCATGAAGTCGGAGGCTTGCCGGTCTTCCAGCGCGGCTTGCATCGCCTTGAAAGTTGCCCGTAACGCCTGTTCTTCCGGTTGATCGGCGCAGCCGGCCAGCAAAGCCAGTATCAAGCCTGCGGACACGAACGAAACGCAGCGCCGTACTATCGCGTACGTGTCCTTGCCTGCCCGGCGGGCCTGTGCTCCAATCCAGACTCGGGTGGCCGGCCACATTTTGGCTGCGGAACCACTGAAAAACGCATAACTAAAGACTATTTGGGAGCAGACAGGCATGAGCGACGAGCGTCCGTGGTTGCGGAATTATCCCGAGGGGGTGCCGGCAGAAATCGATTTCGGCCACTACACCTCGATTGTCTCCGTCTTCGAGACTGCTGTCGAACAATACGGCGACAAGCCTGCCTTCTCCAATTTCGGCAAGACCATCACCTACCGGCAGTTCGACGAGCTCAGCGGTCGCTTCGCATCCTATCTGCTCAACGAGCTCAAGCTCAAAAAGGGCGACCGGGTTGCCCTGATGATGCCAAACATTTTGCAGTATCCGATCGCGATATTCGGTGTGTTGCGCGCGGGGCTGACCGTGGTCAACACCAACCCGATGTACACCGCACGCGAGCTCAAGCACCAACTGGTCGATTCCGGAGCGACGGTGGTGGTGGTGCTGCACAACTTCGCCCACACTGTCGCGTCGGTCGTGGGTGAAACCCAGGTCAGACAGGTCATCACGACCGGCGTTGGCGATCTGCTTGGCTTCCCCAAGGGGCCGCTGCTGAACTTCGTCCTGAAGTACGTCAAGAAGCAGATACCCGATGCCAACCTGCCCAACGCCATCGGATTCACCCAGGCGCTGGCGAAGGGCTCCGCCCCGCTTCCGGCGATCGACCTCGGATTCAAGGACATCGCGTTCCTTCAGTACACTGGCGGCACTACCGGCGTGGCGAAGGGCGCGATGCTGACCCACGGTAATCTGGTCGCCAATATGCTCCAGTCCTCGGCGTGGATAGGAACGGTCATCCGTCCGGGTGAGGAGACCATCGTCACCGCACTGCCGCTGTATCACATCTTCGCTTTGACGGCCAACTGCCTGGTTTTCATCCAGTTCGGCGGTCGCAATCTGCTGATAACCAACCCGCGCGACATGCCAGGCTTCGTCAAGGAACTCAGCAACACGCGCTTTACCGCCATAACCGGCGTCAACACACTCTTCAACAGCCTGCTCAATACCCCTGGGTTCGAAAAGATCGACTTCAGTGCGATGCGCCTGACCTTGGGCGGAGGCATGGCGGTTCAGCGTGCCGTCGCCGAACGATGGAAGCAGGTGACAGGCTGCACCCTGGTGGAGGCCTACGGTCTGACCGAAACGTCGCCCGCCGCGTGCATGAATCCCATGGACCTGGAAGAGTTCAACGGCGCGATTGGTCTGCCAGTGTCGTCCACAGAGTGCTGCGTCAAGTCCGAAGACGGAAGCCACCTGCCTCCCGGCGAAGTCGGTGAGCTGTGCATCCGCGGACCCCAGGTGATGGCCGGCTACTGGAACAGGCCTCAGGATACTGCCACCGCGATCGACGGCGACGGATGGCTGCACACCGGCGACATGGCAAAAATGGACGACAGCGGTTTCTTCTACATCGTCGATCGAAAGAAGGACATGATCCTGGTGTCGGGGTTCAACGTGTACCCGAACGAGATCGAGGACGTGATCGCCCAGCTGCCAGGCGTGCTGGAAGTTGCCGCCGTCGGCGTGCCGGACGACAAATCAGGCGAAGCGGTGAAAGTCGTCATCGTCCGGAAAGATCCCGACCTGACAGCCGAGACCATCAAGGAATTCTGCCGCGAGCAGCTCACCGGCTACAAACAGCCCCGCTACATCGAGTTCCGCACCGAGCTACCGAAGACCAACGTCGGCAAGATCCTCAGGCGCGAGCTGCGGGAGACAGCCAAGTAGGCGGGTACCGGCGAGGCTTGCCGCACCAACAGCCCTCTGCGGGCGGCTGTTGGTGTGCGGAACAAACTGGCTTGAGGGGATTGCGCAAGGACTCATGCCCGTTGGGCGGGAACTCGCGGCACTCTCAAGCGCCCCAAATACGACCGATCCGGGTCCTGAAGCGTGTTTCGGAAAAGACATTTCCGCGAAGGGCAATTTCGGGCATAGAATCAAAGGCGTGGGGCGCACCAACTTTCCTTATAGCTTTCGCCCGCCCACGCGCTCTTCCGGGCGATAAACCGCCAAACCAAGGGGCCTGCCAATGTCTGCCATAGAACTTCCTCGCCGAGAAATCGCTCCTCGCACTATCCGTATTCATGAGGATGACACCAGCCATTGGTGTTTCATGCACTCGAATGCTGCGATGGTCGATCCCGAATATAGACCATGTTTCAATCCGCCGCTGATGCGGGAAATGCACGCTTACCTCAGAAAGGCTGCTGGCAAAATTGCGGCCAATGCATCGCGTGACAATACGCATCTGGGCCATATCGTGATCGCTTCCGATGCCGACGTGTTCAATCTGGGCGGGGACCTGGACCTGTTCGTCCAACTGATTCGCGGTCGTGACCGCGAGCGACTGTATAGCTACGCACGCGAATGCATTGAAGGTGTTCACATTCTGCACGCCCACCTCCACCCCAATGCTCATACCGTCGCGCTGGTGCAGGGTGACGCGCTTGGTGGCGGATTCGAGCTCGCATTGAGCTGTCAGACAATCGTGGCGGAGTCAGGCGTCAACATGGGATTGCCCGAAGTGCTGTTCGGTCTTTTCCCCGGAATGGGAGCCTATTCCTTTATTTCAAGGCGCACAAATGCCCGCCTGGCTGAAGAAATGATGCTGAGCGGCACGATTTACAGCAGCGATGAGCTTTACAAACTTGGCCTGATCGACGTGCTCGTCGGCAAAGGCGAAGGAGCACGGGCCGTCGAGGACCTCATGCGCCGCAACCGGAGAATCCCGCAAACCCGGATGGCGATGAACAAGATTCGCAATCTGGTCGCGCCGGTGACGCTTGAAGAATTGATTCGGGTCACCGAAGTCTGGGTGGATACCGCGCTCAGCTTGGCCGAAAATCAGCTCAGAGTTATGGAGCGGTTGGTTCGCGCTCAGCGCAAGCGCTCGGGGGATGTTGCGGATCGCGCTGAAGCACTCTGAACAAGATCGCCTTGTTCAACTTCGGATGCGGCCGGCACCGAGTCGGCCGCGTCAAATATTTTCGGGGTCTTCCTTTCTCGCCTGCTCACGGTGTATCCGAAGGGCGCCGCGGGCAAGTTCAAGTTGCCGGCGAAGCTCGGACAATCTGCCCCGCCACGTTTGCGGAAACTGCCAATTGGGCGCACGCATCGCCTCGGAGGCATACGCAGCAAGCTTCACCGCACCCATGTTGCTGGCGACGCCCTTCAGCGCATGGCAGTGATCCCTGAACTCATCCCAGTTCGCCTTCGCGCCAGCTGCCTCCAGGCCTGCCAGACACTGGCGCGCATCCTGGGTCGATTGGTCGATAAAGGCCAAGATGAAGCTTTCGCCCAGATTCAGTTCCGCAAGTTCCTCGAGCACCCCAGGCGCGATCAGTTCAGAGGAATCCTGCGAGGAAACTGCATCATCCGGTACTGATTCGGCCTTGTCTCCGGCGCCAATTTCGGCCAATGTTTCCAGTAGCTTGGGCACTGAAATCGGCTTCGACAGAAACGCGTAGGCCCCGGCACGCTCGCATTCAGCCATCGTGTCGGCAGTCGCATCTGCGGTGAGTACAACAAAAGGTGTACGCCGTCGACCGCTTTCCATGACCCTGGCCTGCTTGATCATGTCTATTCCACTCAGGCCAGGCATATGCAGATCAATGATTGCAGCGGCGTAGTCGTTGCGTTCGACCTCGTCAAGCACTTCGTCGCCGCTCGTCACGCTCACGGTCTGGTGGCCGGCTTTCTCGAGCAATCTGGACAGCACCATCAGATTGGCAGCCTGATCATCGGCGAGCAGCAGGCGCAGCGGCTTGACCCGCGCACGATGGCGAACGAAAGGATCGTCGAAGGCGATGATTTTTGCCGTTGCTTGGCGCTCGCCATCACCGACCGCAGCAAGTACGGTGCGCCGGAGTGGAACCGTCACCCAAAAGTGCGATCCCACGCCTTCTTCACTTTCCACACCGATACTGCCACCCATCAGTTCAGTGAGCGCCTTGGCGATGGTCGTTCCCAGGCCCGTTCCACCATAGCGACGCGAATGACCGCTCTCCACTTGCTCGAAGGCTTGAAACATCCGGGTCAGTGCCTTGTCAGGAATTCCGATTCCGGTATCCCTGACCGAGAACTTCACCAGATCAATGTCGCCCTCAGGTGCGGAGTCGAGGCGGCTGACTTCGAGCCATACCCTTCCCTCGTCGGTAAACTTGATCGCGTTGGACAGAAGGTTTACCAACACCTGCCGAAGGTGCCCAGGATCGCCATTGAGCTGATCCGGAACATCTTTCGCTACGACAACATCGAACCGCAGACCCCTTTCCGCCGCAGTCTGGTTGAGCATGAGTTGAACGCCACGCAACAACCCGGACAGCAGAAAATCCTCGTCATTTCGCTTGAGCTTGCCCGCCTCGATGGCTGAAATGTCAAGAACATCCTCGACCAGTTGCTGAAGCGTCTTTGCGGCAGTATGAATAACCTCTGCGCTCTCGCGCTGCTCCGGTCTCAGGCTGGAAGCAAACAGAAGCTCCGACATGCCGACGATTCCATTCAGCGGCGTTCGAAACTCGTGACTCATGTTGGCCAGAAAGCGACTCTTGGCGAGATTGGCGCGCTGCGCTTCGCTGGTCGCCCTGACCAGCGCGCGGAGCAAGCTGCTCAAATACAGCGGGATCGCGATCAGTCCAACCAGCAGACTCCACGAAAGGATCGGAAGCGCCTGCCAGAAGGGCGTGGATACGATTACCCCTCCAAAGCTCAGTGCCGCAAACCCGATGGCGCCCAGCAGATAACCGTGTCCGTAGCGAAGCCCATTGCCAACGGTCACCCAGAGAAGTACCACGTAAAGGGGAGAAAGTTCGCTCCCCATCATGTGCATAGCTATTCCGAGCAGGCTGTAGTCCGCCAACATGCCAATCACCCGCCTGACATGCGAGATGCCTGGCTGCACGTAGATTGCTGCCATGATGCACAGTGCAATGGCGGTCTCAAGCAGGACAAAAAGCATTACCTGCGGAAGAGCCGGATTGGTATCCGGAATCCACCACTTCGACATCACCAGATACACAAGGATCAGCCCGAGCAACGCCAAACGCACGAACGCCTGTTGGTGCTCGGTGTCGGGTCTTCCCCGAAAACGCTCGCCGATCATCCTAATCAGTTGGACCACGCCCTGATTCCTCCTCCGCCGACGCTGACCGATCCGGGCTGAAGTAACGGGAAATCTCCACGGCATCTTCGCTTCGCGAAAGCAATCCTGCAACTGCACCCGGATCGAAGTGCTTCCCTGCCTGTTCCCGAATGTAGGACAGGGCCTCTTCCACCGACCAGGCCGACTTGTAGGGCCGCTCGGTGGTCAGCGCATCCAGTACGTCGGCGATCCCGACGATGCGTGCAGGCACCGGAATCGCCTCGCCGGAGAGTCGGTCGGGATAGCCGCTGCCATCCCAGCGCTCGTGGTGACCGAGCGCAATCGTTGCGCCGTACTGGATAAAACGACTGCTGCTGCCTTTTAGAATCTCGTAGCCCAGGCGCGGGTGTTGTTTCATGACTTCGAATTCTTCCGCGGTCAGCTTGCCCGGTTTGAGCAAGATCGCATCGGGGATCGCGATCTTGCCCACGTCGTGCAGGGGTGCAGCGGCCTCGATCATTCGAATTTCATCGTCCGCCAGTCCGAGAGCATCGGCAATCAGGCCCGAGTAGCGCGCTACCCGTTCCAGGTGCAGCGGAGATCCGTTGTCGCGGTGTTCTATCGCCCGTGCGAGACGGTTGAGGGTTTCCCGTTCACGCTGCTCGATTTCGCTCATGCTGGCCAGCAATCGTCGTTCAAGGCTGAACGCACGGGTCTTCAGAGATTCCTGATGGCGTCGAAGCTCAAGCAGATTACGCAATCGGGCGCGCAGCTCTCTAGGGCGGACGGGCTTTACCAGAAAGTCGATCACGCCGGCATCCAGCGCGGCATGACGAACGGGCTCGTCGCCGACAACCGTCACCAGCATGATGGGGATGTCCCGGTGAGCCAGCGGCTCGCGGAAGCGTCGGGCAAACTCCAGACCATCCATCTTGGGCATGCGATAGTCGAGCAACAGCAGATCGGTGGGCGACGATTGCGACCATGCCAGCGCCTCCAGGGGATCGCTGAAGTCTGCGACATGGATATCGCGGCTGATGTCCTGCAGCAGCGTTCGGTACATGATCCGCTGCGATGACTGGTCGTCGACGATCAATACGTTCATGGTTCTGGGACTCCGCGTGGTGGAGCCGATTCGGCTTTGAGGTGCCGAGTACGGATACTTGACCTGGTCTGCCAAGGTAATGAAGGGGCGCCGGACTCGCCGATCAACATGTCGAAACTGGCGAACGCACAGCGAAGCGAAGCGAAGTTAAATGATGCCTCAGGTTTGGACCTCCATCGGCGCGGCCAATCGCTGATGCGCCCTCGGGTACGTCGGATTGTTGCCGTGCGTTCATTCGACCCTGTCCGTCAGCAGGTTGCCACGGCAAACCCATGATGTCGTCAGCCCCGTCCTGCGCGCACCCCGCGACCCAGGCCAACGGGCATGCCAACGGCACGCAGGCAGTACGCCGCTCCGCCCCCATCCCCGGCGGGCACTGTGCGTGCAGGATGAAGGTCAACATCATCCGCGCCACGATTGCGTCGTGGTTCCTGCCTGGTCTTTCCGGGATCAGGTTGGAACTTGCTTACGTCGCCTGCATTACCGTACCGATGCGTGCAGTATTTATGGCCGCAGCGAGAAAAACAAGCCCGGCACCTGCGCCTCAACCGCCGGTTTCGGGGCGAAGATAGGGAAACAGTAGTACGTCCCGGATTGACGCCTGGTCAGTGACCAACATCACCAGTCGGTCGATGCCGATCCCCAAACCGCCGGTCGGCGGCAGGCCTACTTCGAGCGCCCGAATGTAGTCCGAGTCGAAGTGCATGGCTTCCAGGTCGCCGCCTTCCTTGGCCTGCACCTGAGCCTGGAACCGAGTCGCCTGATCCTCGGCGTCGTTGAGCTCGGAGAATCCGTTGGCGATTTCCCGGGCACGGATGAACAGTTCGAAGCGATCGGTGATGCCCGGTTCGGTATCGTTCTCCCGGGCCAGCGGACTCACTTCGACGGGATAGTGGGTGATGAAGGTGGGCTGTTCGAGATGCGCCTCGACGGTCTTCTCGAACACCTCGAGGAGCAAGCGGCCCCATCCGAAGTCGCTCTTCACGTGAACCCCCAGCCGCGCGCAATGCGCCGCGAGCGCCGCGCGATCGCGGCAATCGGCCAGGGAGATATCCGGATTGAAGTGATGCACCGCTTCATCCATGCGCCAGCGCCGGAATCGAGGCCCCAGGTCGATGGCGGTGCCTTCCCAGGTCAGGGCCGTGCGACCGGTCACCGCCAGTGCGCTATCGCGAATCAGGTTCTCGGTCAGATCCATGATCTCCTCGAAGCCGACGTACGCCTCGTAGAGTTCGAGCATGGTGAACTCGGGATTGTGTCGCGTCGACACGCCCTCATTGCGGAAGTTGCGGTTGATCTCGTAGACCCGTTCGAAGCCGCCGACCACCAGGCGCTTGAGATACAGTTCCGGAGCGACGCGCAGATACAGATCGAGATCCAGCGCATTGTGGTGCGTGGTGAACGGCCGCGCGGTGGCCCCGCCGGGGATGTAGTGCATCATCGGCGTTTCCACTTCAAGAAAGCGCCGCGCATCGAGCCATTCGCGCATCGCACGCACCAGCCGACTGCGCTTGACGAACACGTCGCGCGCCTGGGTATTGACGATCAGATCGACATAGCGCTGCCGATAGCGCTGTTCGACATCGGCCAGACCATGCCACTTGTCCGGCAACGGTCGCAGCGACTTGGTCAGCAACCGTACGTTATCGGCCAGAACGGAGAGTTCGCCGGTGCGGGTCCGGGTGAGCGTGCCGGTTACCGCCACGATGTCGCCCACGTCCCAGGTCTTGAACGCGGCGTAGGCATCGCCCAGTTCGCTGGACGTCAAGTAGAGCTGAATCGCGCCGCTCATGTCCTGCAGCTTGGCGAAACTGGCTTTGCCCATCACCCGCTTGGCAAGCAAACGCCCGGCCAGCGACACCCTGCGGCCGGTCTGCGCAAGTGCTTCCGCACTCCAGTGTTCGGCATCCGCATACTCCGACTGCAGATCCTGCGCGTAATCGGCGCGGCGGAAATCGTTGGGAAACGCCACTCCGGCTTCGCGGATCGTCGCCAATTTGGCGCGTCGCTCGGCAATCAGGTGGTTCTCGGTCTCGGCGGCGTGATCGGTTGGCAGGTCGGACATCGGTCGGGGTTCACAGAATAGGAATGGGGTTCAGGATCGTGCGCGGCCCTGAGGCCAATCGCGTCGGTGGTTGGCAGTCTCGCGTGATGCTGGTCTGGCCCCGGACGGACAGCATGGCCTACCCGATCCGTTTGGCACCAGCCTCAAGGCCGGATTTGAGCGCCGCCTCGACGAACTCGTCGAGATCGCCATCGAGCACCTTCTGCGTGTCGCTGCGCTCGATGCCGGTACGCAGATCCTTGATGCGCGACTGGTCGAGCACGTAGTTGCGAATCTGACTTCCCCAGCCGATGTCCGACTTGGTCGCTTCCACCGCGTCGCGCTCGGCGTTGCGCTTCTGGATTTCCAACTCATACAGCTTGGCGGCCAGCATCTTCATCGCGGTATCGCGGTTGGCATGCTGGCTTCGGCCGTTCTGGCAGGCCACGACGATGCCACTGGGCACATGGGTGATACGCACGGCCGATTCGGTCTTGTTGACGTGCTGTCCGCCCGCGCCGGAGGAGCGATACACGTCGGTTCTCAGGTCGGCCGGATTGATCTGGATGTCGATGTTGTCATCGACTTCGGGCGAGACGAATACCGAAGTGAAGCTGGTGTGTCGCCGGTTGTCGGAATCGAACGGCGACTTGCGCACCAGGCGATGCACGCCGGTTTCGGTTTTCAGCCAGCCGTAGGCGTAGTCGCCTTCGACCCGGATGGTTGCCGACTTGATGCCGGCAACTTCACCACCGCTGGCCTCCATGATCTCAGTCTTCCAGCCGCGCGCCTCGCACCAGCGCAGATACATGCGCAACAGCATCTCGGCCCAATCCTGGGCCTCGGTGCCGCCGGCACCGGCCTGAATGTCGACGAAGGCATTGCCGGAGTCGAACTTGCCGGAGAACATGCGCTGAAATTCGAGTTTGTCGACTTCCCTGCCAAACACGTCGACATCGGCCCGGACCGCTTCGGCGGTCTCCGGATCGGACTCCGACTCGGCCAGCTCCAGCAGCTCGCCGGCACCCGTCAGACCGGTGCTCAGGTCGCGAATACCGTTGACGGTTTTTTCCAGCAGCGCGCGCTCCTTGCCCAGCGCCTGGGCCCGCTCGGGGTCGTCCCAGATACCGGGCAACTCCAGCTCACGCGTTACTTCTTCGAGCCGTTCGACCTTGGCGTCGAAGTCAAAGATACCCCCTCAGCGCATCCAGCCGGCCCGAGAGCTCGGCGATGCGCTGACGGACGGGATTGAGTTCCATCATGTCCGTTGTATGTTGCAGTGCGGAAGACCGGCAAGGATAGCAGAGACGCCGTCTCGGGCGTTACTCAGGCCGGCTCGCTGTACAGCACTCGAAGCTGGATATCGCATCGGCCGCGAAAGTCGTCCAGATCGAGCTGGAATGCCAGCCGCAGACGGCGCGCGGGCGGGCTGCCCTGCCAGCCGCCGAAATGAATTCCCGACAGGGCTTCCGGGCGATTTTCGAGTTTGAGGTTCAGCTTGAGATGCCGGTCGCCAACCACCCGCCAATCGATGAGCTCGAACACATCATCGAAGACCGGCTCGGGAAAGCTCTGGCCCCACGGGCCGGACAGGCGCAGTGTCAGGGCCGTCTCGCGACAGTATTCATCAGGCGCAAGGGGACCATCGCTGGCGATTTCGGCACCCAGCATGTCCTGGTCGAGGCTGCCTGCCACCTGAGCCAGGAAAGCTGCCTCGAAGCGCTCCAGCATGGCGCGCGACAGGCTCAACCCGGCCGCCATGGCATGACCGCCGAAGCGGTCGATCAGCCCAGGGTTCGCCGCGTCGACGGCCGCCAGCGCGTCGCGAATATGGAAACCGGGAATCGAGCGCGCCGATCCGCGCAGCGCATCGCGGCCCGCCTCCACCGGCGCAAAGGCGATCACCGGCCGATGCAGGCGTTCCTTGATACGCGCAGCGACAAGACCGACCACCCCTGGGTGCCAGCCGGGATCGAAAAGACAGAGCGCCTCGGGAAGCCGTCCGCAGTCCGGCAGCGCCAAACGGCCGATTGCCTGCTCGGCTTCGTCCAGCATTTGCTGCTGCACATCCTTGCGCTCGCGATTGATATCGTCCAGCACGCGCGCCGCCCGACGGGCCTGATCCGGGTCATCGGCCAACAGGCATTCGATGCCCAAGGCCATATCCTCCAGCCGCCCGGCGGCGTTGATGCGCGGCGCGATGCCGAAGCCGATATCGCTGGTGCAGAACGTCTCCAGCGAACGCCCGGCGCACTCGGCCAGAGCCCGCAGGCCAGGCTGACACTGACCACGCCGGATGCGCTGCAGCCCGGCCGAGACCAGCAGCCGGTTGTTGTAGTCCAGCGGCACCAGGTCGGCGACGGTTCCCACCGCCACCAGATCCAGCAGGGTCGAAAGATCGGCCGCATCGCAGGCAGATTCACCGCAGGCGCGCAGCTGCGCGCGAACCGCCAGCAGCAGGTAGAACACCACGCCAACACCAGCCAGCGCCTTGCTTGGGAACGTGTCGCCCGGACAATTCGGATTGACGATGGCATCGGCAGGCGGAAGCGCCTCTCCGGGCAGGTGGTGATCGCTCACCACTACGCGCCAGCCGCGCGCTCGCGCCGCCGCCACCCCAGCCAGACAGGCGATACCGCTGTCCACGGTCAGGATGAGATCCGGTTGCATCGGCGCGATCGCCTCCACCAGCGCAGGCGACAGCCCATAGCCATGTTCGACCCGATTGGGCACCCGGTAGCTGATCCGCTTGCCGCCCAGCATGCGCAATCCGCGCACCGCCACCGCAGTACCGGTGGCGCCATCGCAGTCGAAATCGCCGACCACCACGACATGCCAATCCGCCTGAACGGCCTCGGCAAGCAATGCAGCGGCCCCTTGCATCCCGCCCAAGGTGTCGGGTGCAAGCATCCGGGCCAAGCGCAACTGCGCCTGACTCCCATCGACGACGCCTCGCGCTGCCAGCACGCGCTGAAGTAACGGCGTCATCGCCTCGGGCCAGGGACCGTGCCCCGGCGGAACAGCGCGGCGGTGAATCATGCGCGTGACTTCCGCCAACTCCGAAGCCGATTCCGCCGGCACCTCCCGAGATACGCTCATCCGTGCTGCCAGTTGCCGAGTGAGCGCCTCCACAATCGCCAGCGCTGCCGCGAGGTCAGGACCAGACCGCTACCATCGGCGAAGTCGAGCCGCAGACGCTGAAACCGGCCCTCGGCAAGGCATGCCAGGGCCGGCAGCAGCCAATCGGTCTCCAGAACACGCGCATCGCGCAGGCCGCGCACGTCGATCAGCATACTGCCCGACCGGCTCCGCTCGCCGGCCCAGCCACGGCGTGCCGGACCCAGACCGACCCCCGCCAGGCGGGCCAGCCCGGCCATATCGGAAGCGTCGCTGAGCACCTGCTGCGCGTTCATTTCAACGTGATCGGGCAGCAGCCCCGCGCCCCAGAACCAGACGCTGTTGACCGGCAGCAGGCCGCGCGCCCGACGCTCGGCGTTGATCGGGTGGTTGTGCAGCACAATCTGCGCCTCGTTGAGCAATGCACGCCATTGGCGGCCTTCTGCGCCCTGCGGCAGGTGGTCGTAGAGATCGTCGCCCAGTGCCTGCTCCGGGTCGGCGAACGCCGGCGGACGGGCGCCGTGCGGCAGCTGCAAATACCAGCGCTCCGGCACCGGCGCCGAAATCGGGAAGCCGGCATCGCCGAACAGCGGCTGCAAGGGCCTCAGCAGGGCCTCGGTCTCGGCCGGATTCAGGCCGAGATTGCCGCAGGCCAGCATTCGTCCGGCATTGATGTCGGCCTGCACGTAGGCCGGGTCGGCGCGCAGCCACTGGCCCAGCCCGGCGTCGCCTGCATCGAGCTGACGGGTGATGGCGGCCATTGGCCAGCGACTCGGCAGCAACCGGACGTGACGCTGAAGCTGCGGCTTCAGACCGGGCAACCCATCCGGAATGCGGTCAGCGCGACCCAGCGCGCGGCCCGCAGCCGGACCCGGGGAGGTTTCGCCGAACGCGGCGCGGGCGGCGCACAGCAGGACGCACTCGCTCAAGATCTCACTCGCCGTAGCGGACTTCGACGATGTCGTACTCGCGCAGGCCGCCGGGGGCCTGGATACTGACGCTGTCGCCTTCGTGCTTGCCGATCAGGGCGCGCGCCAGCGGCGATGAAATGGACACCAGTCCCTGTTTGATGTCGGACTCCAGATCGCCCACGATCTGGTAGCTGACCTCCTGATCGCTGTCGCAAGCCGCCAGCACGACACGCGCACCAAAGACGATGCGCGACCCGGCATCGATGGTCGACAGGTCGATGATCTGGGCGTGCGAAAGCGCGAACTCCAGCTCTTTGATCCGACCCTCGATGAAACCCTGCTGCTCGCGGGCCGCGTGGTACTCGGCATTCTCCTTCAGATCGCCGTGCGCCCGCGCCTCGGCGATCGCTTCGATGACGCGCGGGCGATCGGAGGATTTCAGGCGCTCCAGCTCTTCGCGCAACCGCTTGGCGCCGGTGTGGGTGAGCGGTGCTCTCATGGCAACTCCCAAAACTCCAGTAGAAATCCAAGCGCCGGCCGAGGCATTGTCTTGCCCCGCCGACGCGCTCGTCCAAATCCGAACAATGACACATTTCGCGGCGCTTCCGCAGCCTTTGAGGCAGCGAAGCCCGGCTCGGTCGGTTGCCGATCGCCAACGCGCGAAACAAACCACTCCTGGAAACGGCCCGACTCCAGAAGCCCGCGGGCTACGGTGCACGCTGCGAACTTCAAACTGAGGAACCGCGAACCGCCGAGACCTCCACACGAGCGGTCGACCTTCTACCTCCCACTTCATTCTACCCGTCGGCTGTCGTTCACTTTCCAGCCGCCGTGGACCGCGCGTCTGTCGCCGCAAGCGCAACGCGTGGAGACGGCGGGCAGGCCGCGCCGAAGTGCCGGCCCTCAGCTCCTGGACAACTCCCGGTGCAGCTCCTGCAGCGACGAAACACCGCCCTCATCGCGGTGATCGAGCGAGTGCAGCAGTGCGCGGGCACCCGCCACCGTAGTCGAATAGGTCACCCGATGCTGGAGGGCTTCACGTCGTATCGAGAACGAATCGGTGATCGCCTGCCGGCCCTCGGTGGTATTGACGATGTAGGCGATCTCGCCGTTCTTGATCAGGTCGACCACGTGCGGGCGGCCTTCGGCGACCTTGTTGATCGTTTCGCAGGCGATGCCGCGCTCGCTGAGAAAATCGGCTGTGCCGCGCGTGGCAATCAGGCTGAAGCCATGCTTGAGTAGTTGCCGGGCCACCACCTCGGCGCGCAGCTTGTCAGGATCGCGCACCGAGATGAATGCCTTTCCGGGTGACGGCGCGCGGATGCCGGCAGCCTCCTCGGCGCGGGCGAAGGCGTGGCCGAAGCTCCTGCCGACGCCCATCACCTCGCCGGTCGAGCGCATCTCCGGACCGAGAATCGGATCGACATTGCTGAATTTTGCGAATGGAAACACCGCTTCCTTGACCGAGTAGTAGCCCGGCACCACCTCGCGGATAACGCCCTGCTGAGCCAGGGTGCGGCCGGCCATGCAGCGCGCAGCCACCTTGGCCAGCGGAATCGACGTGGCCTTGGACACGAAGGGCACCGTTCTCGAGGCGCGCGGATTCACTTCCAGCACGAAGATGTCCGGCTGACCATCGGCATCGGTCTGGATGGCGAACTGGGTATTCATCAGGCCGATGACCTTCAGCTCGCGCGCCATGCGCGTTACCTGATCGCGGAGTTGGTCGCAAATCGCAGTGCTCAGCGAGAACGGCGGCAGCGAACAGGAGGAATCGCCCGAGTGCACGCCCGCCTCTTCGATGTGCTCCATGATGCCGCCGATCAGCACATTGCCTTCGGCATCGGCGATCAGGTCGACATCCACTTCCACTGCGTGATCGAGAAACCGATCCAGCAGGACTGGCGAATCGTTGGACACCTTGACCGCCTCGCGCATGTAGCGGGCCAGATCCTCCTCGGCATAGACCACTTCCATTGCCCGGCCACCCAGCACGTAGCTGGGCCGAACGACCAGCGGGTAGCCAATCTCCCGGGCCAGGATGAGTGCCTGCGCCTCGGCGCGCGCGGTGCGGTTGGGTGGCTGACGCAGGCCGAGGCGCTCGATCATCTTCTGGAAGCGCTCGCGGTCTTCAGCCAGGTCGATCGAGTCCGGCGAGGTGCCGATGATCGGTGCGCCGGCCGCTTCCAGCGCACGTGCCAGCTTCAGCGGCGTCTGGCCACCGTACTGCACGATCACACCTTCCGGCTTCTCGAGTTCGATCACTTCAAGCACGTCTTCCAGCGTGAGCGGCTCGAAATACAGACGGTCCGAAGTGTCGTAATCGGTCGAAACGGTTTCCGGATTGCAGTTGACCATGATGGTCTCGAAGCCATCCTCGCGCAGCGCCAGTGCAGCGTGTACGCAGCAATAGTCGAACTCGATGCCCTGCCCGATCCGGTTCGGCCCGCCGCCGAGCACCATGATCTTGCGCCGCGAGGTCGGCGCTGCCTCGCACTCGTCCTCGTAAGTCGAATACATATAGGCGGTGGCGGTGGCAAACTCAGCCGCGCACGAATCGACCCGCTTGTACACCGGGCGCACAGCGAAGGCGTGACGCAAGCGACGCACCGCGTGCTCGTCGGTTTCCGCCAGCAGCGCCATGCGGGCATCGGAAAAGCCCTTGCGCTTGTAGCGCCGCATTCGCGCAGCATCGAGCCAGTCGAGCCCGCGACTGGCCAACTCGGTCTCCATTTCCACCAGCTCCTCGACCTGATCGAGGAACCAGGGGTCGATCGACGAGAGCTGATGCACCTGCTCGGCCGTCAGCCCGGCGCGATAGGCATCGGCGACGTAGAGCAGACGCTCCGGGCCCGCCTCGGTCAGTTCGCGCTTGAGGCGCAGCGCGCGGGTGTCTTCGTCGCCCTCCATCGGTGCCGGATCGAGGCCGGTGCGGCCGGTTTCCAGACCGCGCAGCGCCTTCTGAAGCGATTCCTGGAAGGTGCGCCCGATCGCCATCACTTCGCCGACCGATTTCATCTGCGTGGTCAGGCGCGCATCGGTCGAAGGGAATTTCTCGAACGCGAAACGTGGAATCTTGGTGACCACGTAGTCGATGGCCGGCTCGAAGCTGGCTGGCGTCAGGCCACCGGTGATCTCGTTGCGCAGTTCATCCAGCGTGTAGCCGACCGCCAACTTGGCGGCCACCTTGGCGATCGGGAAACCGGTCGCCTTGGACGCCAGCGCGGAGGAGCGCGAAACGCGCGGGTTCATCTCGATCACCACCACCCGACCGGTGCTGGCATTGATCCCGAACTGCACGTTCGAGCCGCCGGTATCGACGCCGATCTTGCGCAGCACGGCCAGAGAGGCGTCGCGCAAACGCTGGTATTCCTTGTCGGTGAGGGTCTGTGCCGGCGCCACGGTGATCGAATCGCCGGTGTGCACACCCATCGGGTCGAGATTTTCGATCGAGCAGACGATGATGCAGTTGTCCGCCTTGTCGCGGACCACTTCCATTTCGAATTCCTTCCAGCCCAGCACCGATTCCTCGACCAGCACCTCGTGTACCGGCGACAGGTCGAGGCCACGCTTGATGATGTCCTCGAACTCCTCGCGGTTGTAAGCAATGCCGCCGCCCGAGCCACCCAGCGTGAAGCTGGGCCGGATGATGGTCGGATAGCCGACACGCTCCTGTATGTCCAGGGCTTGCTCGAAGCTTCGGGCGACCTCGGCTTTCGGACAGTCCAGGCCGATTTCGGCCATGGCGACGCGAAACAGCTCCCGGTCCTCGGCCATGCGGATCGCCTCGCGCGACGCCCCGATCAGTTCGACGCCATACTTCTCCAGCACGCCGTTGTCGGCCAGATCGAGCGCGCAGTTGAGCGCCGTCTGTCCGCCCATGGTGGGCAGCAACGCCTGCGGCCGCTCCTTGGCGATGATCTTTTCCACCGTGCGCCAGTTGATCGGCTCGATGTAGACCGCATCGGCGGTGGCCGGGTCGGTCATGATGGTGGCCGGGTTGGAGTTGACCAGAACGACCCGATAGCCCTCTTCGCGAAGGGCCTTGCAGGCCTGCGCGCCGGAGTAGTCGAATTCGCATGCCTGCCCGATGACGATCGGGCCGGCGCCGATGATGAGGATGGATTTCAGATCAGTGCGCTTGGGCATATCAACGCGCCTCCATCAGCGCAACGAACCGGTCGAAAAGTGGCGCGACATCGTGCGGCCCGGGGCTGGCCTCGGGATGGCCCTGGAAGCCAAAGGCAGGCGCATCGGTGAGCGCGATGCCCTGGTTGGAGCCGTCGAACAGCGAGCGGTGGCTGATGCGTACGTTACCCGGCAGGCTGGCCTCGTCGACCGCGAAGCCGTGGTTCTGGCTGGTGATCATCACCCGCCCGGAGTCGATATCCTGAACCGGGTGATTGGCTCCGTGATGGCCGAACTTCATTTTCAGCGTTTGTGCGCCGGCGGCCAGCGCCAGGAGTTGGTGACCCAGACAGATGCCGAACATCGGCACCTTGGCGACGATCAGCTCGCGAATGGCCGCGATGGCGTAGTCGCAGGGCTCCGGGTCGCCCGGGCCGTTGGACAGGAACACGCCGTCGGGATTCATTGCCAGAACTTCGCGCGCTGGCATAGTGGCCGGCACCACGGTCAGCTCGCAGCCGCGTTCCGCCAGCATGCGCAGGATGTTGCGCTTGACGCCGAAATCGTAGGCCACAACGCGAAATCGACCGGCAGCCGTCGCGAATCGGCCGGTATCCAGATCCAGCGAGCCCTCGGTCCAGGCATAAGGCTGTCCGGTGGTCACCTCCCGGGCCAGATCCATGCCCTTGAGGCCCGGAAACTTGCGCGCCGACTCCAGGGCGACCGACACATCGATGTCGCCGGCCATCAGCGCACCGCTCGACGAGCCGCGCTCGCGCAGCAATCGCGTCAGCTTGCGGGTGTCGATGTCGGCGATGGCCACCACGTTGTTGCTGCGCAGCCAATCGGGCAACGATGTCTGGCTTCGCCAACTGCTGGGCCGGCGCGGCACGTCGCGGACGATCAAGCCGGCAGCGTGCACTGCGTCCGACTCATCGTCGATCGCGGTACAGCCGGTATTGCCGATGTGCGGATAGGTCAAGGTGACCAGCTGCCGCGCATACGAGGGGTCGGTGAGGATTTCCTGGTAGCCGGTCATCGCGGTGTTGAACACCACTTCACCGACCCGCAGGCCTGGGGTACCCACGGAAACGCCCTCGAACACGGTTCCGTCTTCGAGGACAAGAATGGCAGCTTGCGTCACGGAGTACTCGCCAAAGTTGTGGAGCCCTGCCTGGGGCCGTCGCGGGTGCGCGCAGACCCTCGAACGCGCCAGCGCGGGTCCGAAGGGGCAGTCAAGGGATTCAGGCGAGCGAGAATTCTACCGCCGCACGGCGCTCCGCGCCAGCCCTCGCGCGGTCATGACACCCGACGGGCGGTATCGTCGGCTTTGATCGGTTGTGCCGGAACGTCTGGAGAGCTGGGTCGAGCCACCTCTCGCGGGGCGGACTCCAAAGCCGGGATTCAGCGGTCTTCCCGGTGCCGGCGCCAGATCCGGTTCATTTCGTCCAGATGCCAGGCGACCAGGGCGCCACCGCCAACCACCAGCTCACGCACCCGCTTCACCAGCGCCGCCGACAGCAGAAGTTCACCCGGCAGGCCGAGCAACAGGCCGGCAGCCACCAGGCCACCCTCCTGGGCACCGATACCGGCGGGGATGAAGAATGCCGCTGCCCGGGCGCCTTGGGCGAGACTCTCCATGGCGATCGCCTCCAGAATGCCCACGGGCTGGCCGAGCCAGTAGAAGGCCAGCCAGATTTCGAAGGCAAGCAACAGGCGAAAAAGCATCCGCCAGGCCAGCGCCGCCCAGAACGCCCGGCGCTGCCGGTATATCCGGCGAAGCGCAGCGTCGGCGCGCGAGGCGGAAAACCGTCCGCTACCCGGCGCTGAGCCAGCCAGAGCGCCCAGTCGCCTGCTAAGGCCGGTGAACAAGCCGCCGCGCTGAATTCGGTAGAACCCGTAGACGCCAGCCGAAAACAGCATCAGTCCAACCAACGCCTGAAAACTGCCGACCAGTCGACCGCCCAGCACGACCACCAGACCCAACCCGAAAAGCGTGTAGAGCAACTGCGTGGCGACCTGTGCGGTCTTGTCGGCAACCAGGCTGGCGATGAGCGGCGCGGCGCGCATACCCTTGGCCAGGGCAAGCCGCATCTTGACCACCTCGCCGCCAATCATCGCTACCGGCAGCAGCCAGTTCACGCCCAGTCCGACCCAGGTCAGATACAGACCGCGACGGGCAGCCGGCGCGCTTCGCGCCGGAAGCAAACAGCGCCAGGACAGCCAGGCTGCGGCCAGCGGCAGCAGGAACCATGGCAGCACGATCAGGCTGGCCGGCCAGACCGCCAGCAGACCCGTCCAGCTTGCCGCAGCACCCAACTGCTTGAACAAAAAGGCCAGCAGCACCCCACCCAGCGCCAGGCCGGCGAGCGCGTACAGACCGAACCCAAAACGCCGTGAGCCAAGCGCCGGCCGGATTTTCGGATCGGTGGCGGTCATGCCCGCCTGAGCAGCGCCGGCAGGACGATCAATGTGGCGAGCACCATCAACGCCAACCCGAAGGCCAGCACGAGGCCCATGCTGGCCGTGCCCGTGTGCGGCGAAAAGGCGAGATTTCCGAAACTGGCGATCGTGGTCAAGGCCCCGAAGACGATGCCGCGCGCGGTTGCCGACCGCAGCACGTTGCCACCCGGCAAATCGCCGGCCCGGTGCCGATAGACCAGATGAACGCCGTTGTCCACGCCCACTCCCAGCAGCAGCGGCAAGGCGATGACATTGGCGAAGTTGAACGCAATATCCAGCGAAACCATCGCAGCGGCGGTCAGCAGCCCGCCCAGCAACAGCGGGAGCATGATCCGTACCGTCGTCGCCAGGCTTCGCAGCAACACCAGCAGCAGCAAGGCAATGCCGATCAAGGCCAGCGCCAGCGCCTGCTGAAACGCGCTGGTGATGGCTCGGCCCGACTCCAGCTGAATCACGGGCATGCCGCTTACGGCAGGCGCCACGGCGCGCACATCGCGCAGGAAGCGGTCGCGCTCATCGGCCTCGGACAGATCGCCGGCCGGAAAAATCTGAATCAGCCAATCGCCGGCCGGACTGAGCCAGCGCGAGCGCAGCGCAGCCGGCAGATCGTCCAGGGAGACTGGGCGGTCGACCGACAGCGCCTGACCCAGCGGTTCGAGGGCGGCTGGCAGCAGCGACAGCAGTTGCCGATGCAGACCGATCGCCAGGGCGTCGCGATCGGCCGACGACTCGCTCCGCAGGCGATCGTCCAATGCTGCCAGCGCCGAGGACAGCCGCTGTGCGCCAGCACTGGCAGCGTCGCTGAACTCGTCGAGCGCCGGACGCAGCGCGGCAATTGCCTCGGACAGCGCATCGACCCCCGCCGGCTGGCTCGCCCATTCGGCGGCCAGGATGTCCGGACCGAGCAGCCAGCGGATCTCTTCGATCTGAAGCAGTTTGTCGTCCTGACCCTCGGGCGCGAAATTGAGCAGAGTCACCGCGCGGTCCACCGACGGTAGCGCCCCAAGTGCGCCGGACATCTGTTCGGCAGTGGCGCGATCCGGGGCAATGGCCTGAAGATTGCGATGTCCGGTCGCGCGCCCGGCCAGAAGATCACGCACCGCGACCACCGATTCGGACTCTGGATCGCGCAGATTCAGCGGGTCGCTGTCGAAGCGCAACTGGCTGGCCGCAACCAGGCCGATAACCGCAAGCGCCACTGCCACCCAGCGCACCGCGACCAGATGTCGCAATGGAATATCCAGCAGCCACACCGGCAGCACCGCCACAGTGTCGCGCTGGACGTTGCCCGGTGGCGGAATGAGGCTCAGTACCGCCGGCACCAAGGTGTAACTGATCGCGAAGGTGATCCCCATCGCGACACCGGCGATCAAGCCCAGCTCGGCCACGCCGGCATAACTGGTGGGAACGAAGGCGAAGAATCCGATCGCCGTGGTTGCCGCGCTAAGCGCCAGCGCACCGAGAAGGTGGGTGCCTGAGTAAACCACGGCGTCTTCGCGCACCAATCCACGGACCAGCCCCTCCCGGTAGCGCAACAGAAGATGGATGGCGTAATTCACCCCCAGGCCGACGTAGAGCACCATGAAGGCGACAGAAATCAGGTTCAGATGACCGATCGCCAGGGTGGCAAATCCCAGGGTGATCGACAGCCCGACGGCAAGACTCAGCAACGCCACCAGCACGAGCCGCAGCGACCGCAGTCCGACATACATCATCACGGTAACGAAAATCAGCGCCAGCAGACCCGCCAGACTGGCGCCGGCGATCACGCTTTGCAGTTCCTCGTAAGCCAGGGCGACACTGCCGGTAATCCGCATCCGGACCGGGCCATCGGACAGCCTCATATCCTCGCGCAGCGCACGCGCAGCCAACACCGCGTCGCGTCCCGCCATGACTTTCCCGAAGTCCAGAACCGGCTGGACGAGCAACACTTCGCGCGCAGGCCCAGCGGTATCGGCACTGGCCTCAGCCGGAGTCAGCAAACGCTGCCACGACAACGGCCGGTCTTCCCCGGCGAGGCTCGCTTCGACGCCATCGGCTATCGAATGAAACACCGGGTCGAGGTCGAGCTCGATCGCATCGCGATTGTCTGCCACTTCGCCAAGAAGCCCGAGCAGGCCGGGGACTGTCGGCGACCGGGCCAGCCGGGCGAGCATCGGCTGGGCCCGGCCGAGTTGATCAGCCAGGCGGTCCAGATCGGCCGGGGGCCTCAGCAAGAGGCCGTTGTCCCGAAGAAACCGATCGCCGGCCGGCCAGTCGACCGCACTGAACGCCTCCGGCATCTCGCGAAGCCGCCCGGAAAGCTGCTCGGCCGTGGCGCGCGCCTGCTCCGGCGCGGGGGCCTCGACGACCAGCAGCAGCGTATTGTCCATCAGCGGAAACGCTGCCCCCACTCGGGCGCGGACATCCTGAAACGGCAGATCGCGATCCAGCAGATCAGCCGGATCGGTATTCACCCCGAGCTGACGCGAGGCGATGGCCAGACTCGCAGCCGCGATCAGCAGCACGACCGCCAGCACCATCCACGGCCGACGGGTTACCAGCGCCAGCCAACGCTCGACGTAGACTGGAAATCCGGGCCGGCGCGCAACCGGATCAGCGCTCATGCAGGCGCTGTATCTGCCGGTCGATGCTGGCCAGCACCGCCTCCATCCCGCCCTTGCCGTGAAGCGCGCCGTATTGCGAACGTTTCAGCGCCAGGTCGCTGATGCCGTCGGTCAGAATATTGACCACGCGCCATTGGCCATCGGCGCGCATCAGCATGTAGTCGAATACCACGGTATCCCCGCTGCCCTTGGTGAACCGGCTGCGAATCAGCATGCGGTCATCGCCCTGCCCGGTCTCGGAGACCGGGTCGAACCGCTCCCCCTTGTGCTCGTCGAATCGGGCAGCGTAGGTGCTGACGCTCAGCGTGGTAAACGCTTCGAGAAACCCATCCTGTTCCTCTGCCGTGAACTCGCGCCATTTCGACCCGAAGATGAATCTGGCCATGCGCGCTACGTCGAGGCTTCGCACGATCACCGGCTCCAGCCGCGCGTAGCGCTGTTGGAAGCTCAGCGACTCTCCGGCCTTCATCGAATCGATCAGGGCGCGCTCCAACGAGTGCGCCACCTCCGGTCCGCTGGCATCGGCCGGCGCCACACCGTTCTGCGCCGACGCGAAAGAGAATGCCACCATGCCGAGCCATGCCAGTCGGCGCAAAGCGATCAGTGGTTTCATCGAAGACTCCACAGTGAGGATGATTTCAAACGCATTATCGCTACCTGCGCAGCCCTGGCCATGAATCGCCGATGAGGGCCGATCACGCCGGGTCTGCGAGCAGCCCGGCGATCGCCTGGCCGGCCACGCGCAAACTGGCCGCGGCGCGCCGCCGGGCGGCGGCCAGCCGGCAGAGGTCGGCGATCAATGCCGGGCGTCCCAGAACTGCCAGCGCAAACCTGGACGAGATCGGCCTGCCACGCTGATCGACCGCGCTCAGCAGATCGGCGGGCAGCCCCTGGCCCGCCTCGTCGAGCACCGCGCGCACGGCGACGAACGGCAATCCTGCCCGCTGCGCCACCTCGGCGACGGACCAGCTTTCCATGTCCGCCGCAGCCGCGTTCTGTCCGCCCTGTCTGTCGAACAGTCCAGCCTTTGCGGCCGGCGTGCCGAGCGCAGCATCCACCTGTATCAAGGCATCCGCGCACACCGCGATGCGACGCTGGGCCAGCCGAGCGGCCAAGGCCTCGCGAAAGTTCACATCGCACCCGATCTCCTGTCCCGCTTGTGTCCGTACCAGCGCAGGGAGCAGGATGTCGCCCGAACGGCGAGCCGGGTCGAGGCCGCCGGCACTCCCGAAGCTGACCAGCGCCCTGGCGCCCGAGGCGATCAGCTGCCGGGCCGCCGCTGCGGCCAAACAGGCACCCATCCCACTGGTGATCGCGCGAACAGCCGAATGACCGGACGGCAGACAATCCGCTTCCCAGTCGAGCGCGCAGACGATGCCGAAAATGCTCAATGCCGGGTGCTGCTGACCTGCCGGTAGCGGGCCAGCGCCCACGTCGGGAAGTAACAGGCATAGCCGTGATACTTGAGATAAAACACCCGGGGGAAGCCGGGCGCGGTGTACCAGGGCTCCTGCCACAGCCCGTCGGCATCCTGGTGTTCGACCAGCCAGTCAATGCCCCGAGCCGTCGCGTTCCGATCCGCGCGCCCGCTGGCCAGCAAGGCCAGCACGGCCCACGCCGTTTGATGCGCACTGCTGTAGGCCGCCTGTCCAGCCAGACCAGTATCGGCATAAGAGTCGTTGCTTTCGCCCCAGCCCCCGTCGTCGCGCTGCACCGATTCGAGCCAGTCCGCCGCCCGCTGGATCCAGCCCTGCTGCATGTCGATCCCGGCCTGCTCCAATGCCGTCAATACCGACCATGTGCCATACACGTAGTTGGTACCCCAGCGTCCGAACCAGGCACCGTTGGCCTCCTGCTCGGCACGCAGATAGTCCAGTGTGCGCTGAACCGCTGGCGCGTCCCCAGGCCGCTTCAGCCGGCCCAGGATGGCCAGCACGCGGGCACTGACGTCGGCAGTGGGCGGATCGAGCAGCGCGCCGTGATCGGCGAACGGAATCTGGTTGAGGTAATAGCAGGTGTTGTCGCTGTCGAAGGCGGCAAATCCGCCATTGCTCGACTGCATGCCGACCAACCAGTTCCCGGCAACCTCAACGGCCTGAACGTAGCGCGGCCGTGCCGCCGATTGATCCATCGCCCAGGCCACCACGGCGGTGTCGTCGAGGTCTGGATAGTGCGGGTTGGCATACTGAAACGCCCATCCGCCACCAGCCAGACCGGGGTGTGCATCGCGCCAGTCGCCCGGCTCATCGGGAATCTGCCGCTCGGCCAGCCAGTCCAGCGCGCGACCGATGGAATCGTCGAGTTCGGGCTCATGTGTCGCCTGCTCTCGTGCCGCCTGCAGGGCAAGACAGGCCAGTCCGGTATCCCACACCGGCGAAACGCACGGCTGGCAATAGGCGACGTCGTCCTGTTCCACGAGCAGCTTGTCGATCGCTTTTCGCGCCGTGACCAACAGCGGGTGATCGGCCGCGTACCCGAGCAAGCGCAAGGCCAGGTAGGCATTGACCATGGCCGGGAAGATTGCACCCAAACCGTCCTCGCCGTTGAGTCGTTCGGTGATCCAGGTCTCTGCGCGGCTCAGCGCTTCGCGCCTGACAAAGCGCGGCACCAGCGGATCGAGCATCAGCCGCGCACTTCGCTCCAGCCATAAAAGCCCCTGATTGAGCGGCGATCTGACCGGGAAATAGTCGCGCTCCTGCTCCGGCGGCCGGGTGAACAGCTCGGCCACGCCGATACCACGGGGATTGGCGGCTTTGGGTTTGAACGCCCAGATGACGAACAGCGGCACCATCACGGTCCGCGACCAATAGGCCACCTTGCTGAGGTGAAACGGAAACCAGCGCGGCAGCAGCATGATCTCCGGCGGCATATAGGGCACCGCCCGCCACGGCACCTGCCCGAATGTCGCCAGCGCAATGCGGGTGAACACATTGGCGCGCGCCGCGCCACCGCGACTCAGTATCGCGGCACGCGCCTTGATCATATGCGGCGCCTGCGGATCGTCGCCGCTCAGCTTGAGCGCGTAATAGGCCTTGATCGAGCAGCTGATGTCCATCGCGCCAGCGTGATAAAGCGGCCAACCGCCGTCGGCTCCCTGCCGCAGGCGCAGGTAATTGGCCAGCTTCCTTTCAAGCTCCGGTTTGGACTCACCGATGAAATGCAGCAGCAGAATGTACTCGGCAGGGATGGTGCAATCGGCCTCGAGCTCGAAGCACCAGTGCCCGTCGGCCTGCTGGCGCGCCAGCAGCCCGGCAATGGCCTTACGCAGCGCGGCTTCAACCTTGCCACGCCAGTTGCCCAATGCATCGACGCGGTCGGTTTCCTGGGCGCTGCGCCGGTGCCGGTCAGCGACGGGGCCAGTCCGGGTTTCGGCTTCGGAAACCGATACCGCTGAATGTTCCATGGTCATGCGTTCATGAACCTTCGTTGTAAGTGTCGGAAATACCAATGGCGATTCGCGTTAGCGGACATTGGCCGTCTGCGGCCAATCCGAAGGCAGCGCCGCGCCGTCGACCGCGCTGACCGGCAGGCCGCGCGCTATCCAGCCGCACATACCCCGAATCATGGCATTGCTGCGTACCGCAACCGAGGTAGTCGCAATGAACTGTTTGACCTGCCGACGACTGACCTTCACATCCTGACCGTCCTGGTACTCGGGTCGGCGATGGATGTTCTTCAGGGTCATCAGCGCCAATCCGACCGCCCACACGCAGAAGCGCCGAATGCCGACTTCGTTGCGGGGAATCAGTTGCGCGTAGCGCAACGCGTTGTCGAGGTGGCCGTGGGCGACTCCGATGAGGCGATCGAGCGCCCGACGATAGCTCGAGTCGCTTCTGCCTGCGTGCAGGGACAACAGCGAGATTCCCTCCTGTTCGAACACATCCCGCGGCCACCAGCAAACGCCGCGCTGGCGGTCATCCCACACGTCCTTGAGAATGTTGGTCATCTGCAGGCCCTGACCGAAGCTGGTCGCCAAAGCCATCAATTGCGGTCGCCGGGCGGCGATTTCCGGGCTGTGGCTGGCGAACAGCTCGGTGAGCATCTCACCGACAACGCCGGCCACGAAATAGCAGTAACGGTCCATGTCCGACTGATCATCGAGACCGGCCAAGGTTGTGGTTCTCTGATACTGGCCCATGCCCCGGCACATGATGGCGACGCAGTCGCGCATCGCTTTGCGCTGACCCGGCGCAAGCTCGAACGTGCAACGCAGAACCTGGTCGAGGTTTGCGACCAGCCGCTTCTCGGATGCCAGCGTGCTGCCCGAAAGCCGGGGCGCGAGTGCCGATGCCAGCTCGGCGGACGGATAAAGCCCGTCGATCGCGGCAACGAAACGATCATGAAACAGCGCCTTGGCCTCGGGCGGCAATGCCGGCTCGTCCTCGATGGTGTCGGCTATCCGGCAAAGCAGATAGGCATTGACCACCGCTTCCCGAAGGCCGGACGGCAACTGCGGAATCGTCAGTGCGAAGGTGCGAGACACTTCCGGCAGAATATGCCGCTGAAAATCGAGCGCCTCGTCCAGCGAGCCCGCGCCGGGTGAAATCTCCGTGGAACCGCCGCATATCGCGCTCACCGCGTTCGTTCTCCTTAAGTCCTGTTGCGCCCACAAGCGCCGCGCACCGTGATCCGTAACCGGATGATCACCGCAAATTGTGACATTGGCAACGTCGGACAGGTTTGATTCAAAAGCATAAAACCAGCCATCAGGGTGAATCCGCTCAGCCGTCAGACCGGCGATCAAGGCTTAAGTTCATGAAATCTTCACGCATCGAACCGTGGCCGTGACAGCATGCCAGCATGACTTCCGGGAACATCAAACCCCTGCTCGCCGCCCGATGCGCGATCGCGCTGCCGGTGCTGGCTGTGGTCGCCGGCTGCGGCACGCTGGTGTTCAACCAGCCCAGCGGGCCGGAAATCGACTACATGGACCGCGCCGAATTTCGCGACTACACCGAGCAGGTCTTCCGCCGGCACAACGCCGTGCAAAACCGATTGATGATGACGCTCTCCGACATCGAAGAGTCCCACCCTCGTCGTTATCAGCGGCTCATGCGCGAGGAGCACAGGATGATGCAAGCCTGCCAAAGATTGAACGAAGCTGTTGCTGCGCACATGGACGGCGACGAAATGGGGTTTTTCCAGCGCTTGAAGTTTCCGCTGGACGTGACCGACTGCGAGCGCCGGACCGCAAATGTGGAGGCCTCTCTCGAGCACGGCCCGCCACAGCTCTGAACCCCGCGCGTTCGCGATCGCGCTCATTCCACCTGCGGCGGCTCAGGCATTTGCTGTTCGCACCTCGGCCGGTACCCGAGCCAAAGCACCCAGCCCAGCAGCGAGAGGACGGCCGAGCCGGCCGCCAGCCAGAGAGTCGAGTGGCTTACCCACGCGGCAAGCACACCGGCCACCAGCGCATTGAAGCCCAGGCTGATGAACGCCTGCATGCTGGACGCCGCCCCGCGCTGGCGCGGATACATGTCCAGCATGGCCAGCGTCATCACCGGAAATACCAGCGCCACGCCGAAGGCATTGATCATCATGGGCAACACCGCCCACGGCGCCTGCGGCGCGTCGACCCATGCGCTGTAGCCCAGATTGAGGGCAACCGAAGCCAGGCAGAAGAAAAAACCGATGCTGGCGATGGTCTGTGCGTGGAGCTTGCCGGCCAGTCTTCCAGAGGTGAATGCCCCCAGCATCATGCCGCCGATGGTCGGCACGAAAAACCAGGCGAACTGCTGCTCGTTGAGACCCATGTGATCCATGACGAACGCCGGTGCTGAAGCGATATACAGAAACAACGACGCGAAATTGAAGGTCACCACCAGCGCCAGGCGAACGAAGGTGGCGTTGGCCAACATGCCGCGCTGGGTGCGCCATACCGTGCCGGCGTTGAACGGCACACGATTGGCGGCCGGGTGAGTTTCGGGCAGCACCCAGGCCACCAACAGCAGGATCGCCGCCCCGAACGCCACCAGAAACCAGAAGATCGCCCGCCAGTCCGCGAAGGCGATGACCCAGCCGCCGATCATCGGCGCAATGGCCGGCGCCAGTCCAAAGATCATGCTGATGTGGCTCATCAGCCGCTGCGCGTGCTCGCCTTCCAGGAGATCGCGCACCACGGCCCGGCCGACGATCAATCCCACACCGGCGGATAGACCCTGCAGCGCGCGGAAGGCGAGCAGCCAGCCGAAAGTCGGCGCCAGCGCACAACCGATCGAGGAGAGCACAAAAACCGACACGCCAACCAGCAGCACCGGCCGACGACCGATGGCATCGGAAATCGCACCGTGGAACAGGCTCATGCCGGCATAGGCCGCCATGTAAACGCTGATCACCTGCTGCATGGCCAGCTTGCTGACCCCGAGCCCCGACGCCATGGCCGGAAACGCCGGAAACACGGTATCGATCGAGAATGCGCCGAACATCGCCAGGGCGCCCAGCAGCAAGGTCAAGCGGGCGCGGGAAGGAATGTGGGGGCTGGACATGGCGCAAACCGGAAAGGCGAAAGCATACCAGCCGAGGCCGGCGGCCGGTCGCGGAGCGGGTCGATTCCGGGCCGATTCCGGGCCGATTCAAGGCCGTTCCGGGACCGCTCCCGCCGCGCGTGTCCGGATTGACGCGCAGCACTCCACTCCGGCGGCCGTCATTCTCTACAATGGCCGGCTTGGCACCCCCGAAGCGATCCAATGACCGACCTCACCCGTCCCAGCTTCCACGGCTACGAACAGATTCCCCTGCTCGAATACGCCGAACGCGCGTACCTGGACTACTCCATGTACGTGGTCCTCGACCGCGCCCTGCCGTTCATCGGCGACGGGCTGAAGCCGGTGCAGCGCCGGATCATCTATGCGATGAGCGAGCTGGGCCTGGGTGCCAGCGCCAAGCCCAAGAAATCCGCGCGCACCGTAGGCGACGTGATCGGCAAGTTTCACCCGCACGGCGACAGCGCCTGCTACGAAGCGCTGGTACTGATGGCGCAGCCGTTTTCCTATCGCTACCCGCTGATCGACGGTCAGGGCAACTTCGGCTCGTCCGACGACCCCAAATCGTTCGCCGCGATGCGCTACACCGAATCCAAGCTCACCGCATTCGCCGAATTGCTGCTCTCCGAGCTGGCCCACGGCACCGTCGACTGGAATGCCAATTTCGACGGCACCCTCGAAGAACCCGGCTGGCTGCCGGCCCGGATACCGCATCTGCTGCTCAACGGCACCACCGGCATTGCCGTGGGCATGGCCACCGATGTCCCCCCGCACAATCTCAACGAAGTGGTCAGCGCCTGCGTGCGCCTGCTCGACGACCCGGACGCCAGCGTCGCGGATCTGTGCGAGCACGTGCGCGGCCCGGATTTTCCGACCACGGCGGAAATCATCACCCCGGCCGCCGACCTGCGCGCCATCTACGAAACCGGCCACGGCAGCGTCCGGGCCCGGGCCACCTGGGCGCGCGACGGCCAGAACATCGTCATCACCGCCCTGCCCCACCAGGTCAGCCCAAGCAAGATCATGGAGCAGATCGCCCAGCAGATGCGCGCCAAGAAGCTGCCCTGGCTGGAAGACCTGCGCGACGAATCGGACCACGAAACGCCGGTGCGCCTGGTTCTGGTGCCGCGCTCGAACCGGGTCGACTTCGATGGCCTGATGAATCACCTGCTGGCAACCACCGATCTGGAGCGCAGCTACCGGGTCAATTTCAACATCATCGGGCTCGACGGCCGGCCACAGGTCAAGAACCTCAAATCGTTCCTGTCCGAATGGCTGGTGTTCCGCACCGATACCGTCACCCGTCGCTTGCAGCATCGCCTGGACAAGGTCGAGCGGCGCATGCACCTGCTCGAAGGCCTGCTGATCGCCTTCTTGAACCTGGACGAAGTCATCCGCATCATCCGCGCCGAGGACGAACCCAAGCCGGTGCTCATGCAGCGCTTCGAGCTGAGCGAAACCCAGGCCGACTACATCCTCGAAACCAAGCTCAAGCAACTGGCGCGGCTGGAGGAAATGAAGATCCGCGGCGAGCAGGATGCACTGGCGGCCGAGCAGAAATCGCTGATCGCCACGCTCGGATCGAAAGCGCGGCTGAAGAAACTGATCCGCGACGAATTGATCGCCGACGCCAGCAAGTTCGGCGATGCCCGGCGCTCGCCGCTGGTGATCCGCGAGGCCGCCCAGGCGCTGTCGGAAACCGACCTGGTGCCCAGCGAGCCGGTCACGGTCGTGTTGTCCCAGAAGGGCTGGGTGCGCGCCGCGAAGGGCCACGAGGTCGATGCCGCCAGCCTGACCTACCGCGAAGGCGATGCCCTGTTGCACGCCGCGCGCGGGCGCAGCACGCAGCAGGCTGCCTTCATCGACAGTACCGGGCGCGCCTACTCGACGCCCGCCCACAGCCTGCCCTCGGCGCGCGGCAACGGCGAGCCGCTGACCGGCCGCTTCACCCTGCCGGTCGGCGCGCGCTTCGTCGGCGTGACCGTTGCCGAGTCCGATCAGCGTTTCCTGCTGGCCAGCAGCCACGGCTATGGCTTCGTTACCCGGTTCGAGAACTTCGTTGGCCGCAACAAGGCCGGCAAGGCGCTGCTCAACCCCGGCGATGGCGAGGTGCTGATACCGGCTGCGGTAACCAATCCGGACAGCGATTGGGTGGTTGCGGTCACCTCGGCCGGCCACTTGCTGTGCTTCCCGATTGCCGAGCTGCCCGAACTGGACAAGGGCAAAGGGAACAAGATCGTGCAGATCCCCCCGGCCAGGCTGAAATCCGGCGACGAACGCGTGGTGGCGGTCACCGCCGTGCGCGAGGGCGGCGAAGTAACCCTGTACTGCGGCGGCCGCAAGCTCACGCTCAACTGGCGCGACCTGCAGAGCTATCACGGCGCCCGGGCCAGCCGCGGCCACCTGCTGCCACGCGGGCTCCAGCGCGTCGACGGCATAGCGGCCGGCTGATGGAGCCGACCTTCTGGCAGCACCGCTGGGCTGAAGGCCGGACCGGCTGGCATCAGCCGGAAGCGAACCGTCTGCTGGTTCGCCACTGGCCGGTGCTCAGCGTCGCGCCCGATTGCCGGGTGTTCGTTCCACTGTGCGGCAAGAGCCTGGACATGGCATGGCTGGCCGACCAGGGCCACCAGGTCTTCGGGGTGGAACTCGCGCCCGAGGCCTGCGAGGCGTTCTTCGCCGAGCGTGGCCTGACGCCGGTCGTCGACAACAAGGGCGCCTTTCGTCGCTACCGTGCCGGTGCCATCGAGCTCTGGGCCGGCGATGCCTTCGAGCTGACCGCCGCCGACCTGTCCGACTGCGCTGCCTGCTACGACCGCGCCGCCCTGATCGCGCTGCCGCCCGACCTGCGCCGCCGTTACGTGACCCGTGTCCTCGGCCTTCTGCCGCTGGGTTGCCGCGCCCTGCTGATCACCCTCGAATACCCCAGCGCCGAAAAGCAAGGCCCGCCGTTCAGCGTGGACGAAGCAGAGATTCACCGTCTTTTCGAACCGCAATGGCGGGTCAGCTTCCAGGATCGCCGCGACATCCTCGCCCGCGAAAGCGGCTTCCGGGAAGCCGGTGTCACCCGACTGCACACAGCAGCCTACCGGTTGCGCAAACTCTCCAGCAGCTGATTCACGACTCCGCTGCCGCCATCCGCCGTGGCGGCTACAATCGCCCCTTCTGTCCAAAGCCCGGCCCAACGTGACCGAAATCTCAGAACCCCTTCGCTTCAGCCCCTTGCGCCTGGGCCTGGCACTCGCATTCCTGCTGGCCGTGATGCTGTTCGCCTGGGTCGGTTTCGGCCATATCAGCCTCACCCTGGTGATCGCCGCCGGAATCGGCGCCTACATGGCGATGAACATCGGCGCCAACGATGTCGCCAACAACGTCGGCCCGGCGGTCGGAGCGCGGGCGATGACGATGACCATGGCCATCGCCGTCGCCGCCGTTTTCGAAGCGCTGGGCGCACTGATCGCCGGCGGCGAGGTGGTGAGCACCATCAAGAGCGGCGTCATCGATCCGACGCGGATCGCCGACCCGATCACCTTCGTCTGGCTGATGATGGCCGCCCTGTTGGCCGGCGCGCTGTGGCTGAACCTGGCGACATTCATGGGCGCGCCGGTATCGACCACCCATTCCATCGTCGGCGGCGTACTGGGTGCCGGCGTTGCCGCAGCCGGCTGGGATGTGGCCGACTGGGGCACCATGGCGAACATCGCCGCCAGTTGGGTGATTTCGCCTTTGTTCGGCGGAATGGTGGCCGCTTTTCTTCTCTACGTCGCCAAGCGCAGCATCACCTACCAGAGCGACCTGATGGCCGCCGCGCAGCGGATGGTGCCGGTGCTCCTGGGGCTGATGGCCTGGGCGTTTGTCAGTTATCTGCTGCTGAAGGGCCTGCGCCAGTTGATCCACGTATCGGCCTCGATGGCCCTGCTGGCGGGCGCGATCGCGGCGCTGGCAACCTACTTCTGGATGCGTAGCCGCATCGCGGTACGGGCAAGCCAGCTGAGCAACGACAAGCAGGGCGTCAACGGATTGTTCAACGCGCCGCTGGTGTTTGCCGCCGCACTGCTCAGCTTCGCCCACGGCTCCAACGATGTCGCCAACGCCGTGGGCCCGCTGGCCGCCATTTACGACGCCTTGATGACATCCGGGATTCACGGCAAAGCGGCCATACCCCTGTGGGTGCTGGCTATCGGCGCCATTGGACTGGCCGTCGGCTTGGCGCTGTACGGGCCACGGCTGATCCGCACCGTAGGCAGCGAAATCACCGATATCGACCCGATGCGCGCCTACTGCATCGTCATGGCCGCTGCGGTGACGGTGATCATCGCCTCGCAGCTGGGCCTGCCGATCAGCACAACTCATGTCACCATCGGCGCGGTCTTCGGAGTCGGATTCCTTCGCGAGATCCTGCGCGCCAACTACGACCGCATCATCCAGGAAATCGAGCTGCACCATCAGGCACAGGAAACCGATGTCGATGCCGTCGAGTCCTTCCTTGCCGAGTTCGAGCAGGCCTCCATGCAGCAGAAGGGGAAGATGCTGCAAGACCTCAAACGCAAGACAAAGGCCGGCGTAGGCGTGATAAGCAAAGCCGAACGCAAGACCCTCAACCGGGTCTATCGCGCCGATCTGGTCAAACGCTCAGTGGTGACCCGCGTCATAGCCGCCTGGATCATCACCGTCCCGGCCTCTGCCGGCATGGCCGCCGTCATCTTTTTCGCCATCCGCGGCGCGATGCTGGGTTGAGCGCTGATCGGGATTCCGCATCGCGCAGATACTGCTGTGGGTTCAGTCACCGGTCATTTTATTCGAGTCTGACCCGAATTTTTTTCGCATTGAACTCAACGAAGATGAATCTGCTCGGCTTCTCAGCATCACCCGCACCAGCAGCTTGCCCCTTCTCAGTGGGCCGGGCCGACAGTTCAGTGCGGATCAGCTTGATCATTGAAGACTTCCCGACTCCCCACGCGCCGGAGACACCAATAGAGACAGGCCGTGATTGAGCCTGTTCGATGATCTCAGCGACAGTTTTAGCAATGCCACCAAAATTCAGAAAATCCTGCGCAGTCTCATTGTCTGTCCACATCGTCAGGGCCTCCTCCCTATTTCGAAACAGCGCGTTGACTCACACCCGCGAGCACGGATAGGCAGGCTTGATGTAGGCGTGCATGAACTTACCCTTAGAGTCCGATGCCATGAGCAGCTGGTAGATCGGCTCGGGGACGTTGTAATACTGGTAAAGCCCACCGTTCTTGAACTCGACTTCGAGCGTGCTGCTCGTCGGCTCGTAGCCGATGGATAGCACTGTCGATGAGTCCACCATTTCTCGTTCCATGCTCTCTATCTCCTCTTTTAAAACCGGAGTGCGCAACACTCGCAATGTGGTCCAGGTAGGGCTTTGTGCGCGCCAGGACGCCGCAACACGTTCGTAGCTTTCCGGCAGACGAGTACCCTGCCAGCGCTTGGCAACATCAGGATCTTCGCTATTCGGTCTGTGCTTTTCGTCCGGCAGGGTGATACGACAACGGATAGGAAGACGCGCCGCCTCACCTGTGATGATTGCCTCCCCAACGCGCAGCACAGGCAGACTGTCAATCACGCCCGCCAGGTTGTCCGGCAACGATGCCTGAACCTTCGCGCGATCCGATGAGTTCGAAAGCCGCAGCGCGATGAACGTGCCGCACTGAGAGAGGATTGTTTCGTCGACCTCAGATGGACGCTGGCTGACGATCATTGCACCGATACCGAACTTGCGCCCTTCCTTCACGACCCGCTGAACCATGGCGCGCGCTGGCCCATCTGCGTCTTTGGAGAGATAGCGGTGCGCTTCCTCCATCACCACGAGCAAAGGCCTTGCGATACCACCCTCGCTCTTCTCCCTGCCCCAGAAGAGGCCCTCATAGATGATCTTAAGAATTGCACCGATCAGACGGGCGACCACAGTGCTTGGAATCCCGGACAGATCGAGGATAGTGATAGGCTTGTCATGCCCAAGCCACGCCTGCAGCAGTTCTGGCAAGTCCTTCGTGGCTTTGCCACTGAGGTCGGGCTCCCATTCCCCAGGGTGAAGTAGGAAATCGTACTGGCGGTCCAGCAAGCGGGATCGCATCTGATCCAAAGGACGACGGATGCCCAGCACGCCGATCTGATTGATGAAAGGCGCTGCGGACCCGGCCCCATGAGGTTTGTAGCGCGGTGCTTTCAGCGTCGCTGCATCACCGGCTTCATCCAACGCCGGCTGAGTTCGCGGTTGGTCCGCCCATGTCTTGATTTCCGGGTCCAGCAATTCGAACCAGAGCTTTTTTAGACTGAATGGAACTGGACTATCGGCCGTCATCGAGTTGAGGTCCAGACCGGCAACCGACGTGTCGCTCACCAGCTTGGTCTTGTAGTCAAAGATGCGATCAAGAATCTGCGACAGCGGTTTATCGTCGAGCTTGCCCATCAAGAAGGCGAGGAGATCAGCTGGGTCAAGCGCCCAGAACGGGATGTGCAATGGCTGTTCATCAGCACTCGGATTGACGCGAAACACGGTAGATACCGAGCGTAAGGCGCGGGCATACTCGCCGTGAATGTCCAGCAGCAAAATCCGCGCGCTCGGAAAACCCGAGCCACCCTGTGCACTATCGCTCAGCGCAATCGACCGCAGTAAGCTGGCGATGGTCGTCGATTTTCCCGCCCCCGTCGAACCTAGCACGGCGCTATGGCGGGTGACGAGTTTATCGAGATCGATGCGAACGGGGATGCCCTCAGCACTCGCCAGCCGTCCGATCATCACTTGGCCACCATCCTGAGTGCCGTAGATGACCGCAAGATCTTCCTCAGTCACAAGATGGACTTCATCCTTGACGTTCGGGCACTGGCTGATCCCGCGCTCGAATGAAGCACCGACGATCTCTCCCACGAGTTGGATCGTCATCCAACGGTCGCCACGATCATTCCGTTCGCGCTCTGCTTCCGGTGCCGCATTCGCACCGACCTCAGCAACAATCCCGTACAAGTCGTGGTAGCCCTGTGGGATACGCACGAAACTACCAACCTGACCGATGCGGTAACTCTTCCCACCAATGATGGCGATGCCAGATGCCACGCTCGGCGACTGACGCACGCTTATCGCCGAACCAGTGACGGTACCGACATGACCAAGTAGCGTCGGCTTCGAATTCATGTCGCACCATCGGAACGAGCATATTCAGGCAGCGCGACAGCACCTTCTAGTGTAGTGCTTCGTTCTTCTTTGAACTAAGGCGCTGGTTGGCCCGAATGACCTTCTGGAGAATGTCTTTGGCCTTGGCGGTCCAGACGAAGGGCTTGGGGTCTCGATTATGCACGGCGATGTACTCCTCGATGGCG
>JAXMJH010000035.1:0-44362 GCA_034376725.1 Lysobacteraceae bacterium | reverse complement strand
CAGGCCGCCGATGTGGCTCCTTTATGCCGATCCGGAAGTGGATCGTTTAAGGCGATCCGGGAGTGGCTCCTTTACGCCGATCATCGGCTGGCTCCATTACGGCGATCCCGGAATGGCTCTATTGGGGCGGTCGATGACAGCTGCCGCCCGACTGATACTGGGCCCAAGCAAATGCTACGGCGCGCTGGGCTGTGACAGCCCCTACCCGCTCGCTTTCCTCTCGGCAGCGGGTGCGGTGTGCGGATACGTGCTGCTGGTGCGATTGGGGTGGCTCGCCCGGCTCGGGCACCCGATGGCGCGGGGCGTCGTTCGCGGAATTTCTGTCGCGCTCGTGTCTCACCTGTTGCTTGGTCCGCTCGCGGTGATTCCTGAGCTCGTGAGTCCGGGCGGCCACCAATTCGAAACGCAAACCCTCGCCAACGTATTTGCGTCGTTCATGTATGTGTTCGTGGTCGGCCACATCACCCTTCCGCTCGGCGCGCTTGCCGGAGCGATCAACGAGGTCATCGCCAGGAAGGTCGGTTGACCCGTCACCGGCGACCGCCACGCTGAAGTGCCACGTCTGAGAGTTGCATCACCCTGTTGCGCCAGAAAACAGCGGCAACAGGGGTCGCAATGCCGCGCCGGCGCACATCACCCGCCTGCGCAGTCACGCTCCTCCGGCATCAGCCGGCGGTGGTACAGCCATTGGTACATCGGCCGGCAGGCTTCGGCCACTTCGGCGGCGGGGCCGTGGAGCTGGGGTTTTCGGGGGCGCGGGGATTCGAAGCCGGTCGATTGCCAGACGCGGGCGTACCAGTGCGGCGCCCAGACGCCGTCGCTGGGGCGGGGGCCGGATGGCCAGTGCAGCATCCGCTCGGTGAACGGCACGCCGAGCAGGCGGCACAGTGTGCGCAGGTGCGGGCCTGGGGCCTTGAGAAACTCGCCGGCATCGATGACCGGCGGCGGGCGGCCCTGGGCCGTGGCGATTTCTTCATACTGCGCCAGTTGCTGGGGCTGGCCGATCGCCTCGGGGCTGACCGTGCCGCGTCGGTCCACGTAGGACGCCACCACTTCGGTCGGGTCGCGGATCAGCAGCACATTGGTCAGCTTGCCGATCCACTGGCGATCCATTTCCGCCGTCAGGTGATGGGTCATGTGCTTCTGGTACCAGATCGGCTTGCCGTCGGGCACCGGGCCCTGCAGGTCGGCCACCGCGTTGCGCCAGTCGGTTTCGCCCGCGGCGATCACCGCATCGCGCGCCGGGTGATCGGCGCCGGTGGCGTGCAGGAAGTGGGCGTACAGCGGCTCGTCGCTGATCGCGCAGTCGCCGCGATTTTCCCAGGCGCGCATCATGGCGGTGGAGATGTTGCGCGGGCCGGACCACATGGCGATGCGGATTGGCTCGGTCATGGGCTCAGAGAGTCGGTGATGATTCCGCACCGTAGCGAGGCCGGCCTTGGGCGTGGCCGACAAGGCGCGGGGGCGCACGAAGTCGGGGAGCACAGCACGCTACGTGACCCGACTTCGCGGGTCCCCGCAACGCCGTCGGACGCGTCCAGGGACGGTCGCAGCAGGTGGGGGATCACCACCGACGCTCTCACTCCGGCCGGCGGCGCGCGGCGACGTCGCGCTCGATCAGGGCGCGATACAGGCCCTGCAGCCGCTCGACCATCGGTCCGCGCCGCTCGCCAACGCCAATGCGCCGGCCGTCGATCTCGATCACCGGCGCCACGCCGGCGAAGGTGCCGGTGACGAAGGCCTCTTCGGCGCTGTAGACATCGGTCAGGCTGAACCGCTTCTCGCGGGCAACGATGCCGGCCTCGGCGCAGACCCGCAACACGTTTTCGCGGGTGATGCCGTGCAGGCAGTAGTCGCCGGTCGATGTCCACACCTGGCCGCGGCGGACGATGAAGAAATGCGTGGAATTGCAGGTGGCGACGAAGCCATCCGGGTCGAGCATCAAGGCCTCGTCGGCGCCGGCGGCAGTGGCCTGGATGCAGGCGGTGATGCAGTTGAGTTTGCTGTGCGAGTTCAGCCGGGGGTCCTGCACGTCGGGTGCGCCCCGGCGCACATGCACGGTGAACAGCCGCAGCCCGCGCTCCAGCGTCTGCGGCGTGGCGGACTTGTACTCGGGGATGATCACCACCGTGGCCGGGCCGATGCACACGCGCGGGTCCTGATACGGGGTGCGCTTCAAACCTCGGGTAACCATCAGCCGGATGTGCACGCCATCGCGCATGCCGTTGGCCTCCAGCGTGCGGTAGATGGCATCGGTGAGCGCGGCCTGGTCGAGTCCGATATCCAGCGCGATCGCCCGGGCGCCCTCGAACAACCGGTCCAGATGCGCTTCGAGAAATACCGGGTGACCGCCGTGAACCCGTATACCCTCCCAGACACCGTCGCCCAGCACGAAACCGGAATCGAACACCGACACCACGGCCTGGGCCCTGGGCACGAGCGCGCCATTGATGTGGATGAGAATGTCCGCGTTGCGCGGATCATCGTGGAAGTCGTGCGCTCCGAATGCCATAGCCGCCCTACCCGCCTCTGCCAAGACCCTGCCCCTGCCATGACCCTGCCCCTCCCAGGATCGTTTGCATACGCGCTATTGCCTAGCCCCTGCGCCGGCCCTTACAATAGCAGGCTGATTCGGGGTGTAGCTCAGCCTGGTAGAGCGCTACGTTCGGGACGTAGAAGTCGCAGGTTCAAATCCTGTCTCCCCGACCAACGATGTTGACGAATCCCAGAATGCCGGCCACCAGCCGGCATTTTGCGTTTTCCGCCCGGCCCGGCGCAGCCCTTGCGCCGCGCTCATCCCGACGCCGCCGGCGGCCTCGCCAGGCCTGAACGTCCCGCGCCGGAGCTGCGGCCCGCGCCACCTCGCGTTCAGGCCAGTACGATGGCATGGATGGTGCATGACACCGGAGTGACGCGCGACCGCATCAGTCGGTGCAGTCGCCAGTGAACCGGGCAGCGGCCTGCGCCTGCGCGCAGTCGCACCATGGCCTGACAGAAGTTGACCTTGCGCGTCAGTTTCTGTCGGGCCTCACCAGAGGTCTTTCATGTTGCAACCCTGGCTTGATTTCGAACCACGCATCGAACCGAAGACGGCCCAGTCGGTCGGCTCGATGGCCATCGAGCCGCTGATGCCGGCTCAGAAGGTGGTGGTGTTCGTGTTTCTGGCCGTTGCCGTTCAGTATTTGAGTTGGCGCGCGGGCACGCTCAATCTCGCTGCGCCGATTTTCTCCTGGCTGGTGTTTGCCGCGGAGCTGGCCGGCTTCGCCAGCGTGCTGGGCAATGTCATCGTGAGCTGGGGGCTGACCGTTCGTCTGGTGCCGGCGCCGCTACCCGGCCTGAATGTCGATGTGTTCATCCCTACCCGCGATGAGCCGGTCGAGATGCTGCGCCGCACGTTGCTGGCGGCGGGCAATATGGATTATCCGCACACCACTTGGCTGCTCGATGAAGGCAACCGGCCCGAGATTGCCCGGCTGGCCATGGAAATGGGCGCAGAGTATCTGGCGCCCGCCGAGGCCGACAGCGACCGGGCCGGCAATCTCAACCACGCCCTGCGCCATTCGTCCGGCGAGTTCATCGCCATCTTTGATGCCGGACACGCGCCCAAGCGCAGTTTTCTGAGCGAGACGCTGGGCTTCATGCGCAACGCCGATACTGCCTTTGTGCAGACGCCGCAGGATTTCTACAACCTCGATTCGTACCAGCATCGGCACCCCAAGGGTGGCCCGGTCTGGACCGAGCGGTCGCTGTTTTTCCGGGTGATTCAACGCGGCAAGGACCGCTGGAACGCCGCGCTGTACTGCGGCAGCTGCGTGCTTGTCCGACGCGCCGCCATGGACCGGATCGGCGGCTTCCAGCCAGGCCCGCACACCGGTAATCTGGCCACGTCGGTGGCGTTTCATCAGGCCGGGTTCCGGTCGGTCTACATTCCTGAGCCGCTGGCCTTTGGGGTGGCTCCGGACGCCGCCAGCAGCTTCCTCCGCCAGCGGCTGCATGCCGGCCAGGAAGCGATGCAGGTGTTGCGTGAGCAGGGGTTTTTCCTGCGCGGCAAGCTGAGCCCTGCACAACGGCTGAGCTATCTGGGCTCGGCGCTGGGCTACTTCGACGGCTGGCAGAAAGCGGCGATCTACCTGGCGCCGGTCTGGATACTGATGACCGGTTCGCTGCCGATCGATGCGCCCATGTCGGCCTTCCTGCCGCTGTTCATCCCGTATCTGGTGCTCGCTATGGTGGTCAGCGAGGAAGTCGGACGAGGTTACGCCGGCACGTTGATGGTTCAGCAGTACCGAACCGCGCGATTCACCACCTTCGCGGCCGCTACCCTCGGCTTGCTGGGTCGACGGATGACCTACCCGAAATCGCCGCCGGACAGCCGGGCTGCGGCCGATGACGAGTCGTGGACGATGGCGCCGCTGGCGGCGATCTCGTTCATCAATCTGTTTGCGGTGCTGTTCGCCATTCTGATCTGGCCGGCGTTTGCCCACCTGCCCGGCCCGGCGCTGCTGGCGGCGGTGATCTGGGCCTGCATCAACTCGGGGCTGGCCTTTGCCGTAGTGCGTTTTTCCCAAGCGCGCAGTGGTTGGCGGCGACAGGAGTACCGGTTCCCGATCGCCCTGCCAGTGCGCGCTCGGGTTGGCGCCGATCCAGTAGCGGTAATGACCGTGCAGGACATTTCCTCATCCGGCTGTCGCATCGCGGGGCTGTTGCCGTCCCCGGCCGCCGCCGGCGACGGCGTGGTCGGCACGCTGGAGCTGCCCGACGGCCCGCTCCGGTTCCGGGCCCGGGTCGTCGCGCTCATTGCAACGGCGGAAGAAACGTCTTCGGGTCGCCCGCAAACCCTGGGGCTGAGCTTCGAGGGAATCACCGTCGCCTTTCGCGATCGACTGGATCTGTTTCTGTACGGCTCGGACTTGCAGTGGCAGTTGCGCGGAATGACCGAGCGCAGTCAAACGCCGACTGAAACGCTGTTTCGCGATACCACGGATATCGAGAAGCGGCGCCGTGCGCTTTCGGCCTGGACCACCGCCGAGCTGACCACCGACCCGAGCCTTGCGCCGATTCTGATCAGCGAGCCGCTGGACGCCGAAGCCCGGCGCGTGGTGGCCAGCTACCGACGTCTGGACGGCGCGCCAAGCCTGCGCATGCGCAGCCACGGTGGCACCGGCACCTTTCTACTCGACCTGCGACCGCTGGCCCAGGTGGGCCGGGTCAACACCCCGGCCGGCGACATCTTTCTCACCGAGATGGTGCCTTGTTGAGGTGATGGCCGGGCACCGCGGGGCCCTTATGCGTCGCCGGTGCGCGATGCCGGTTCGAGTAGCCCGCGTTGCCGCGCAGCGTCGAAAACCGGGACTGGCGGTGCCCGCACCATGACGCTCAATCCCGGCTTCCGGCCGGCGGCCTACGCCGGGCTACAAAAGCCGAACGCCAAACCACCCGCGTAGCCCGGCACGAGCGCAGCGAATGCCGGGACCGCCGGATGCAATCAAGCGCCTCGCGGCCCCGGCTTACGGCCTTGCGGCCTAAGCCGGGCTACTCGGCGCTTGCCACATCGACCGGCCGCACTTCTACGCACGTTCCGTCGAAAACGCCACACGCCGCTACTGACCCGGCAGAAAGCATCCATCGCGAGGGCCGTTGCAACCGGCGGTCCCGGCTCACGGCCTGCGGCCTGAGCCGGGCTACTCGCCGACGCAAGTTCATCGACGTTGCCAGCCGGGCCGCTAGCCACGATCCGGCTGCAAATCGGGATGGCGAATCTGGCCCTCGCCGCGTACCACCCAGCGCTCGATGGTCAGTGCTTCAAGGCCCATCGGGCCGTAGGCGTGCAGCCGGGTGGTGGAAATGCCAATCTCCGCGCCCAGGCCCAGCTCGCCGCCGTCGTTGAAGCGCGAGGAAGCGTTGACCATCACTGCGGAGCTTTGAATCGAACGCACGAAGGTATCGATGCTGGCCTGATCGGTGCTGGCGATCACCTCGGTGTGATCGGAGCCGTAGCGACGGATGTGGGCGATCGCCTCGTCGAGCGAATCGACCACGCGCACGGCCAGGATCGGCGCAAGAAATTCGGCGGCATAGTCGGCCTCGTCGGCCGGCACGGCGGCCGGATGGAGGGCGCAGGTCTGCGGGCAACCGCGAATCTCGACGCCGCGGCCGACCAGATCGTCCAGGGAGGCCGGCAGAAACTGAGGGGCGATGTCGGCATGGACCAGCAGGGTTTCCAGGGCATTGCATACACCGGGCCGGGAAACCTTGCCGTCGACCGCCAGCCGTCGCGCCAGATTCAGATCGGCGGCGGGGTCGACGTACAGATGACAGACGCCCTTGTAGTGCTTGATCAGCGGCACCCGGGCGTGTTCGGCCACGAAGCGGATCAGGCCTTCGCCACCGCGCGGGATCGCCAGATCGATCAAGTCGGTCAGGGTCAGCAGTTCCAGCACGTGGGCGCGGTCGGTGTCGGCGACCAGGCCGATGGCCGCTTCCGGCAAGCCCCGCGCTCGCAGCGCGCGGTGCAGGCTGGCGGCGATGGCGGCATTGCTGGCGCGGGCTTCGGAGCCGCCGCGCAGCAGCACCACGTTGCCGGCCCTCAGGCATAGCGCAGCGGCCTCGGCGGTGACGTTCGGCCGGGCCTCGTAGATCATCGCAATCAACCCGAGCGGAATGCGCACGCGCTCGATGCGCAGGCCGTTCGGGCGACGCTCGCTGCGGGTCACCTGGCCGACCGGGTCGGGCAAGGCGGCGATCTCGTTCAGCGCGGCCACGATGCCGGCCAGGCGCGCATCGTCGAGGCGCAGTCGGTCGAGCATGGCACCGGTGACGCCAGCGGCTTCGGCGCGCGCCAGGTCTTCGGCGTTGGTGGCCAGAATCTCCTTCCGATCGGCAGCCAGGGCCTCGGCCATCGCTTCGATCAGTCGCTGCCGGCCAGCGCCGTCCAGTCCGGCAATCGCCGGCGCCGCAGCGCGCGACCGTTCGGCCAGCGTTCTCACATATCCGCTCATGGGGTGTTCTCGTCGCTCGTTTCGGAAGGTGCTTCGATGCGCGCCAGCAGCACCAGATCATCGCGGTGGACGACCGACTCGCCGTAGCGGAAACCGAGCACCGACTCGATGTCGCGGCTGTGCCGGCCGATGATCCGCCGCAGGTCCGAGGCCGCGTATTGCACCAATCCGCGCGCCACCGGCGCGCTGCCGCCTTCGGGCAGGATATCGACCAGATCGCCACGACTGAAGTCGCCCTGCACCGCCCGGATGCCGCCCGGCAGCAGCGATGCGCCGCGCGCCAGCACCGCGCGCTCGGCGCCGGCATCGACCCGCAGCGCGCCGACACTGGCCGGGGCATGCCGAAGCCAGAGCTTGCGCGCCAGCAGCCGGTCGCCATGGGCGGCGATCAGCGTGCCGCGCAGCCGGTCTTCGCACAGCGCGGCGACGGCGTCGGGGTCGCGGCCGGAAAACAGCACCGTCGCGATACCGGCGGCGGCGGCCTTGCCGGCAGCTTCCAGCTTGGTGCGCATGCCGCCGGTGCCCAGCAGACCGGTTTCGGGCGCGGCCAGGGCCATGATTTCGGGGGTGATCGCGGCCACCGTGGTCAGCAGGCGCGCGTCGGAGTCGCGCTCGGGGTGGCCGGTGTACAGGCCGGCCACATCGGTGGCGATCATCAATACATCGGCATCGACCAGCGCGGCGACCACGGCGGCCAGATTGTCGTTGTCGCCCAGCTTGAGTTCGTCGACGGCGACGGTGTCGTTCTCGTTGACCACCGGCAATGCGCCCAGGCGCAGCAGCTCGCGCAGGGTGGCGCGGGCGTTGAGGTAGCGGCGCCGGTTGCGCAGGTCATCGTGGCTGAGCAGCACCTGCCCGACCGGCATCGGCAGCAGCCGCTGCCACAGGCCGATCATCGGCGCCTGACCGAGTGCGGCCAGCGCCTGGCGCTGGGTCAGCCCGCCATCGACGCCTTGCAGCAGCCCGCGACCGGCCGACACCGCGCCGGACGACACGATGACCACCTCGCGCCCGCGCGCGCGGCTGTGCGCGACGAAACCCGCCAGCGCCGAGGCATAGCGGTCGCTCAGCTGTCCGTCCGGCCCGCTGAGCAGGCTGGAGCCGACCTTGAGCACGGCACGACGCCATGTCGGCAAGAGCAGAGTCATGCAGCCCTCGCTTCGTCTGGCGTTGGCCCAAGATGCAGCGCGAATGCGGCCAGGTTTTCATGCGCGATTGGGTTTTCGCGCTCGGTTGGGGCGTTGCGGGTGGTTGGGGCGTTGCGGTTTGCTTGCGTAGCCCGGCTTAGGCCGAAGGCCGTAAGCCGGGGCGGCGTGGTGGTTGGGGCGCGGCGGTCCCGGCATTCGCTGCGCTCAAGCCGGGCTACGCGGGTGGTTGGGGCGTTGCCGTTTGCTTGCGTAGCCCGGCTTAGGCCGAAGGCCGTAAGCCGGCTTAGGCCGAAGGCCGTAAGCCGGGGCGGCGTGGTGGTGGGTGCGCGGCGGTCCCGGCATTCGCTGCGCTCAAGCCGGGCTACGCGGACAGTTGGGGCTTGGCGGGTGGCTGGGGCGTTGCGGGTGGCGCGGGCCTGGTTGGAGATGTTGGGCGCGGTCGCGTTGGGCTTGATCATCGGGGGGCGTCCAACTGGGCGAGGCGGGCGCTGAGTGCTTCAAGTCGCAATGCGCTGCCGCTGCCCGGCGACACCCGGGCCGTGAGGCTCGTGTTCGGGTCGCCCTCGGCCCAGCGCGCCGGGTCGGCGGCCTGCTGATAGGCCTCGCGAAACGGCAGGCCGGCACGGGCCAGGTCGACGGCCAGGTCGGTGGCGTACATCGATGGCTCCAGCGCCGCGCGCAGCGCCGGTTCGTTCCAGTCCAGGTTGCGCAGCAGATCCGGCAGCAGCTCCAGCGCGCCCAGGCCACGGCCGAAGGCATGCACCAGCGCGCCCTTGGAAAATTGCAGGTCGCGGTGATAACCCGAGGGCAGCGACAGCAGTTGCTCGATCTCGACCCGGGCGGCGGCGATGCTGGCGTAGCTGGCGCGCATCAGCTCGATCACGTCGGGATTGCGCTTGTTGGGCATGATCGAGCTGCCGGTGGTGTACTCGGCCGGCAGGCGCACGAAACCGTACTCGGCGCTGGTGAACAACGACAGATCCCAGGCCAGCCGGCGCAGATCGAGCAGCGCCGCGCCAATCGCGTCGATGGCCGCCATTTCGAACTTGCCGCGCGACAGCTGGGCATAGGTTGCCGCCACCTGCATGCGCCCGAAGCCGAGCGCGGCGGTGGTGTGGTCGCGGTCCAGCGGCAGGTTGACGCCATAGCCGGCGGCGCTACCCAACGGATTGGCATCGACCCAGGCCAGCGTGTCGCCGGCACGCACCGCATTGTCGATGTAGGCCTCGGCCCAGGCCGCCCACCACATGCCAGCTGACGACACCACGGCGCGTTGCAGATGGGTGTAACCCGGCATCGGCAGCACGGCCTCGGCATGCGCCCGGGCCAGTGCCACCTCGGCAGTTTCCCGGCTCAGCGCGCGCAGCCGGGCAAGGCGATCCTTGAGCCACAGCCGGGTGGCGACCAGCACTTGATCGTTGCGGCTTCGGCCGGTGTGGATCTTTTTCCCGGCGTCGCCCAGACGCTCGATCAGCCGCGCCTCGATGGCCGAGTGACCGTCTTCAAAACGGTCGTCGAGCACGAAATCGCCGCGCTTGAAATCCTCGGCGAGCACGGCCAGCTCGCGCCGCAGGCCGTCGCATTCCTCGGCGCTGAGGATGCCGATGCGCTCAAGCCCTTCGGCGTGCGCGGCGCTGGCCTGGATGTCGAACAGCAGAAACTCGCGGTCGAGGATGACATCCTCGCCGGCCAGGAAGGCCTGGATTCGGGCATCGACCTTGACGCCGGGCTTTTGCCACAGGAGGTTGGTCATTTTGTTCGGCAATGGGGGATGGGGAATGGGGAATCGAGAATGCGGGCATTCAGGGAGTGATGGGGATGCCCTGGGTTTCGGGCAGCCCGAAGGCCAGGTTGAGGTTTTGCAGGGCCTGGGTGGCGGCGCCTTTCAGCAGGTTGTCTTCAGTGGCCACGACGACCAGTCTGCGGCCGTCCTCGGCCAGTGTGAAACCGCCGATCTCGACGTGATGGCGACCGGCGATCGCCGACACCCAGGGCGGCTGATCGACCACCCGCACCAGCGGCTCTCCGGCGTAACGCTGCCGGTAGCGCTCGCGCACTTCATCGACCGTGAACGGCCGGGTCAGGTGCAGGTTTGCGGTGATGGTGAGGCCGCGAAAATGCGCCGCGACGTGCGGCATGAATTCGATGGCGTGGGTCAGCTGTCGGGTCGCTTCGCGCTCGTGAATGTGCCCGGTGAGCGCATAGGGCATCAGGTTGTCGCGCAGCTTGTCCGGATCGTTCTTGTCCGATGGCGTGGTGCCGGCGCCGGAGTATCCGGACACGCCGAAACACTGCACCGGGCCATCGATGTCGCCGAGCATCGGCGCCACCGCCAGTTGCATCGCGGTGGCATAGCAGCCCGGATTGCTGATCCGGGTCTGGCCCGGATGACGTGCCCGGTTGAGTTCGGGCAGGCCGTAGTACCACTGGGCATCGAACCGGTAGTCGGCGGACAGATCGATCACCACGCTCGCCGGTCGCGCTGCGTCGATGGCCGCGACATAGGGCGCGGCCTTGCCGTTCGGCAACGCCAGCACCACGGCATCGGCGGCCTTGCCAGCCAGCGCGGCAAGCTCGACGTTGTCGAACGCCAGATCGCCGGAGAACGTGGGCACATGTTCCTTCACCTGTCGACCGGCCAGCTCGCGCGAGGAAACGAAAGCCAGCGAAAAATCGGGATGCGCGTCGATGAGCCGGATCAGCTCGCCGCCGACGTGGCCGCGTGCGCCGATGATGCCCACCGAAAACCTGCGTTTGAACATGTCGCTCAATCCTTCAATGTGGCCGGTCGGCCGCGGCAGTGCTCGACCGCGCGCCGGATATCGTCCCAGTCGTTGAGGCCATACCAGAACACCGTCCAGCGGGCGTCCTTGATCGCGCCCTCGGAATGGGCGAAGTAGAACTCATTGATCGGATTGCCGCGCCGCGAGCGCCAGAACAGGCTGGGATTCTCGGCATGCATGACCTGCCAGATCGCCCGACCCAGACCCTCGCCCTGCGCCTCGTCGCCGACGGCAAACTTGTCCATGTGGGTCAGGCCGTTTTCCCGGGTGAGGATGATCGCCGCGCGGTAGTGCTCGCTGAGATAGACGCGGTAGGGCTTGGTGCGCTCGAAATAATCCCTGGCCAGCTTGCGGCCGAAACTCGATTCGATCAGGGTGCGCAGGCGCTTGAGATCGGCTGCCTTCCACGATGCCAGCCGGCGGATCTTCTCGCCGCGCCGCACCAGGGTGCCCGAGCCGCGATGGGTGAACAGCTCCTTCGCCAGCTCGTCCGGGCGGGTGATCGACACCGAGGACGCCGGCGGCAGCTGCATCAGCAGGCTGTGAATCTGCTCGATCTTGACCCGCATCCCGGAGTGCAGCCAGGGCTGGGCGAGCAGCTCGTCGTATTCGGTACTGAGGTTGATCGAGTCGATCACCTTGCCCTGCCCGTCCAGCAGCCCACCGGTGCCGGTCAGGAAGATGATCTTGTAGGGCTGAAGCGTCTTGACCAGCTCGTTGGCAGCCCAGTCGGCGTTGACGTTGAGAATCTGCCCGGACGCGGTCTCGCCGAGGCTGGCGATGACCGGGATCGAGCGCACCTTGATGGCGGCATCGATGCTGGCAGTGTTCACCCGGGCGACCTTGCCGACCAGTCCATACTTGCGCCGACCGAGAAAATCCGACTCGAACACGCCCGACAGCACCGAGGTGGCGCGAACGCCTTCGGCCTGCAGCGCCTCGACCAGCCGCAGATTCTGTTGGGCGAACACCCGGCGCACCACGGCCAGTCCGGCGGCATCGGTGTAGCGCAGGCCGTCGACGGTCTTCTTCTCGATTCCGGCGGCGGCCATCTCCTCATCGAGCTGCGGTCCGGCGCCGTGAATGACGATCGGCGTGAGTCCGACCTGCTGGAGAAACGCCAGCGACGACACCAGGGCACCCAGTTCGTCGCGCAGGATCGCGCCACCGACCTTGACCACGGCAAAGCGCGCCGCGTCGAGCTGCGAGAAGCGCTTGAGGTACTGCTGGATTTCCTTGGCGCTGGCCATATTGGACAGCAGCCGGACGATGGTGGGTCGCAGGTCGTTCATTGGGGCCGGGGATGGGAAATGGGGAATGGAGGCCGGGATTCGGGATTCGGAATTCGGGGGCTAGGTGCTTGGGGGGCTGGGTGCTTGGGGGGCAAGCTCTTGTGGGGCCGCGTCGGCGGGACTCGATCGGCCAGTTCATGCCAGGATTCTCCGGACGTGGTCGGCGTAGGACTGGAGCTGATCCAGCGCGACCCATTCGTCGGCGGTGTGGGCCTGAGCGATGTCGCCGGGGCCGAACACCAGTGAAGTCAGCCCGGCCCTGGAGAACAGCGAGGCCTCGGTCCAGAAGTCGACCGCATTGCCGATCGGCAGTCCCAACTCGTCGGCCAGATCGCGGGCCGCCAGCCGCTTTTCTTCGGCGTGCGCCACATCGCCTGCCGGCAGTGACGGGCCGCGAAAGGTTTCCTCGTACTCGGCCAGCATGTCCGGCTGGGCCAGCGATCTGAACCGTTGGTGCAGTGCGTCGGGATCGTGCGAAGGCAGCGGGCGGAAACCGAACCGAAGCTCGGCCTCGGGCGCGATCACATTGGCCTTGATGCCGCCGTCGACCCGGCCGATGTTGAAGCGCAGCCCGGTCAACCCGCCGAACCGCCGATGCGACTCGGCATCGACCATCGCCAACGCCCCGCTGCCCCATCGGATGAGCTGATGCAGCGCGCTGGTTTCCAGCGCGTCGGCGCCGGAGGCATGCCCTGCGCGGCCTTTGAAGCGCATCCGCACCGAGCTGATACCGCGATGCGCCAGCACCGCCTGCACCTGGGTCGGCTCGGCGATCAGCGCCTGCTCGAAGCCGTGGTCGGTGGCCAGAAACCCGGCAATGCAGCGGGCATCGTTGGCCTCTTCGTCGGTGCTGAACAGAAACGCGGCATCGCCGGTCGTCTCGGCAGCGGCCGAGAGAAGGCATGCGGCCGCCCCCTTGATGTCGCAGGCGCCGAGACCGGTCGCGCGGTCATCGCTCACCCGCAGCCGAAGCGGGTCCGCGCTCCAGTGCGGCGAATCCGGCACCGTGTCCAGGTGCACGTTGAACAGCCGCTTCGGATTGCCGCGCACCGCCAGCAGCGAGACCGCACCGGCGCCGAAATTGGTGACCGTGCATTGAAAACCCGGCAACTGCCCGCGCAGGTAATCGAAGATGCCGCCGGTGCCGATTTCGCGCGGCGGATTTCGGGTATCGAAGCCGACCAGCGCTTCAAGGTGACCCAGGATGGTCGGCAGCCGATCAGTCATTGTCGGTGTCCGACCCGCCATCGCTGGCGCGATTCACTTCCGCCCACAGCGAGGAACTCATGCCGAACAGGCGAATGAACCCTTCCGCCTCGGCCACGCCCCAGTCCGCCGATTGGGCATAGGTGGCGCCTTTGGCATTGAGGATGTGCGGCGAGGCGATGGCCACCGCGTCGACCCGTCCGCCTTCGGTGTGCAGGGTGACTTCGCCGTTGACGCAGCGCTGGCTGGAGCGCAGAAACGCCTCCAGATCGGTCTTGAGCGGGTCGTTGAAAAAACCTTCGTAAACCAGCTCGACCCACTTGCGCGCGACTTCGGGCTTGAACCGGTTCTGCTGTTTGGTGAGCACGGCTTCCTCGAGCGCCCGGTGGGCGACCAGCAGCGCGGTCAGGCCGGGGGCCTCGTAGACGATGCGGCCCTTGAGGCCGATCGTGGTGTCGCCGGTGTACATGCCCCGACCGACGCCGTAGCGGGCAAACTCGCGGTTCAACTGCGCCAGCAGCGCCGGACCGGCGAGACGCCGACCATCGAGACTGACCGCCACGCCCTGCTCGAAACCAACCCGAACGCTCAGCGGCTCCACCGGCCACTCGGCGCGCGTTGCGCACCAGCCACGCGCGCCCTCGCCGGGCGCCTGCCAGCGATCCACTTCGCCGCCGGACAGGGTCACCCCGAGCAGGTTCTCGTTGATGGTGTAGGCCTGCTGCTTGGCGCGCACGCCGAAACCGCGCCGCTCCAGATAGGCCTGCTCGTAGGCGCGGGTCTGGGTGTGTTCTTTCTGGATCTCCCGGATCGGCGCGACAATCTGGTAATCGCCCTGCGCCTTGACGGTCAGGTCGAAGCGCACCTGATCGTTGCCCATTCCGGTGCAGCCGTGGGCGATGGCGCGGGTGCCCAGTTCAGCGGCGCGCTTGAGCGCGGCCTCGACGATCAGATAGCGATCCGACACCAGCAGCGGATACTGGCCCTGATAACCCTCGCCGGCCATCACGAACGGCGTGACGAAACCGTCCCAGATCGCCGGCCCGCCATCGACGGTGACGTGGCTGGCCACACCCAGTTCCGCCGCGCGCGCCTCGATGAACGCCCGCTCCTCGGCATCGACACCACCGGTATCGGCAAACACCGTATGCACCTCCCAGCCCCGTTCCTTCAGCCACGGCACACAGAAGCTGGTATCCAGACCGCCGGAGAAGGCGAGGACGATGGAGCCGGGAATCGTTGAAGAGCCGGGATTCGGGATTGGGGAATCGGGAATCGTTGGAGAGCCGGGATTCGGGAATCGGGAATCGGGAATCGTAGAAGCGGAAGACATGGGGGACTCCTGAGCGTATCGAGTTCGTAAGTGGTATTGCGTTTGCTTTTGCCTTTGCGATTCCCTATTCCCTATTCCCCATTCCCCATTCCCGGCTGTCCAACCAGCGCGGCCATGATGGCCTTCTGCACATGCAGGCGATTTTCGGCTTCGTCGATGGCGATGCAGCGCGGCGAATCCATCACGGCGTCGCTGGCCTTGATGTTGCGGCGCAGGGGCAGGCAGTGCGAGAACACGGCGTTGTTGGTCAGCGCCATCTTGGCCTCGTCGACCATGAAGTGCGCGTAGCGGTCGCGGATCGGTTTTTCGTCGGGCCAGCGACCGAAATACGGCAGCGCGCCCCAGCTTTTGGCGTACACCACGTCGGCGCCGGCGTAGGCGCTGTCGATGTCGTGGCTGATCGACAGCGAGCCGCCGCTTTCGGCAACATTGGCGCGCGCCCAGTCCATGTAGCGCCCATCGAGCACGTACTCCGGCGTCGGGCACAGCAGCGTCACGTCCATGCCCATGCGGGTGGCGATGGTCAGCGCGGAATTGGCCACGGCGGTGTTCAGCGCCTTGGGGTGGTAGGTCCAGGTGAGCACGTACTTCCTGCCGCGCAGGTCGGTAGTGCCCAGATGTTCCTGCAGTGCCAAGGCGTGTGCCAGTTCCTGGCAGGGGTGGGTGATGGTTTCCAGGTTGATCACCGGCACCGTCGAATAACGGGCAAACCCCTGAAGCACCCGATCCTGACGGTCGACCGACCAGTCGAGGAACTTCGGAAACGCCCGCACGCCGATCAGATCGACATAGCGCGAAAGCACCCGCGCCACTTCGGCGATGTGCTCCTCGGCCTCGCCGTCCATCACCGCGCCGACTTCGAACTCGATCGGCCAGGCGTCCTTGCCCGGCGACAGCACGATGGCGGTGCCGCCCAGTTGCTGCGCCCCCAGCTCGAAGCTGGTGCGGGTGCGCAGCGACGGATTGAAGAAGACCAGGGCAATCGATTTGCCCTTGAGCTGATCGCCGAAACGATCGCGCTTGAAGTCGGCGGCCTGCGCCAACAGCGCATCCAGCTCGGCGCGCGTCCAGTCCTGAGTGTTCAAGAAATGCTTCATGGTGTGCTTTTCCCGGAGCCAAAAACAGAAAAACCCAGCGCGAGGCCGGGTTTTTTACGATCGTACGGACGCGACGTCGCTACCCAGCCGGATTGGGCCAAGTCGGTCGGCGCGCGCGCGAGGTCATGGACGAAGCCAGTCGGGCGCTGCCAAGCGAATGCGGGAGGATGTCGAAAAACATGGCGGGAGTCTGGCACACGGCATTGTGCAAAGCAACAGGGCCGCCGATCGCCGCGACGACAGCGCGCGGCCCGAGGTTCAGTAGCTCTCCTGAGCGGTCGCCGGCTCGTCCACCGGGGTGATCGCCACGCGGATCTGCAGCCGGTTGCCGGGATCGTGATTCATCCGCGAGATGTAGACATCGCCCTTGTGCCGGTATTCGACTTCGTAGCCGACCAGCTCGCGCGACTCGCGCTCGACTTCGACGATGCGGCAGCCGGGACGGACCTCTTCGATCACGCGGCCCTGCTGCTGGCCGCTGCGGTTGCCGATCGCTCCACCGATCACGGCACCGCCAGCAGTGGCTGCGACCCGACCGCTGCCGCTGCCGATCTGGTTGCCGACCACGCCGCCGACGATGGCGCCCAGCACGGTGCCGGCACGGTTGCCGCCATTGCCTTCGACGCGCTCGTAGACCGCTTCGTCGTCGCAGCGTTGCTCCTCCTCGCGCAGGATCACCCGCTGAAAGATCGGGTCGGCGCGCAGCACTTCGGCAAAGTCGTAGCTGACATTTTCGGCCGGCGGCGGCTGCTGGGCCCATGTTGCGAACGGAAAGGCCAGAGCGGCAGCAATGACAAGAATGGATGTGCGCATGATCGACCTGCGTATGGTGGCGGGCTGGATACCGGGGCAGATGATCTCGCACAGTGGCCGCCATCCTTGCAGTTCACCCGCGTCTGGTGCGTGCCCCGGCAACGACCGGAATGCGCGACCAACCCCTTGTGGACTCATTCCAACATCGTTCGGCTGAACCCCGGCTTTAACGCAACAATAATGAACGGCATCCGGTTCAGGCTTGCTAAAATGGAACGTCTCTCACGTGGCCCGCCTTCGATGGATGTGCGTCTGTTCAATAGCCTCAGCCGCTCGCTGGAAACGTTCCAGCCGCTCGACCCTGACCGGGTGACGATGTATGTCTGCGGCCCGACGGTCTACAACTACATCCACATCGGCAACGCCCGCCCGGCGGTCGTGTTCGGCACCCTGGCCAATCTGCTGCGACGGCGATACGGGAGCGTGGTGTACGCCCGCAACATCACCGATGTCGACGACAAGATCAATGCTGCGGCAAGGGCCGCCGGCGTACCGATCGGCGAGATCACCACGCGCTTCGCCCAGGCCTACCGCGACGACATGGCCGCGCTCGGCGTGCCGGCGCCGGATGTGGAGCCGCTGGCCACAGCACATATTCCGCACATCATCGCCATGATCGAACGGCTGATCGCCAGCGGTCACGCCTATGCCGCCGAGGGCCACGTGCTGTTTTCGGTGGCGACCTATCCGGGCTACGGACAGCTGTCGCGCCGCGACATGGACGAAATGCTGGCCGGTGCGCGGGTCGAGGTGGCGCCCTACAAGCGCGACCCGGCCGACTTCGTGCTCTGGAAGCCATCGACGCCCGACCTGCCCGGCTGGGACAGTCCGTGGGGCCGGGGCCGCCCCGGTTGGCATATCGAATGCTCGGCGATGGCCGAGGCGCATCTCGGCGAGACCATCGACATCCACGCCGGCGGGGTCGACCTGCAATTTCCCCACCACGAAAACGAGATCGCCCAGAGCGCCTGCGCCCACGGTGGCAAGACATTTGCCCGCTACTGGCTGCACAACGGCATGCTCACCTTCGACGGCGCCAAGATGTCCAAGTCGGTCGGCAATGTGTCGCTGGCCCACGATCTGCTGGCCGAGTACCCGCCCGAGGCACTGCGGCTGGCGCTGCTGTCGGCGCACTACCGGCAGCCGCTGGACTGGTCGGAAGGCCTGATCGAACAGAGCGTACGCACTCTGGACCGGCTGTACGGCACGCTGCGCGACCTGGCCGACATCCCGGTCGATCGTGCGGCGCTGGCGGTGCCGGAGGCGGTCGAGGCCGCCCTGTCCGACGACATCAATACCCCCGATGCGCTGGCCGTGCTGGCCGGGATTGCCGGCGCGGCGCGCAAGGCCGATTCAGCCGAAGCGCGACGCGCGGCGAAGGTCGAGCTGCTGGGCGCCGGGCTGGCGCTGGGACTGTTGCAGCAGGAGCCAGCCGACTGGTTTTCGCGCGGTACCTCGGGCGACGACGACGACCGCATCCAGGCGCTGATCGACGAGCGCGTCGCCGCCAAGCAATCACGCGATTTCGCCCGCGCCGATGCCATCCGCAACCAGTTGATCGCCGAGGGCATCCAGCTCGAAGACACGCCGCAGGGCGTGCGTTGGAGGAGAGCCGGATGAACCACGCCGCCGCCGCTTCAATCTTTCCGACGGAAGCCAGCGCCGCCGAGGCGCAGGCCGCAATCGCCGAAGAATTCGGTTTCTTCGACGACTGGTCGGAGCGCTACCAATACCTGATCGACCTGGGCCGCAAGCTGCCGCCGTTTCCCGAGGAATGGAAGACCGAGACGCATCGCCTGCACGGCTGCCAGTCGCTGGTCTGGATCGTGTCGGAAGGCGATGCCGACCGACTCGATTTCCGAGCGATCAGCGATTCTGCCATCGTATCCGGCTTGATCTATCTGGCATTGCGGGTCTATTCCGGACGCAGCGCGGCGGAAATCCAGGCCACCTCGCCCGAGTTCATCGCCCGCATCGGGCTGGCCAAACACCTCTCCCCGACCCGCAGCAACGGGCTGGCGGCGCTGCTCGAGTTCATCCAGCAGCGCGCCCGCGAAGCGCAGCCGGCCTGATCCGCCAGCAATCCGGCTGCCGGCAGCGACTCGATTCGGCACTCAACTGCCGGCTGGCGGAACAACGCAGCACCCGGATCGCCCGTGTTAACGTCGGCAGAACATCCGTCCCACCGGAAGGAGCCACCCCGTGACCAGCACGCCTGCGGACATCATCGAGTTTCTGATTCAGCTCCTGGAATCGGTGGGCGTGGCGGTGATACTCGGCGGTTTTCTGGTCGCCGCCGCATTCTGGGTCGCCCAGTTCCGCAACCAGTCCAGCCACGCGGCTTACCTGGCATTCCGCCGGCGCAGCGTGCGCGGCCTGATCCTGGGCCTGGAATTTCTGGTCGCCGCCGACATCATCAAGACCGTCACCATCGACTACACACTGACCAGCCTGTTGATGCTGGGCCTGATCGTGTTGATCCGTACCTTCCTTGTATTCGCGCTGCATCTGGAAATCGACGGCCGTCTGCCGTGGGATTCGGTTGAGAAGGAACCCGAAGACCGCTGATCGCGGACGGCGCATGGAGCGCCTCGCTGGACACACGTTACGCCGACCGAGGCACCGTCCATGGCGCCCGAGCGCCGATTCGGCGCTGTGCTGCTACCGGCCCTGTTCAGTCGATGGTGAAGTCGATCGGCACCAACCCCTGGGCGGCCACTGCCTGACCCGCGCGCATCGCCGGCACGAACCGCCAGCGCTTGAGCACCTGTTGGCGGGCGCTGCGATCGAGCAGGGCGTAACCGCTGCCCTGATGGATGTCGACTGCCACTGGTCGGCCCTGCGGGTCGACGCTGACCAGCAACCACACGGTGCCCTGCCAGCCGCGTTGCAGCGCCAGACGCGGATATGGCGGCGGCGGGGCGTGCTCGTAGCGCAGGCTGTTGCCGGATGCCCCGCCAGTGCCCTCGCTGACGGCATTCGACTGCGCTGTTGCCGCCGGCTGGCTCAGGCTGACCGCCGGCGGCGGCGCGATGAAATCGATCGGGCCGGCCACCTCGACCGGCGGCACCGGCGGCGGCGGAAGCGGGTTTGCCTTGGCCTTTTGCTGGACGACCTGAGCCGGTGGCGGCACCGGCAGCGGGATCGGCTTGGCCGGGGGTTCGACCCAGATAGTCGGCGGTTGCGTCCGTTCCACGGGTCGATCGATCAGACCCGGATCGATGCCGCGCAGGAGCAGCATCATCGCGGCGATATTGAGAACGAGAGCAAGGCTGATCCCGGCGACGCGGGACGGGTCCATCGTGGTGTTGCGATCTGCTGCGTATTCCATGATTCCTTCTCCTGCCGGGGTTGGGACGTGGATTGAGCGCACCGCATGGGAGTCGAGCACCCCCGTGATCCTTCTCGCAGCCCGAGCATAGACCGGGCGATGGTCATTCGCCAAGCCCCGCCGCGAAGTGCGCTGCAAATGCCGGCGCAACGGGCGAAACGGCGCGCGAATCCGTTAACCTGAGCGGATTCCCGTCGTCATAGAACCCCATCGAGATGAGCAACGCCGTATTGCCCCTGCTTTTGCTGGCCCTGTTCAGCGCCGGTCTCGCCGCGCAGCCGGCCACCATCGTGGCCGACCCGGCCGGGCTGGCCGCGACCGATTCGCGCATGTCGTCCTGGATTCAACGCTACCGGGCCGATCTGAAAAGCGTCGAACACGTTCACGACATCGCCCTGGGCCTGCGCCGCGAGGCGGCGCTGCGCACCCTGCACACCGGCTGGCTGGACAATCTGCGCACACTCGACGACGCCGACTTCGGCGTGGAGGACCGGATCGACCGGCTGCTGTTCGAACGCCAGCTGCGCCAGAACCTGCAACAGCTCGACTTCGACGCGCGCCGCGTGGTCGAAACCGCCCCGCTGCTGCCCGGCCACGCCAAACTGGTCGATCTTCTGGAGCGTCGCCGGGCGCTGGAATTCGCCAAGGGTCAACCCAGCGCGGAAGTGCTGGACGGGATTCGCCGCGAGCTGGCCGAACGACTGTCGGCGGTGATCCGCGACGGTGCAGAGGCGGCACCCGGCATCCGACCGGCAGTGGCATACCGGGCAGCGGCGATGCTCGAGCGCTCACGCAACGCGCTGAAGGACTGGTATGCCTTCTACGCCGATTTCGACCCGGATTTCACCTGGTGGGTGAAGCAGCCCTACGAGTCGCTGGACAAGGTGATGGAAGAGTACATCGGCGCGCTGCGCGGCCGGCTGGCCGGCGCCGACGATCCGGAGACCATCATCGGCGACCCGATTGGCGCCGAGGCGCTGCAAGCCAGTCTGGATTTCCAGATGATCCCCTACAGCCCGGAGGAGCTGGTCGCACTGGCCGAGCGCGAATTGGCCTGGACCCGCGCGCAGATGACTGCGGCCGCCAAACAGATGGGCTATGACGACTGGCGCAAGGCGCTGGAATTCGTCAAGACCCGCTCGCCCGCGCCGGGCCAGCAGCCAGCGCTGGTGAAGGATCTCGCCGATGAGGCGGTGGGTTTCCTGCGCGAGCGCGAACTGATCACAATCCCCGAGCTCGCCACCCGCGACTGGCGGATGAACATGCTCAGCCCCGAGGCGCAGCTGCAGGCGCCGTTCTTCCTCGGCGGCGTCGACGTCTGGGTGGCCTACCCGACCAGCACCATGCCGCACGACAAGCGAATGATGAGCCTGCGCGGGAACAACCGGCATTTCTCGCGCGCCGTGGTGCACCACGAGCTGATTCCCGGACATCACCTGCAGCACTTCATGACCCAGCGCTACCAGCCGCACCGGCAATTGTTCGGCACGCCGTTCTGGACCGAGGGTTGGGCGCTGTACTGGGAGTTCCGGCTGTACGATCTGGGCTTCGCCGCAACGCCCGAAGACAAGCTCGGCATGCTGTTCTGGCGCGCCCACCGCGCCGCCCGCATCCAGTTCTCGCTGGGTTTCCACCTGGGCAAAATGACCCCGCAGCAGGCCATCGAGCTGCTGGTGGACAACGGCCACGAGCGCGAAAACGCCGCCGCCGAAGTGCGCCGCAGCTTTGCCGGCGACTATCCACCGATCTACCAGGCGGCCTACATGCTCGGTGGCCTTCAGTTCCTGGCGCTGCACCGGGAATTGGTCGGCTCGGGTCGGATGACCGAGCGCGACTTCCACGACCGCATCCTTCAGGGCGGTCCGATGCCGGTGGAGATGGTGCGCGCGCGGCTGCTCGACCGGCCACCCGCTCCGCAATTCAAGTCGTCCTGGCGCTTTTATCGCCTTGACGATCATTGACCCGGCATGAATCGTCCATCGCGAGAACCTTGGCAAGCGGCGGTCCCGGCTTACGCCCTGCGGCCTTGGCCGGGCGACGCGCCGACCGCCTCATGCTTCGCGGGCGATCGGTCCGGAAGCCTGGCAGTCCGGGCCGGGCTTTGACGCGAACGATAGCCATCGAGCCGACGAACCAGGCCGGACGCAACGCGCGTCCGCATCGGCGCCTCCTTCAGGTTCGCTTAAGCGGATCGGCCTACTCTGAACCACGAACCCGCCTTGACCGATGTCCTGTAGGCAAGATGCTTGCGCGCACACATCGCGTCACCGCTCGGGCTCGGTTGGTCGGTCGTCATGCGGCATGTCGGCATCCCTGCCGAGTCGGACCGGGAATGATTTTCGGACGTGTGTCGACTTACTGCGTTAGCCGTTCCAGCCGGTCGTGATGATTACAGGGTGGATGGCAGAAACCGCAACTTGAGCTGAAAAATTCCATGCGTGTCGGATTTCTGTTTTGCGCGCGACCGGATCAGGTCTGGCATGCCGCTTCGGTCGCCTTCGAGATGTCGATGCTGCCGACCGTGGAGTCGGTCACCATCCATTGCCTCGACGATGCTCTGGTCGACGCCGTCGAACGGGTTGCCGCCGGCTGGCCGGCCCATCGCTGCCGGATCGAACGCCTGCCGGTTCCCTGGGCGATCAGGCTGGCCGACCGCTTCCTAAAATCGTGGATTTCGTTCACCAAGGATGCGACGTTGCGATTCGGCGGCAGCGAGTTTCGAGGACTGGATGCGCTGATCGTTCCCGATCTGTCCAGCCTCAGGCTGAAGCAACGGCTGCCGGAGACTGCGATGGTGTTCACCAACCACGGAGCCGGCGATCGCGCGCGCGGTTACGATCCGCGTATCGCGAAATTCGACTTTGTGCTGGTCGCAGGCCGAAAGCTGGAACAGCGATTCATCGCCGAAGGGCTGATCCGCCCCGGTCACTACGCCATGGTCGGCTATCCGAAGTTCGATGCCGTGGAGGCCGTCGCTCCGACGCCGCCGAGACTGTTCGCCAACGACTTGCCGACCGTTCTCTACAATCCGCATTTCGAGCCGGCCCTGTCTTCGTATCAGCGGTGGGGAACTCAGGTGCTGGATTACTTTCGACTCCACGCCGATCGCTACAACCTGGTCTTCGCGCCGCACCTGAAATTGTTCAATCGGAGCGCTCGATATCGCGCCGTATTGCCGCACCGGTTCCTCGATTGCCCCAACATCCGGGTCGATCTGGACAGCCCGGCGCTGGCCGACATGACCTATACCCGCGCGGCGGACATTTACCTCGGCGACGTCAGCAGTCAAGTCTATGAATTCCTGCGCCGGCCGCGCCCGTGCGTCTTTCTCGATCCGCACGGCATTCAGTGGCAGTCCGACCCGAACTACGCCCACTGGCGGCTCGGGCGGGTGGTCACCGAGACCCACGCGCTCGACGATGCGTTGCGTCACGCACTCAGCGACCACGGCCACTATTACGACATCCAGCGTTCGGCCTTTACCGAAACGTTCGATCTGACCGGGACGCCCTCATCCCGGAGGGCCGCCGTTGCGATCAGCGATTACCTCACCGGCAAGGCTCCGGCCGCAGCGTCGATCGAAGCTGTCGATGCTTCAGGATGCGAAAACACGCCGTCCCGAGGCGTGGGTTAGGCGCCGCGCCGCAACTACCGGGCGGCGCCCTCGATTTCCCCGGCCGTTGGCGGGGCAGACTCCAGCCGGTCGCGAATCAGGGTCTGGAGCCGACGCGCGCGGGCCATGGCCTGATCGACATCCACGGTTCGAACCCGACCCGCCTCGACCACCACGCGGCCCTCGATCAGCACCGTATCGACATGGCCGGCCTTGATCGCATAGACGAGGTGCGAATACACGTCGTACATCGGCGTCAGCTCCGGGCGGTCGAGATCGATCAGCACGATGTCGGCGCGTTTGCCGGTCTCGATCGAGCCGATGCGCTCGGCCAGTCCCAGAGCGCGGGCGCCACCACGGGTGGCCATGTCGAAAACCGTCCGGGCCGGCAACGCCGTGGCATCGCCGGACACCACCTTGTGCAGCTTTGCGGCGCTGTCCATCTCCTCGAAGAGGTCGAGATTGTTGTTGCTGGCCGGGCCATCGGTGCCGATGCCGACGGCAATCCCGGCGGCCAGCAGCGCCGGCACCGGGGCCACGCCGGCGGCCGTCTTCATGTTGCTTTCCGGATTGTGGCTGACGCCGGTCCCGGTGCGGGCGATGGCGGCGATGTCGGTCTCGCCGAGCCAGATGGCGTGGTGCAGCAACGTGCCCTTACCGAGCGCGCCGATGCTGTCCAGCGCCTCGATACTGCCCATTCCGGTGGCTTCACGGACCTGGGCATCCTCTTCGCGCACCTCGGCGGCGTGAATCTGTAGCGGCACGTCGTACTTGCGGGCCAGTTCGTGGGCGCGCTTCACCACCGCCAACGGCGTGGTGTAGAGGGCGTGCGGCGCCACCGACGGCACAATCAGCGGGTGATCGCGATATTGCCGGATGAAGCGCTCCGCGCCGGCCAGCGCCAGCTCTGGCGTCCGGTAGTCGGGGGCTGGAAAACCGATCACGGTCTGACCCAGAACGCCGCGGATGCCGACCTCGACCGCCGCACGCGCCACTTCCTCTTCGAAGTAGTACATGTCGGCGAAGGTGGTGGTACCGCCCTGCACCATCTCGATGGCGGCCAGCAGGGTGCCCTGGTAGACGAAGGCCGGATCGACGTTACCGGCCTCGGCGGGAAAGATGAAGTCGTTCAGCCACTGCATCACCGGACGGTCGTCGGCCAGGCCGCGCAGCAGGCTCATGGCGGCATGGCCATGGCTGTTGATTAGGCCCGGAATGACCAGCTTGCCGCGGGCGTCGATGCGCCGGTCGGTGCCCGGCAACGCTTCGCCGGGCTGCAATACCGCCACGATGGCGCCGTCGCGAATCGCCACGGCACCGCCCTCGATGACCCGTGACGTCGCATCCTGGGTGACCACGGTGCCGCCGTGGATCAGCACATCGACGTCGACCGGCAGCTCACCGGCACGACCGGCGCCGGAAACCAGCAGCAGCGCAACGGCCAGCAGCCGTGCGCCGAAGCGGGCGGCTGCGGGATCAGTCACCCATCTGCTTCTGGCGGTGTTCCCAGCGCTCCTGGGCATCGATGGTCCGCTCGGCGGTGAGTCGCGCTTCGAGGCGATCCAGCCCGATCTCCTCGCCGGTGTCAACGCACCAGCCGAAGCTGCCGTCATCGACCCGCTTGAGCGCGTCATCGATCTTCCCGATCAGCTTGCGGTAACGGTCGCGGGTGCGCAGTTCGAGCGAGTTCTCGGTTTCTCGCGTCGCGCGTTCCGCCTCATCGCCGATATCGCGCACTTCTTCCTTGAGGTTCTCGATGGTCTGCTTGGATTCATCGACCAGATCGGCACGCCAGGTGAGCAGCCGCTGCCGGAAGTACTCCAGTTGCAGCGGACTCATGTACTCCTCGTGCGGATCCGGCTTGTAACCCTTGGGCAGAATCGGGTGACCCGATTCGTCGGTCTTGTACGGCACCACCTTCGCCTTCTGGGGCGTTACTTTATTGCGCTTGGCGCTGCCGGTGACGTCCGCCACGGCGACGTTGCGCGGCAGCTTGCGCTCGGGGGCCGGCTTGTGCGCCGGGGGCAACGGTGCGCGGCCCTCGCTGCGGGTGGCCGACTCGACCGGAGCAGCAGCCTTGGCTGGGGCCTTGCCCGCCATCGACCGCGAGGCGACGGGCTTCTTCACGTTGCCACCGGGAGCCTTGGCAGGTTTCGATGCGGCCTTGGTCTTCACCCTGGCCGGCGCCGCATTGACCGCAGCTTTCTTCACGACTTTTGCTGTCGCCTTGCGAGCCGCAGGGGCGCTTGCTGCGCCCTTCCGGGCGGTTGCCTTCTTGACCGTCGCTTTCTTGACAGCCGCTTTCTTGGCAGCCGCTGGTTTCTTTGCGACCGCAGGCTTTGCGACGGACTTTTTGGCCGACGCCTTGACTGCGGCGGGTTTCTTCGTTGCCGCCGCCTTGGCGGCCTTCTTCGCGGGCGCCTTGCTGGCAGCCGGCTTCTTCACCGCCAGCTTGCTGGCCGACGACTTGCCCGCGGCCGGTTTGGCCTTGGCTGTCGAGGATTTTCCGGCAACAGCCTTGGCGGCCGGAGGAGACTTGCTGGATTTCTTGACGGCTTTCTTCACTGCCACGGGGGCGGTCCTTTGATCAAATGATGCACAATGGCGGCGTGTTATAGCCTAGTGCGGAAGCTAGGGCAACCCATTGACCTATGTCATTCTACGGCTGCCGATTCGATGAAGCCCTTTATCCTCCTTTTACTGCGCATCTACAAGGCAATCGTCAGCCCGCTTCTTGGGCCTCGTTGCCGATTTCATCCCAGCTGTTCCAGCTATGCGATGGAAGCGGTCGAGCGCTTCGGGCCCTGGCGCGGAGGCTGGATGGCGGCCAAACGAATCGGCCGCTGCCATCCACTCAACGAGGGTGGCTTCGATCCGGTACCCGAAAACCTGGCCGAGCCTCCCGGCCAACGGCCGGAAGATCGGTGCGAGCACCATCACCGGTGAACGTTACCGCCTTTGCGTGGCAGCCGATGTTTCTCGCGCTGCTGATCGGGCTGGCCGAACCGTCGGATTCACTGACGGAGGACGCTGTCGGTTCCGACCAGCGGGTGATCATTCCGACCGAGACCACGCAGGGCGCACTGGTGCTGGGCAAGGTTCCAGCCGGCAGTCGGGTGACGCGCGGCGATCGCGCGCTGCGGGTCACGCCCTACGGCACGGTGGCGTTGGGTGTCGGACGCGATGAAACCGGCCCCATCGAAGTCCGCGTTGTCCCGCCGGACGGCCGCGAGCAGATTCGGGTCATCACCGTCTCGCCCCGCGATTGGCCGGTCGAGCGGGTCGACGGTCTGCCGCCCAAAACCGTCGCGCCGCCGCCCGAGATCGCCCGCCGTATCGCGCGCGAGCAGGCCCGGGTGGCGCAGGCCAGGCTGCGCGACGAGTCGCGTGTGGGCTTCGCGCAGAAATTCATCTGGCCGGTGACCGGCCGGATCAGCGGTCGGTTCGGCAATCAACGAATCTACAACGGCACCCCTGGGTCACCGCACTCGGGCATGGATATCGCCGCACCCACCGGCACGCCGGTCCGGGCGCCAGCTGCGGGACTGGTCACCTTCGCCGATCCGGGGCTTTATTTGACTGGCGGTACCGTCTTGCTCGACCACGGACACGGCGTCAGCTCCAACTTTCTGCATCTTTCCCGGATCGACGTCAGCGAGGGCCAGACCGTTCGCCAGGGCGAGGTCATCGGCGCGGTCGGCGCCACTGGGCGGGCCAGCGGCCCGCATCTGCACTGGGGAATGAACTGGTTCGAGGTGCGGATCGACCCGCTGCTGGTGCTCGGCGAAACGGTGCCCGGGACGCGCGAACCGGCCGGAAATTGAACGCCACGACTGCCGAACACCAGCTCGTCGCGCAGGTTGCGGGCCGCAAGTCAGCCAGGGTCGGTAACGCGCATCGAGCTGCACGCCACCGACCTCGCATTCGTCAGGCCGAGTAGCCGCCCGGAATGCCCTTGCTGGCCATGGCCACGGCGTCATGCGGATGCAGGCTCTCGAAGTGACTGGCCCGGACCCAGAAATCCACCACGCGCTCGTCGGCATCCAGCGCCGACTGCAACCGGCGGGCCGCATCTTCGCAGAACATCAGGTTCTGCCCGTTGAGCCGGGCGAAGGCCTGCTCGTCCTCGCGCTTGACCGCCGTCTGTACCGGCGTCTTGACTGCGCCTTCGGCCAGATCGATCAGCGACTCGATCGGCAGGCTCTGGAAGCTGGGGATCAGCCTGACCTTGACTTCGGCATGGGAGCGCTGGCTGTGCGGCGTGGCGCAGATGCCCTGTTCGGTGCCCAACCAGGCGAGAACGGAATCGAAATCGAGCGGTTTTGATCGGCTGAAATCGATCAGGAAACGCTCCTGAATCAATTGCCTGGCGAGCGCCGCCGAGCACGGGCAGGTGCTTGAATACACCACCGAATAGCCCAGCTCCACCGTGAACTGGCCGCGATCCATCGTCGCCTTCAGGGTAATCGGGTAGGAACGCCAGCCCGCGTTGTCGCTGACCAGCGCTGGACGGCGGACCAGGTAATCGAAGGCGACGTCGATTTCGGCGCGGTCGGACAAATCGGCGTGCGAGTTCAAGAACTCGCGCAGCACCCGGCGCAGCAGGCACGGCGACAGCGGCTCGTTGCCGATCATCCGGTCGATGTGCAGATACAGGCGCGACATGTGGATACCGCGCACATCCGGGCGTTTGAGATTGACGAAAGCGTTGACCCGCGCGCCGGCCACGACCACATCGCCGCTGGCCTGCATGAGCTTGACGGGCACTTCGATCTCGCCCATCCCCACCCAATCGAGCTGGCCGGCAACCGAAGGCTGCGCTTCGCTGGCGATGTCGGGCATGACCCGCGCGGTATTTTCGGATACTGATGGGGCCACGAGGCTCTCCTCTCCTGATTTCGGGCGCCGGATGCGCACGGCATGAGACTAGGTGGGCGTCCGTGCAGGCAATGTCAACCCCATTGTAGCGGGGAAAGTCTTGATGTGATGGCCTGGATGAACGAAGGCGGCTGCCGGGCGGGCGTGGAGGGCGTCCCGCTGTCGCGGGACACCATTCGCCAGAACGGGGCAGGATCGATCATGGTGCAACGAGGCGGGGCGGTGGTCAGCCGAAAAAAGCTGCATCCGGCGCCGGCATCGCGGGACGCACCCCGGTCCGCTCAAGGGCGAGCGGCAACGCCGCCACGCGTTACACTCGCCTCCCGTTCCGCCCCCAACGCCCCGCGATGTCGCGCATGCCCGAGTGTCCAGTGTGTCTTGATCGCCGGTGCGGTCATCTGCTTTGGGTCGATGGCAAGGATTACTGGCGCTGCCCGCGTTGCGAGGCGACCTTTCTGGACCCGATGCAGCTCCCCGGCTCCGCACTGGAGCGCGACGAGTACCGATTGCACCGCAACGAGATCGACGACCCCGCGTATCGCGGTTTTCTCTCCCGATTGGCCAGCCCCCTGCTGGAGCGACTTCCTGCCAACCGGGCCGGGCTCGACTATGGCTGCGGGCCTGGACCGGCTCTGGCCGCCATGCTCACCGAGGCCGGGCACCGAATGTCGATCTACGACCCGATGTTCTTCGACGATGCCACCGCGCTGGGCCGACGCTACGACTTCATTACCTGTACCGAAGTCGTGGAGCATTTTCACCGACCTCATGAGCAATTCGCCCTGCTGGACTCGTTGCTTGAGCCAGCGGGACTGCTGGCGGTGATGACCCAGTTCCAGACCGACGACGACGCTTTCGCGGGCTGGCACTATCGCCGCGACCCGACCCATGTGACGTTCTATCGTGCCGCGACTTTTGAGCGGATCGCCCGCGACCGCCGCTGGCAATGCAACTTTCCGGCTCAAAATGTGGCCTTGTTCGAGAAGCGGACCGATTGAGATCCTCTCGAAGTCTTCCGGATCGAAAACGATCACTCAGGAACAGCTGAAGCGCCTGCGCGACACGCTGGAGGAACATTGCCAAGACCTGCTACGCATCGCCGCCGATGCCCGCCACCCGGCGGCCGGCATGACGGGCAACGGTATTCTCGGCACCGAATCGCAGCGTTCTTGCGCTGGAAGCGGCAGGATGAAGCAGGACAATGGTCGTATTGCCCGTCCCGCCAGCTCGGCGCACCATGGACGCTCGGGCGATCGTCTTTCCCTGCCCCGCCGCCGCCTGGCATCGGGGCCTTCAATTCACAGGAGTCGCTGCCATGAGCAAGAACCACGTCGTGATCTGTCATCCGGTTCGCACCGCCATCGGAACCTACGGCGGCTCGCTGAAGGACGTGCCGGCGCCCGATCTGGGCGCGGCGGCGATCCGCGAAACGCTCAAGCGATCCGGACTGTCGGCCGAACGCATCGATGCGGTGGTGATGGGTAATGTCATCCAGGCCGGCGTCAAGATGAATCCCGCGCGCCAGGCCAGCATCGGCGCCGGATTGCCGGTCGAAGTGCCGGCGCTCACGGTCAACCGGGTGTGCGGCTCCGGCGCCCAGGGCGTGGCCAGCGCGGCAACGGAAATCTGGGCGGGGCTGATCGATTGCGCCATCGCCGGCGGCATGGAAAATATGGACCGCGCGCCCTACCTGCTGCCGCAGGGTCGCTGGGGTGCGCGCATGGGCGATGTCGCGCTGCTCGACAGCATGCTGTTCGACGGACTGCACGATGCCTTCAGCGGCAAGCATTCCGGTTGGCATACCGAAGACCTCGCCACCCGCACCGGTATCACCCGCGAAGAACAGGATGCGTGGGCGCTGCGCTCGCAGACGCGGTTTTCCAAGGCGCAAGCCGACGGCCTGTTCGACGCGGAGATCGTTGCGGTCGAAGTGCCCGGCCGCAAGGGCCCGACACTGTTCGAGCGCGATGAACACAACCGCCCCGACACCAGCGCCGAATCGCTGGCCAAGCTGCGCCCGGCATTCCGCAAGGAAGGCAGCATCACCGCCGGCAATGCGCCCGGCCTGAACTCAGCCGCCGCAGCCATGGTGGTGGCCGGCACCGACTGGGCCGAGAAAAACGGCCTGCAGCCGGCCGCACGCCTGGTCAGCTTCGGCGTGGGTGGCGTGGAGCCGGGGTTCTTTGGACTCGGGCCGGTACCCGCCGTGCGTCAGGCGCTGGACCGGGCCGGCTGGAAGGTGTCGGACGTGGACCGGGTGGAGATCAACGAAGCCTTTGCGGTCATCACGTTGGCCTGCCTTCGCGAGCTGGGCTTCGCCGAGGACATCGTCAACGTCGAGGGCGGCGCGATCGCCCACGGCCACCCGATCGGCGCTTCCGGTGCGGTGCTGACCACGCGATTGCTGCACTCGATGGCGCGCGACGGCGTGCGGCGCGGCATCGTGACGCTGTGCATCGGCGGCGGCCAGGGCATCGCGCTGGCGCTCGAGCGGGTCTGAACCGGCGGCGCATTGGTGCAGCGGCCGACAGCGCGTCGAGCCGCTGCGATGGCCGGCCCCCAAGCGTTCATCGCGACAGGGCGCAGCAGCGTCGAGACGCGGCAGCCCGGCCAGTTCGGCCATTTCGGCCAGACTGAAACCAGCCCGCTGGGCGGTGTTACCGCTCGCACCGTGCTGGCGGGCAGCGATAGTATGATCAGGCGCAGTGCGCGACCGGCTCTGCGGCTTCGGTTCTGAATTTTCGCTTCGGCGGGCGATTTTCCGACGCCTTCGTTCGCGTCACGGCGGGCCTGCCCGCGCTCGTGTCGGCCTGAATGGCCCCGGCCCAAGCGGGTCTTCGCGATCGACAGGCCCACTCCCGGCGAGAGGTTGTCATGCCCACCACCATTGCCTTCGATGTCTACGGGACGCTCATCGACACCCAGGGGATCGTCGTCGAGCTGACCCAACGGATCGGCAGCAAAGCGCCGGAATTCTCCCGGCTGTGGCGGGACAAGCAGCTGGAATATGCGTTCCGCCGCGGGCTGATGCGCCGCTACGAGAATTTCTCGGTGTGCACGGCCGATGCGCTGGACTACACCAACCTGGCCTTCGGTTCTCCATTGACCCAAGAGGACCGCGAGGAGCTGATGGCGGCCTACGCGGTGCTGCCGGCGTTTGCCGATGTCGGCGCCGGACTCGAATCGTCCAGAAGTGCGGGTCATCGGCTGTTCGCCTTCTCCAATGGCCGGGCCGATGCGGTGGCGCAGTTGCTGAGCCATGCCCGGATCATCGATTACTTCGAGGACATCGTGAGCGTCGACGAGATCGGTTCGTACAAGCCGGATCCGGGCGTGTACCACCATTTCCTGCGCAGATCCGGCGCTGAAGCGGCCGATGCCTGGCTGATATCGAGCAATCCGTTCGATGTCACCGGGGCGATTTCGGCCGGGCTGCGCGCGGCGTGGATCAGGCGCTCGCCTGATGCGCTGTTCGATCCGTGGCGCATCGAACCGACGTTGATCGCAAGCGATTTGATCGGGCTGGCGCAGAGCATAGATGCCCATCGCGCATAGGCTTGCGCCGACGCCTTGCCGGATGGCACCGGCAGCGCGATGATCGGGCCGGCCCGGTCGATCCTGCGACCAGAGAACCGGCGATCCCGGCTCACGGTCCGAACCGGGCGGTCGACTATCCAGCAGTTTGCCCGGCGACCAGCTGATTCTGCGGTATCCACCTTTGTGTCAGGAGCCATCAGACATGAACACGATTCAGCGCTGGCACCAGATTGCCGCCGCCCGGGATGTCGCCGGGCTCGGCGCGTTGCTGGCCGACGATGCGACGTTTCATTCGCCGGTAGTCCATACCCCGCAGGTAGGTCGGGAGATCACCCGTCGCTATCTGGCCGCCGCTTTCCATGTGCTGGCCAACGACTCGTTCCGATACGTTCGCGAGATCGTTGCGGACCGGGATGCGGCGCTTGAGTTCACCGTGGAAATCGACGGCATCGCGGTCAACGGCGTCGATCTGATCCACTGGGGCGACGATGGCCGGATCACCGATTTCAAGGTGATGCTGCGCCCGCTGAAAGCGGTCAATCTGGTTCATCAGAAGATGGCCGAAATGCTCGCCGCCGCCGGCTGACCTGAAGACGCCCCCAGCGGCGGAGCCTTGCCCGCCCGACTGGTTGCGCGTCGTGGAACAAGCGCGCCAGCCGCAACGAGTCCGAGCCGGACGACCTGGGAAAGCCGCGTGTTGCGCTGCGCATCCGTCTGAACCGGCGCACATCGGAGGTAACGCGTATTCTTTGCTCCCGTCAAACCCCACACTCAGCGTGAAGCGCATGGACGAAACGAAGAAATCAAAGCCAACGCTCCGGGCACGAGCGGACAAGGCAAAGAGCCTGCGCTGCAAGAATTTGATTGCAGTGATCGAACAGCCGGATGATCTCAGAAACATCGGCACGATCATCCGGAACGTGAACGCCTTGGGCGTCGAAAAGGCCTACGTGGTCACCGACAGCGAAATACTGCCCAACGAATGGCAGGCGATGCGGCACGAGCGGAAATTGAAGGCGATTTCCGCCTCGGCGATCCAATGGAGTTTCGTCAAGACGTTCGCCGATACGGCGGCCTGCCTGGCGCATCTGGAGAAGAACGGGTTCGTTTCGGCAGTCACCTCGCCTCACGCCAAGGGCCGGAATAACGTCGTCCTGCATGAAGCAGACTTCACGTCGAACAAGAAACTCGCCGTCTGGTTCGGCAACGAGCGCACCGGCATCAGTCCGCTCGCCCTGGAGCGCAGCGAACTCTGCATCAACATACCCATGGCCGGGATTATCGAAAGTCTCAATCTCGGCACTTCGTCAGGCATCGTGCTTTACGAAGTCACCAAGCAAAGGCGCGCGTTTCAGGACCGGTTGCGGGCAAAAATTGCTGCCAGGAAGCAGCCGAAATCCGTGCTCTGAGAATCGACTTCGCGAACGCAAGGCTGCACTGCGACACTGAGCCCCAATCTCCGAGGACTGACGTCCGTCGGCCGGCGCGCGGCGCTGCGCGTCAGAGAACCACCCCCGCTACGGCCTCGATTAGCTTGGGGCCGTTGTTGCGGGTGTTGCCCACGGCGCGTGCGACCGGCTGGAAGGCGACCTCCGGCGCGGGCGCGGCGAGGGCGATGCGGGCGGCCTGGGCGGCGTCGCCGTGCAACCAGTCGGCGAACACCACCGGCGGCAGCACGAGGGGCATGCGGTCGTGGATGGCGCGCAATTCGGTGTCGGCGTCGCGGGTGAGGATGCTGTAGGTTTCCAGCGATTCGCCGTCCGCTGCCTGCCAGCGCTCCCACAGGCCGGCAAAGCAGAGCACCGGGCCGCTGGCCGGATGAATGAACCAGGGCTGCTTGTTGTTTTCGTCCAGCCGCCGCCACTCATACCAACCGCTGCTGGGAATCAGGCAGCGGCGCTGCTTCCAGGCGGCTCGAAAGGCCGGTTTGCTGGCGGCGGTTTCCAGCCGGGCATTGATGGTCGACCAGGCGACCTTGCTGTCCTTCGCCCAGGCTGGAATCAGGCCCCAGCGCATCGGCCGGGCCTCGCCGCCGGCCTCGTGGGCAACGATGGCCCAGCCGGTTTGCGAGGGCGCGCGGTTCCAGGTCGGAGTCGGGTCGTGATCGGGCGTGACCAGGCCGAGCGGCTCGGAGAACCGCCGCACTTCGTCCCAGGTAGCGAAAAAGGTGTCGCGCCCGCACATGCGGCAAGTTTACCCGCGCCGGTCTCAGCCGGTGAGACAGCCGCGCGCTGCAATGGCCGCCCCGCACCCGAGAGCGCCGCCATGACCGCCCTGCCTCACGCGCTGCCATCGCCCGATGACCGGCCGGCCGCCGGCCCGCACACCGACAGCGCGGCGCTGGCCGGGCGGCTGTGCGTCCGCTATGCCGACCGCATCACCGGCCGGTTCAGCCTTCCGGCCCGCGAGGGCCGCTATGCGCCGCTGCCCGAAGATCTGCCGCCGGCGCTGGCCCGGGCACTTGCCGCGCGCGGCATCGAGCGCCTTTACAGCCACCAGGCCGACGCCTGGAGCGCGGTGCGCAGTGGCGCCGATCTGGTCGTGGTCACGCCCACCGCATCGGGAAAAACCCTGTGCTACACCCTGCCGGTGGTGGCCGCCGCGCTGACCCGCCAGGCCAAGGCGCTGTATCTGTTCCCCACCAAGGCGCTGGCCCAGGATCAGGTGGCCGAACTGCTGGAACTCAACAAGGCCGGGGCCTTGGGCGTCAGGGCCTTCACCTTCGATGGCGACACGCCGGGCGATGCGCGTCAGGCGATCCGGCTGCACGGCGATGTGGTGGTGTCCAACCCGGACATGCTGCATCAGGCCATCCTGCCGCATCACACCAAGTGGGCGCAGTTTTTCGAGAATCTGAAATACATCGTCATAGACGAGATCCACAGCTATCGCGGTGTGTTCGGCTCGCACGTGGCCAATGTGCTGCGCCGGCTGCTGCGGGTGTGCGCGTTCTATGGCGTGAACCCGCAGTTCATCCTGTGCTCGGCGACCATCGGCAACCCGAAAGACCATGCCGAGGCGCTGATCGGCCGGACGGTGCGGGCGATCACCGAAAGCGGCGCGCCCTCGGGCGAGAAACACGTATTGCTGTGGAATCCGCCGGTGGTCAACCCCGATCTGGGCCTGCGCGCGTCGGCCCGCTCGCAGTCGAACCGGCTGGCGCGCCTGGCGATCAAGGCCGGACTGAAGACGCTGGTGTTCGCCCAGTCGCGACTGATGGTGGAAGTGCTCACCAAGTACCTCAAGGATGTGTTCGATCACGATCCCCGCAAGCCGGCGCGCATCCGCGCCTATCGCGGCGGCTACCTGCCGACCGAACGGCGCGAGGCCGAACGCGACATGCGCGCCGGACGCATCGACGGGCTGGTCGGCACATCGGCGCTGGAGCTGGGCGTCGACATCGGCGGGCTGGATGTGGTGGTGCTCAACGGCTACCCCGGCTCGGTGGCCACCACCTGGCAGCGTTTTGGCCGCGCCGGGCGACGTCAGCAGCCGTCGTTGGGCGTGCTGGTGGCCAGCAGCGACCCGCTCGATCAGTATCTGGTGCGCCAGCCCGGATTTTTCATCGACGCCTCGCCCGAGCACGCGCGCATCCACCCGGATCAACCGTTGATCCGGCTCGATCACATCCGCTGTGCGGCATTCGAGCTGCCGTTTCTGGCTGGCGAGCCATTCGGCAGCGACGATGCCGCGCCCTGGCTGGAAGTGCTGGCCGAGACCGGCGTACTGCACGGCGAGGGTGGGCGCTGGGAGTGGATCGCCGACAGCTACCCGGCCAACGCGGTCAGCCTGCGCGCGGTGGCCGACGGTAATTTCGTGGTGGTCGATCGCACCGATGGCCGGCAGACGATCATCGCCGAGGTGGATTACTCGGCCGCCGCACTCACCCTCTACGAGGGCGCGATCCACATGATCCAATCGACGCCTTATCAGGTGGAACGCCTGGACTGGGACGGCCGGAAGGCCTACGTCACCCGCACCCACGTCGACTACTACACCGATGCCATCGACTACACCCGGCTGAAGGTGCTCGATCGCTTCGATGGCGCCATCGCCGGCAGCGGCAGCGCGCATCACGGTGAGGTGCATGTGGTGCGTCGGGTGGCTGGCTACAAGAAGATCCGCTATTACAGCCACGAGAACATCGGCTACGGGCCGGTCACCCTGCCCGATCAGGAGCTGCACACCACCGCAGTCTGGTGGCAGGTGCCGCAGGCCGCGCTGGAGGCCGCCTTCGAATCGCGGCAGGCCGCGCTGGACGGTTTTCTGGGTGCCGCGCATACCCTGCATACCGTCGCCACGGTGGCGGTGATGGCCGAGGCCCGCGATCTGCACAAAGCAGTCGGCAGCGGCGATGGCGCCTGGTTCGCCCATGCCGATGGTCGCGGGCGTGGCCAGCTGCGGAGTCTGGACGGTCAGCCCGGCGATCCGGCAGTGCTGGCCCGCTTCGTCCCGACCGTCTACCTGTACGACGCCTACCCCGGCGGTGTCGGCCTCAGCGAGCCTTTGTTCACCCGTCACGCCGAACTGGTGCAGAACGCGCTTGCGCTGATCGCCCGGTGCGATTGCCGCGCCGGCTGTCCAGCCTGCACCGGGCCGATTCTGGCCGCCGATGAAGCCGCCGAGGGTACGCCAAAATCGCTGGCCGAGCGTGCCCTGTCGTTGCTGACGACGGTATGAGCAGCTTGACCGAACGACTAAGACACCTGCGCGTCGAGGCCGGGGCGGCACCCGCCGGCCATCCCGATGCAGCCGGTCTGGCGCTTGCCGGTGTGGCCAGACGCGATACCAGGAGCACAGTTCCGATTCCGGTCGTTGCGGCGACCCGGCCGGATCGGCCCGAGGACAGCGGCAGCCGCGAAGCATCGGCGCAGGACATCCGGGCGCGGCTGCGGCGTCAGCTCGGCCTGCGCGATCGGCTGCAACCGGCGCAGCATGTGCCGGGAGCGCGAGCGACAGACGCCGACCGGCAGGTTGCGGGCGAACAAATCGCGCCTGGCCTGCACGTCACCGAAGCCTGGCACGACTGGCCAAGCGCCGGCCCCCGGATCGATGCCGGCTTTGCCGGGCACGGGAGCCTCGATCGCAGCCGTTTCCTGCATTTCGACACCGAAACCACCGGCCTGGCCGGCGGCACCGGCACCCGCGCGTTCATGATCGGCGCGGCCGACTGGCACGGCAGCCGGTTGCGGCTGCGTCAGCTGACCATCACCCTGCTGTCGGCCGAGACCGCCATGCTGCGCGCGTTCGCCGAATGGCTCACACCGGAAACGGTACTGGTCAGCTACAACGGCAAGTGCTACGACGCACCCCTGCTGGCCACCCGCTATCGGCTGGCCCGCCTGACCAACCCGTTGCCCGACTGCCTGCACCTCGACCTGCTGCACCCGGTGCGCCGGCGCTGGCGCAGTCAGTGGCCCAACTGCCGCCTGGCCACCGCCGAGCGCGAGCTGCTGGGCGTGCTGCGCGAGGACGACCTGCCCGGCAGCGAAGCCCCGCGCGCCTGGCTGGACTACCTGCGCGGCGGCAGCGCCCACAACCTGCGCCGGGTGGCCGAGCACAACGCCCAGGACCTGCGCAGCCTGGCCGGCATCCTGCTACGGCTGGCCGAGGCGCCGTGACGGCTGGGTTGTCGGTACACGAACCCGCCCATCGGGCGGATCGTCGGCCGACATCGCTCAGTCCTCCATCTGAGGAATCAACGCCAGCTTGCCCACCGTCTGACCCGACTCCAGACGCTGTTGGGCGCGGCCGGCATCGGCCAGCGGAAAGCACTCCACCGGCAGCGGGCGCAGGCGGCCGTCGGCGAAGCGGTCCAGCAGCCACAGCATGCCTTCGCGCAGAGTGGGCGCGTGCGATTGCAGGAAGCTCAGGTTGGCGGCCAGCACGCTGCGGTTTTCCTGGGTCATGCGCAGCGGGTTGAAGCGCGGGGTGCGCAGCCAGTCGCGCGCCAGTCGCAGCCAGTTCAATCGGCCGTTGCGCGGCAGCATGCTGTGAAAGCCGTACACCACCAGCTTGCCGGTCGGCGCGAGGTGAGCGTAGCTCTGCCCCAACGTGGCCACGCCGTTGGCATCGAAGATCGCCTGATAGCCCTCCGGCGCCAGGCGCTCGGCCTCGCGCCACAATGGCTGGCTGGATTTGTCGATCACCGCATCGGCGCCCATGGCCCGCGCATGCTCCCGCTTGTGCGCCGCGCCGACCACGGCCACCGCGCGGCAACCGGCCAGCCGTGCCAACTGGAGCAGCGCCGAACCCACCCCACCCGCCGCCGAATGCACCAGCCAGGTATCGCCGGGTTGCGGATACACCTGCCGATGCACCATGAACCAGGCGGTCAGAAACACCGTCGGCAAGGTTGCCGCCTGTGCGGCATCCAGGTTTTCGGGCCAGGCGAACACGCCCTCGGCCGGCAGCCGCAGGCGACTGGCATAGCCGTTGAACAAGGTCAGCCCGATCACCGGAGCGCCGACCCGCAATCCCGACACCCCGGCACCCAGCGCCGACACCCGCCCGGCGACCTCGAAGCCCGGCGTGATCGGATAGCCGTGCAACTGTTTGGCCGAGGCATACAGCCCCATGCGGATGATGCCGTCGGCATAGTTCACCCCGCAGGCCTCGCAGGCAATCACCACCTCGCCCGGCCCCGGCACGGGGTCGGCCTGCTCGACCAGCCGGAGTGCGTCGTAATGACCGGGTTTTTCGATGATGATGCGCTGCATGGTCCGCCACGATGCGCTGCATCGTTACGGCAATCAAGCGATGCCGCCCGGCAAACCGTGATCGTGAAGGCGGCCGCGATCGGCGCAGTCCGCGCGGTTCCGTCGCAGCCTCTGAGACGCCGGTCGGGTTCACTGGTCGTCGGACCAGAAAAGGTGTACAAATGTATACCATGCAACCGCTCACCGACCGTCAGCAGACCATCCTCGATTTCATCCGTGCGCGGGTCGCGGTGGATGGTCTGCCGCCGTCGCTGGCCGAGATCGCGGCGGCGTTCGGATTCGCCCACCGCAGCGCGGCGCAAAAGCATTTGCAGGCGCTGGAAGCCAAGGGGCAACTGACGCTGCTGCCGGGCAAGGCGCGCGGCATGCGTCTGGCCGGGCCGGGGGCGACGGCGCTGAGCGGACGCGATGCCGCGCTGCGCCTGCCGGTGCTGGGCCGGGTGGCGGCGGGCGCGCCGATCGGCGCCGATGCCGGGGTGCAACGGCACCTGCTGGTGGATGCCGCGGTGTTTCGGCCACGGCCGGATTACCTGCTGCGGGTGCAGGGCGATTCGATGCGCGAAGAAGGCATTCTCGATGGCGATCTGATCGCGGTGAAGCGCACGCCGCAGGCGGATAGCGGCCAGGTGGTGATCGCCCGGCTGGACGATGAAATCACCATCAAGCGCCTGAAACTGGGCGCCGACCGGCTGTGGCTGCTGCCGGCCAACCCCGACTATGCGCCGATCGAGGTGGGGCCGGATCAGGACTTCGCCATCGAGGGCCTGTACTGCGGCCTGGTGAGGACGCCCTGATGGCCGCCGTGATCAATCTGGATACGCTGCTGGCCGGACGCCAGGTGTGGCGCGGCCGTGCGCCGCCGTCGGCACCGGCCAGGCAACCCAGCGGCCACGCCCTGCTGGATGCGGCGCTGCCGACCGGCGGCTGGCCCGAGGCGGCGCTGACCGAGCTGCTGCTGCCGGCCGATGGCGTGGGCGAGCTGCGCCTGCTGTTGCCCACGCTGGCCCGACTCACCGGCACAGGCCAGGATGTCGCCGTCATTGCGCCGCCGTATCGGCCCTACCCGCCCGGCTGGATCGCGGCTGGCGTGGATTTCGGCCATGTCCATTTCATCGACGCGCCGCCGCGCGAGGCGTTGTGGGCCAGCGAGCAATGCCTGCGCTCGGGCGCACTGGCGGCGGTGCTGTGCTGGCCGCTGAACGCCAGCGACAAGGCGCTGCGGCGTCTGCAGGTGGCGGCGGAGGCGGGTCAGTCGCTGGGTTTCGTGTTTCGCGATGTCCGCGCAGCGGGCAATCCGTCGCCAGCGGCGCTGCGCATCGCGCTGGATGCGGCACCGGCCCAGCTTCGGGTGCTGAAGTGCCGTGGCGGCCTGGCACCGACGCGGGCGATTGCGTTTGCCCAGCCCACGCATTGATGCGGGCCTGCGGTCATGCTCTGGGCTTGCATTGCGTTGCCGCAACTGGCGCTCGACGGCGTCCTTCGCCGCCACCCGAATCCGGATGCACCGCTGGCGCTGGTGACCGGCCCTGCCCAGCGGCGCGTGCTGTATGCGGTGAACGCGGCGGCAGCGGCGCACGGGCTGCGCGCCGGTCAGGGGCTGGCGGCGGCACAGGCGCTGCTGGCGGATTTTCAGATGATCGATTACCGGGCCGGCGCTCGGACGCCGGGGCCCGCGCGGCGGTCGGGCCCGGGGCGGGCCGGCGGCAAACCCGCACGGGATAGCGATCCGCAAACCAACCGCCCCGCCGACGATCCGCACGACCGCGCCGATGCGCTGCGCTGGCAGGCGTTTCTGGCCGCCTGGGCATATCGCTACAGCTCCAAGGTCAGCGTCGATTTTCCCGACGCGGTGGTGCTGGAAGTGGGCGCCAGCCTGGGGCTGTTCGGGCCATGGCCGGCATTCGAGCGCCGCCTGCGCGCCGACCTGGAGGCACTCGGCTTTCGCCATCGCATCGCTGTGGCGCCCACGGCGCGCGCGGCATGGGTGCTGGCCGGGGCCTGCGATGGCGTGGCGATTGGCGTCGATGGCGTTTCGGCGGCCGGTGAGGGCTCGGCGATCAGTGGGGGTTCGGCGGCCCCGGCTTACGGCCTTCGGCCTGAGCTGATGGGCTACGGTGCCCGGGTTGCGGCGGAGCTGGAAAAGGCGCTGGCGGCGATTGCCGTTACCCAGGCACGTATCGAGCCGTCGCTGGCACAGGCACTGGATGGCATGGGGCTTCGGCGGTTGGGGCAGTTGTTTGCACTGCCGCGCGATGCCCTGACCCGGCGCTTCGGGGCGGGGTTGTTGCTTCATCTGGATCGCATGCGCGGGCAGGCGCCGGAGCCAATGCGGTTTTATCGCCCGCCGGATCGCTTCGACCTGCGGCTGGAGTTGTCCTGGGAGGTGGAAAGCCTCCAGGCACTGCTGTTTCCATTGCGCCGGCTGACGGCCGATCTGGCGGCCTATCTGGCCGGGCGCGACGGCGGCGTGCAGCGCTTCGAGTTGCATCTCGAACACGAGCATCCTCCGGCCAGCATGGTCCGCGTGGGGCTGCTGGCCGCCGAGCGCGACGCCGCACTGCTGTTCGATCTGGCGCGCGGACGACTGGAACAGGCACGGGTGGCGGCGCCAGTGCAGGCGATGCGGCTGATTGCGCGCGAGCTGCCGGCGTTCGTACCGGGCGCACGGGAGCTGTTCGACGCCCGGCCGGAGCAGGCGATGCCCTGGCAGACGCTTCGTGAGCGCCTGCGCGCGCGGCTGGGCGCGGATGCGGTGTATGGCCTGGCCCTGGCCGACGATCACCGGCCGGAGCGCGCGGCACGCCGGGTGGCCGCACCGGTTCCGGCTTACCGCCTGCGGCCCGGGCCAGACCGCACAACGCCTGATGAGGCCCAGTTTGAAGTGGCGCGGACGGTCGGGACCGGCACCCGCCTGCCGCGCCCCACCTGGCTGTTGCCCAGGCCGATTCCCTTGCGTGGCCCGGCGCCGAAGCTGCTGGCCGGCCCGGAGCGTCTGGAAACCGGCTGGTGGGACGGCGCCGATGTCCGACGCGACTATTATCTGGTGGAAACCGCCAGCGGCCAGCGCGCCTGGGCGTTCTGCGCGCCGGGCGAGCGCGGCCCGTTCATGCTCCATGGCTGGTTCGCATGAGCGGCCTGCCGGGCTATGCCGAGCTGCACTGCCTGAGCGACTTCAGCTTCGGGCGCGGGGCGTCGCGGGCCGGCGAGTTGTTCGCCAGGGCAAAGGCGGTCGGCTACACGGCGTTGGCGATCACCGACGAATGTTCGCTGGCCGGCATCGTGCGCGCCTACGAGGCCGCGCTGGAAGCCGGACTTGCGCTCATCGTCGGCAGCGAGATCCAGCTCGACGACGGCCCGAAACTGGTGCTTCTGGTCGAGGATGCAACCGGCTATCGCGCGCTGAGCCGGCTGATCACCCTGGGGCGACGGCGTGCCGTCAAGGGCCGTTACCGGCTGACCCGCGCCGATCTGGACAGCGCCGACGGCACCGGCCTGCTGGCATTGTGGTTGCCCGGCGATCCGCCCGACCCGGCCGACGGCGCGTGGTTGCAGACCCGTTTCGCCGACCGCCTGTGGCTGGCGGTGGAACTGCATCGCGGACCCGACGACGCAGCCCGCCAGAGCCGCCTGCTGGCGCTGGCGCAGCAGCTTGGGCTGCGCGCCGTGGCCTGCGGCGATGTTCACATGCATGTGCGCAGCCGACGCGCACTGCACGACACCCTGACCGCCATCCGCCACCGCACCACGCTCGCCGAGGCCGGCACCCGACTGTTTCCCAATGGCGAGCGCCACCTGCGCACCCGGCAGGCGCTGTCGGCGATTCACCCGCCCGAACTGCTGGCCGAAACACTGCGCATCGCCGAGCGCTGTCGCTTCGATCTGGGCAGCCTGCGCTACGACTACCCGCGCGAACTGGTGCCCGAGGGCCACTCGCCGGCCTCGTGGCTGCGCCGGCTCAGCGAGCAGGGCGCGCATTGGCGCTGGCCCGACGGCGTGCCCGACAAGGCCCGCGCGCTGATCGAAAAAGAGCTGGCACTGATTGCCGAATTGGGTTTCGAGGCGTTTTTCCTCACCGTCCACGACATCGTCCGCTTCGCCCGCTCGCAGGGCATCCTGTGCCAGGGCCGCGGCTCGGCGGCCAACTCGGCGGTGTGCTTCGCGCTGGGCATCACCGAAGTCGACCCGGCGCGGATGAACATGCTGTTCGAGCGGTTCATCTCCAGGGAGCGCAACGAACCACCCGACATCGACGTCGATTTCGAGCACGAACGACGCGAAGAAGTCATCCAGTACATCTACCGGAAATACGGCCGCGAGCGCGCCGCGCTGGCCGCCACGGTGATCCGCTACCGTGCCCGCAGCGCGGTGCGCGACGTGGCCAAGGCGCTTGGCCTGGCGCCGGATCAGGTCGACCAGCTCAGCCGCACGGTCAGCGGCTGGAGCGAGGACCCGCCCGCGCCCGAGCGCCTGCGCGAGCGCGGCTTCGACCCGGACAGCCCGGTGATCCGCCGGCTCACCGCACTGGTGTCGCAACTGGCCGGCATGCCTCGGCACCTGTCGCAGCATGTCGGCGGTTTCGTGATTTCCGAAGCGCCGCTGCACACCCTGGTGCCGGTCGAAAACGCCGCCATGCCCGAGCGCACCATCATCCAGTGGGACAAGGACGACCTCGACACGCTCGGCCTGCTCAAGGTCGATTGCCTGGCGCTGGGCATGCTCACCTGCGTGCGCAAGGCGCTCGATCTGCTGCGCGCCCATCGCGGCTGCGAGCTCAGCCCGGCGACCATCCCCGCCGAAGACCCGGACACCTACGCGATGATCCAGCGCGGCGACGTGATCGGCGTGTTCCAGATCGAATCGCGCGCCCAGATGGCCATGCTGCCGCGCCTGAAACCGGCCTGCTTCTACGACCTGGTGATTCAGGTGGCGATCGTCCGGCCCGGCCCGATCCAGGGCGGCATGGTGCACCCGTATCTGCGTCGCCGGCAGGGGCTGGAGCCGGTCAGCTACCCCTCACCCGAGCTGAAGGCGGTGTTCGAGCGCACCCTCGGCGTACCGCTTTTTCAGGAACAGGTGATGCAACTGGCCATCGTCGCCGCCGGCTACAGCCCCGGCGAGGCCGATGCCCTGCGCCGGTCGATGGCCGCCTGGAAACGGCGCGGCGGCCTGGAGCACCACCGCGAGCGCATCCTCGGCGGCATGGCCGAGCGCGGCTATGCGCCCGAATTCGCCGAACGCGTGTTCGAGCAGATCAAGGGCTTCGGCAGCTATGGCTTTCCGGAGTCGCACGCGGCCAGCTTCGCGCTGATCACCTATGTCAGTTGCTGGCTCAAGTGCCACCAGCCGGCGGCCTTCGCCTGCGCGCTGCTCAACTCGCTGCCGATGGGCTTTTATCAACCGGCGCAGATCGTCCAGGACATCCGCCGCCGGCACGGCATCGCGGTTCGTCCGGTGGATGTGCGCCACAGCGACTGGGACTCGACGCTGGAATCGTGGCCGGATGCGGCGGACCGGCAGCCGGCGATCCGACTCGGCCTGCGTACCCTGCGCGGCATGCCGCAGGCCGCCGCCGGGCGAATCATGGCGGCACGACAGCTCGCGCCGGTTCGCGATG
>JAXMJH010000034.1:0-5908 GCA_034376725.1 Lysobacteraceae bacterium | reverse complement strand
CAATCCGGCAGCGCCGACTCTGGGCCACCCAAATGACCCGGCCTGCCAGCACCCGTTGAACGCGAACCCATAACGAACCCAGGAGACCATCATGTCAACCAATTTTCTGCACGGTGTCGAGGTCGTCGAGATCGACAACGGCGCGCGCCCCATTTCCGTCGCGCGATCCAGCGTTATCGGCCTGGTCGGCACCGCGCCCGACCTGGACGCCGTTGCGTTGCCGGGCAGCTTTGCCACGCAGGCCGACTGGGATGCCGCCAAGGCGCAATTCCCGCTGAACACACCCGTGCTGATCGCCGGCAGCCTGCGCGAAGCTGCGCAACTGGGCTTGACCGGCACGCTGCCGGCTGCGCTGCGCGGAATCTTCGACCAGACCGGCGCGCTGGTGGTGGTGGTGCGCGTTGCCGAGGGCATCGATGCGGCTGCGACGCAAGTCAACGTGATTGGCGGCGTCGATGTTGGCACCGGCCAATACACGGGCATCAGCGCATTGCTCGGCGCCGAGAGCGTGGTCAAGGTCACCCCGCGCGTGCTGATCGCGCATGGCTTCAGCCACAACCTCGCGGTCGCCAATGCCCTGCTCACGGTCGCTGACCGCCTGCGCGCAGTGGTGGTTGCCGATGGCCCCAACACCGACGATGCCGCGGCCATCGCCTACGCAGGCACATTCGGCAGCCCGCGCCTGTACATCGTCGATCCGTGGGTCAAGGTGCTGTCCGCCAGTGGTGCCGAAGTGGTTGAGCCGGCATCGGCCCGCGTTGCCGGCGTGATCGCCAAATCCGATTCCGAGCGCGGCTTCTGGTGGAGCCCGTCGAATCGTGAACTGCGCGGCGTGCTCGGCACCGCCCGCCCGGTGGACTTCGCCCTTGGCGACGCCAATGCCCGCGCCAACCTGCTCAACGAAGCAAAGGTGGCCACGGTCATCCACCAGAACGGCTTCCGGCTGTGGGGCAACCGCAGCACCTCGGTCGATCCCAAATTTGCTTTCCTGAGCGTGCGCCGCACCGCCGACATCATCAACGAAAGCCTGCTGCGCGCCCACCTGTGGGCGGTCGATCGCAATCTGACCCGCACCTACGTCGCTGATGTCACCGACGGGCTCAACGCATTCCTGCGCCAGCTCACCGCGCAGGGCGCCATCCTTGGCGGCCGTGCCTGGGCCGATCCCGATCTCAACACGGCGGCCAGCCTCGCTGCCGGCCAGGTGTTTTTCAACTTCGAGTTCACCCCACCGGCCCCGGCCGAGCGCGTGACCTTCCGCTCGCAGCTCACCAATGACTTCCTGCAGGAGATTCTGTCGTGATCGCCGATATCCTCTATGACCTCAATCTGTTCGTCGATGGCCGGGGCTACGCCGGCCGCGTCAAGGAACTCAAGCTGCCTACCCTCAAGCCGGTGATGCAGGGCTACAAGGCCGGCGGCATGGCAGCCGAGATCGATGTGCCCATGGGCCGATTCGAAAAGCTCGAAGCCGAAGCCACGCTGCTGGCGTTCGATCGCGACGTGCTCAACGCACTGCGCATCCTGCCGGGCGAGCAGTTTGCCTTCGTCGCACGCGGCGCCAAGGTTTCCGACGACGGGGCAAAGAAGGGCGTGGTGGTCACGATGCGCGGCCTGTTGTCCGAAGTTGACATGGACACCTGGAAGCCGGGCGAGGAGATGCCGCTCAAGATCAAGATGAGCCTGCGCTACTACAAACTCGAAGACGACGGCACCACGGTGTACGAGATCGATCCGATCAACTACGTTGCGGTGGTCAACGGCGTTGATCAGTTGGCAGCCACCCGCGAACACCTGGCGATCTGAGGCGACCCATGACCACGAAAACGTACCGGGCGCTCAAGCCGTTCGTCCACCAGAACATCCGCCGTGGCGCCGGCGACGAGGTCGCGCTGAGCGTCGAGCAAGCTGAATTCCTCCGGCACGGCGGATTTATCGAGCCGATCGCGGCCGTAGCCGAAGCGCCGGCCGCGGGCTCGGACATGTCGGCGCCGATCACCACGGAGCCGCAACCCGATGACGCTGACCAGAAGCGGCGCAAGGGAGGCCGGCCATGAGTGATCGCACGGCAATCCCGCTGACGTACCCGGTGCAGTCCAATGGCGTGCCCATCAGTAGCCTGTCGCTGCGCCGGCCCAAGGTGCGCGACATGCTGCTGGCCGAGAAGCAAGCGAGTAGTCAGGCCGAGCGCGAGGTACGGATGATCGCCAACCTGTGCGAGGTCGCGCCCACCGTGATCGAGGACTTGGACTTTGCCGACTACAGCGCCGCCCAAACGGTGCTCAAGGGTTTTTTGTCCTGAGGCCGGACGATGCGCGCCGGGCGTGTGCCTGGCTCGCGTCCCGCACCGGCTGGTCGCTCGCCGAGCTGCTCGACCTGGACGGCGTGGAGCTTATGGAGTGGGTCGCGGCGGCGAAGGCGGTCGCGCCGCGCGAATGAGTTCGATCACACCCTCTGCGAACCGCCAGCAGACCGCAGCGAACAGGGTCGCAGGAATCAGCAACACCAGCATCCCGATCACGGCGGCAGGGATCGACCAGATCGGGTGATTGCCAGCACCGAACACCAGCCAGCCCCAGATGGCCGCAAACAGCACCCACGCAATTGCCTGACCCATCGAGGTACGTATGTCGTCGAAACTGGCCATTGGTGTCACCCTCGGAGCGGTTCTGGGCGCGACCTATGATCGCGTCTTCAATGGTGCCACATCGCGGGTCAACCAGCTAGGCGACGCGATGCGCACATTCAAGGGCCAGCGCGGTTTGACCGAGGCCTTTGAGCGCGATGAAGCCGCTGTCGGCAAGGCCCGCATTGCGCTGGAGAAGGGCCAGCGCGAGGTGATGGCTATCAAGAAAGCGCTCAAGGCCGACCCCGGCAATCAGGCGCTGGCCAAGGATCTGGAAAAGACCGAGAAAGATGCGGCCTCGCTGGCGGCAAAGCTGAGCACCGCGCGCGTTGCTGCCACGAGGTCCGGGCAAGCGATGCGGCAAGCCGGGCTGGATGCATCCAAGTCCGCGCAGGAGCATGTGCGCTTGGGCGCCGCCATCGACAAGGTCGAGAAGGAGCAGAAACAGCTCAATGCGGTGATGTCGCGCCGCAATCAGGCATCGGCGCGCATCGGCGAGATGCGCACGCAGTTGGTCGGCCTGGCGGGCGCTGCGTTCGCTGCCGGCAAGGCGCTGGGGCAGGCGCTCGATGTCGAGCGCGCCACGGTGCGTTTGTCGACCGTGGTCAATGCCGATGATGTGGATGCATCCGTGAAGGCATCGCGCGCAAGCGCCATCCAGTTCGCGCGCGCCAACCTCACGTCCGAAGGCGACATCCTCAACATCGAATACGCACTCAACTCGGCGGGGTTCGAGGCGTCGTTTGCGCGATCCTCTGCCGGGCTGGTGGCAAAAGTGGCAAAGGTCACCGACGGCACGTCCGAGCAGGTTGGCGAGGTCATGGCCACTGTGTTCAACAACCTGGGCGGCTCGCTCAAGGGCACTGCGGATGAGCGCATCACGCGCATCGGTGAGTTGCTGACCAAGACGCAGTTCAAATTCCAGATCCGCGATTTTGGACAGTTGGGCGAATCGTTCAAAACCGCCTCGCCAACACTGGCGCGGTTCAATGTCAATCTCGACCAGGGTGCTACGCTGATCGGCGCGCTCAACTCTGCCGGATTGCAGGGCGGAGAGGCCGGCACCGCGTTGTCTGCCAGTTTTCGCGGGCTTGGCAAAGCGTCGAAGGAGATGGGCTTTCAGATCGCCAAGAACGCCCAGGGCGGAACCGACTTCACGGCAACGCTGGAGAACCTTGGTCAATCGATTGGCGGCTTCGAGAACCTGTCGGACGATACGAATGCCGCGTTGCAGAAAGCCTTCGGCGACGAAGGTGTGAAGGGCGTTGTGCTGCTGGGCAAGCAGCTCGACAAGATGCGCGCCGCGCAGAAGGACGTGACCGAGGGCTCGAAGGGCCTGGTCGACAAAAGCTACCAGCGGTTTCTCGATTCCGCGCCGGGCAAGGTCGAAATATTCCAAAACAACGTGCGTCTGCTGGGTACAGCATTCGGGGCCGCATTGTTGCCGGCGCTCAACTCCGTGTTGCCGCCGCTGGTCAGTATCGCGGCCGGCGCTGGGCAACTGCTGGATCGATTCCCGGTTATCGCCACCGGAATTGGCGTGGTAGTAGGTGCCGCCGCCGTGTGGACCGTAGGCGTGCTGGCGGCCAACGCCGCTACGTGGCTGTGGAACAGCGCGATTCTGGGGCTGCGCTTCGGCACGGCGCTCGCGCGGCTGCGTGCCCTGACCGTTGCGACCTGGACGTATGCGCGCGGCGCGCTGCCGGGAGCGATCTCTGCGGCCACGCGGTTTGGAGCGGTGCTCGGCGGCGCGCTTGCGAAAGGCGCGGCGCTCGCTGGCCGAGCCATCGTGTTCATCGGTCGTGCGCTGCTGCTCAATCCCATCGGCATCGCAGTAACCGTGATCGCTGGCGCCGCGTTTCTGATCTGGAAGAACTGGGCCGCTATCCAGCCAAAGCTGGCAGCGTTTTGGGGGTTCATAAGGGGCGCTGCAGCGTCGGCGTGGGAAGGCATCAAGGCGATCCTCGGCGCGTTGTGGACCGGCATCAAAACTGTGTTCGCGTTTTCGCCGTTGGGGCTGATCGTCAACAACTGGGATGCCATCACCGGGTTTTTCAAAACCCTGCCGACGACGATGTTGACGATCGGCGGACAGATCATCGACGGCCTGCTGGGCGGCATCATGGCTGGCTGGGATCGACTCAAAGCCGGCGTGACAAACATCGGCGACGGCATTGCCACGCAGTTCAAATCCGTGCTCGGCATCCAGTCGCCGAGCCGCGTGTTCATGGGCCTCGGCGACATGCTCGGGGTCGGATTGCAGCAGGGCATGCTGGGCACCGCCAAGGTGGTTGCCGGCGCCGCGTTGGCGTTGGCCACTGCCGCCACCCCGTCGTTTCCCGGTAGCATTGGGCCGGGCGTGGATGCTGGCGCACAGAGCGTTGGTGCGTCGGTTGTCGGTGTTCGCGCACAAGGTGCGGGCGCGACGGCGGGTGTTGCAGGCGGCGCACCGCCGACAGCGTCAACGGCCGCGGCAACGCCCGCCGCGATGCAGATCACCATCGGCCCGATCCAGATCACGCAGCAGTCAGGCGAGGATGCTGAGGCGCTGGCCGAGCGCGTGGCCGCCGCCATCGAACGCAAAGCCGGCCGCATCCGCCGCGCCGCGTTGGGGGATGTGACGTGAGCCTGGACATCGGCCGCGTGGTGAGCGCCGCACGGCAGACGCGCAGCCTGATCGACCTGGCGCGCGGCATGCCGCGCGACCCGGTGTCGGCGATGTCGAGCGCGCTGTCCGGTGCGGGGCTGCCCGATTGGGCCAGTGCGCTGCGCAGCGGTCGGGTTGACGCATTCCGCAATGCGCTGGGGCCGACGCCGGTGGCGCCACGGCCGGACCTGCCCGCGCCCACTGCGGCACCCGCGGCGGCCACACCGACAGCGGGTGCCAACGCCTCGTCCGGCGACCCGCCGCCCAGCGGCAGTGTGTTGCTGAGCCTGGGGCCAGTGCAGTTCCTCGCGGGCGCGCTGGCGCACCAGAGCATCGCGCGCTCGGTTGACTATCGCTGGGCGGCGCAGGATCGCTTGGGGCGCACACCGGCCCACCAGTTTCTGGGGCGCGGCGAGGAAACCATCGAGCTGTCCGGCTACACCCTGACGCATTACACCGGCGGTGCCGAAACGATCACTCGTCTGCGCGCGCTCGCCGACCAGGGCGAGCCGCAGGCGCTGGTTGACGCATCGGGCACTGTGCTGGGCCTGTACGTGCTCACCCGGGTCGAGACCACCGGCAGCGAACTGGACGCCAGTGGTCGGCCGCTGATGCTGGAATTCCGGCTGGCGCTG
>JAXMJH010000033.1:0-4253 GCA_034376725.1 Lysobacteraceae bacterium | reverse complement strand
ACCGGCAAAGCGACGTTCCGCCTGATCCAAAACGCCAACTGCCAGACCACACCGACTACACTCGCAGATCCTATCCACCATCGACTCGGTGCGAGCCAAAACACGCCCGCTCCAGGCTCATACCTGAATTGGAAAAGACTCGCCGGCTTCACGAGCGCCAAAACGAAACGGGGCGGCCCGCAGACCGCCCCGCGACACGCCGAATTGCCTGGGACACTCAGCCGATGATGTCGAGCTGCACCACGCCGTCCTTGACCGGAATGCGGGTGCCCGGCTTGCCGGGATCTTCCTCGGTGCGAACGGTGTCGAGCTGATCCTTGAAGCGGTAGGTCACATCGTAGCCCACCACCTGCTCCTTCTTGCCCAGCGAAACGGTGGCGCCCGGCTTCTTGCTGGTCCGCCGCGTGCCGGTCTCGCCGTCGACCTGGTAGGTCACGTCATAACCGACGATTTCGTCGCGGGACTCGGTGATGGTCTGACACACCGTCTCCATGCGGGTCACGGTTTCGGCATTGGCTTCCTGACGGTTGCCCTGCACCTTGCGACCGGCGTAGGCGCCACCGGCCGCGCCGGCCACGGTGGCGATCTTCTTGCCGCTGCCACCGCCGATCTGGTTGCCGATCAGGCCTCCGACCACGGCGCCGATCGCCGTGCCGGCGATCCGGTTCGGGTCATTGGGCTGCTCCTGGTAGCTGACCGCCTGCTCCTCGCAGACCTCGCGCGGCCCGCTGCGGGTCTCTACCAACGGCCGCGCCTCGATGACCTGACCAGACACCGCCACGGTCTCGGTGATCGGTTCCACCCGGACAATTTCGGCATAGTCGCCGAGCGGCAGATTCTGGTACGCGGCAACCGCAGCGCCGCCGACCAGCGCAGCAACGAGCACAGTAATGACGGTCTTGTTCATGGGTCGCTCCTTTGGAACTTGCGGATTGCAAACCTCATTTGACGCCCGGTTGCTTGACGCGAACATGAACAGCCGGCGGCTGCGCGGGGTTCGTTCAGGTTCAGGTCAAGCACACCCCATCGCAATGCCGCTTGTGGCAGGATCGAAGGCTGTGAATCAACGCGCAACTGCCATGGCAAATCCTCTCGTCGCCGCCGTCGTCCGCTTCGCCGGCGGCCTTCGCTTCCCAACGCTGTTCAAGCTCACGCTGGCGCTTTTTCTGTTGAACCTGATCGTTCCCGATCCGATTCCCTACGCCGATGAAGTGCTGCTCGGGTTGTTCACCCTGATGCTGGGCAGCATGAAATTCGAAAAGTCCAAGCCGAAATCCGAATCGCGCGATCTGCGTGTCGATTGACAGCCACTGCCACCTCGACGTCGATGCCTTCGACGCCGACCGCGATGCCGTGCTCGCCCGTGCCCGCGCGGCAGGCGTGCGGGCGCAGATCGTCCCGGCGATCACCATGGCCTCGTGGCCCGGAATCCGCGCGCTGTGCCAGCGCGAGGCTGGCCTGTTTCCCGCCTTCGGCCTGCATCCGATGTATCTGGCCGCCCATCGGCCCGACCACCTGCACGAACTCGAACGCTGGCTGGAACGAGAAAATCCGGTCGCGGTCGGCGAATGCGGCCTGGATTTTTTCGTCGACGGACTCGACCCCGACCTGCAGCGTCGCTACTTCACCCGTCAACTGGAGCTGGCCAAGGCCTTCGACCTGCCGGTCATCGTCCACGCCCGCCGCGCCGTCGAAGAAGTGATTGCCAGCGTCCGGCGCATCGGCGGGCTGCGCGGCGTGGTGCACAGCTATTCCGGCAGCGCCGAGCAGGCCCGCCAATTGTGGAATCTGGATTTCATGCTGGGCATCGGCGGCCCGGTCACCTACCCCCGCGCACAACGCCTGCGCCGTCTGGTCGCCTCGATGCCGATCGAGCACCTGCTGCTGGAAACCGACGCCCCCGACCAACCCGACGCCGACTGGCGCGGCCAACGCAATGAACCCGCCCGCCTGCCGCACATCATCGACACCGTAGCAGAACTCCGGGACGAACCCGCCCAACTCATCGCCGAGGCAACTGCCGCCAACGCCGAGCGGTTGTTCGGGCTGCGGCAGGGGTGAGTCCGAACCGCCGTCGCAATGATCCGTCCAATCCCTCCTCCACAGGGTAATCGGTATCGCCGTTGGCAATTCCGTCCTGCTTCCAACAATTTTTGTTCGCGGCCCTCATGAGCTGCTTTTGATCAGGCGCCCCCGAGTTCGACACCAAACCCAGGCAAATCCCCGTTCTGCGTAGTGGTTCGCTCGCAAGATCAACAACTTGACGGCCCGGCCTGAAAATAGATGTGGTGACACGTTTTGCTGTGCATGGGTTTACATATATGTCATAGCTCTTGTATCGTGGCGACATGTTCGTGAAGATCACCACGTCCGGTCCGCGCAAGTACGTCAAGCTGGTCGAGTCCTACCGCGATTCCGCCGGGGTCTCGCGTCAGCGCGTGGTGGCCACCTTGGGGCGCCTGGAGTCGGTGGCTGCCGGCGAGGCCTCGCCGCTGATCAACGGCCTGCTCCGGGCGGCCGGCCAACCGACGTTGGAGCAAGGCACCGGCGAGGTCGCCTTCGCGCCGGCCCGCAGCGTCGGCGATACCTGGCTGCTGCATGCGCTCTGGCAGCAGTTGGGCTTCGAGACGGCGTTTCGTCGCATCCTTCGGCCACATCGTCAGTTCGATGCCGAGCGGTTGTTGCGGGTGATGGTGTTCAATCGCCTGTGCGATCCCGATTCCAAGCTCGGCGTGCTGCGCTGGCTGGAGGGCAGCCAGGTTCCGGGGGTGGACGCGTCGGAGGTGACCCATCAGCGGCTGCTGCGCACCATGGACACGCTGTCCGAGCAGGCCGAGCGGCTGGCCGAAGCGCTTTCCGGCCTGCTGCGCCCGTTGATCGATCAGACCCTGTCGGTGGTGTTCTACGACTTGACCACGATCCGTGCCGAGGGCGCGAGCACGCCGGCCGGCGAGCTGCGCCGGTACGGTCGCTCCAAGGACGGCGGCACTGCGCAGCAGGTGCTGCTGGGTGTGGTGCAGACCGCCGAGGGGTTGCCGATTCACCACGAGGTGTTTGCCGGCAATGCCGCCGAAACCCAGACCTTGCTGCCGACCATCGAGAAGGTGCTGGCCCGGTATCCGATTCGGCGGGTGGTACTGGTGGCCGATCGCGGGCTGTTGTCGCTGGACAATATCGAGGCGCTGAGCGCGTTGCGGGTGGGCGAGCAGCCGCTGGAGTTCATTCTGGCGGTGCCGGGCCGGCGGTATGTCGAGTTCGACACCCTGCTGGCTGATCTTCATGAATCGCGCTGCGTATCGGCACAGGAGGAGGTCACCGAGGCGTTCGACTGGCAGGGCCATCGCCTGATCGTCGCCCACGACCCGGCGCGGGCGGCCGAGTCGTGCGCGCGTCGGGAGACCGCCATCGCGGCCCTGGAGGCCGAGGCCGAGCGTCTGGCCGGCAAGCTCGACGGGCAAGACAGCGGTGCCCGCTATCGGGGCCGCACGCTGTCCGACAGCGGCGTGAAGGCGCGTTTCTATCACGCCGTGCGCGAAGCGCATCTGAGTCACATCGTCCGGGTCGATCTGAGCGCGACGGCGTTCGTCTACGACATCGATAGCGACGCCCTGGCGCGGGCCCGACGGTTGGACGGCAAGCTGCTGCTGGTCACCAACGTGCCCGATCATCCGCCGGCCGACATCGTGGCGCGTTACAAGGCGCTGGCCGATATCGAACGTGGGTTTCGGGTGCTCAAGAACGAGATCGAGATCGCCCCGGTCTACCACCGCTTGCCGGACCGGATTCGGGCGCACGCGCTGATCTGCTTTCTCGCGCTGATCCTGTATCGCGTACTGCGCACACGCTTGAAGGCGCGCAACAGCCCGCTGTCGCCCGAGCGCGGCCTGGAAATCGCGCGGCGGGTGCAGTGGCATCAAGCCACGCTGCACCGACAGCAGGCCGTGAGCGGACTGAGTACATTGACCCCGCAGCAGCGGGAGTTGTTCGAGACCTTGGAGCTTCCGACCCCGCGCATGGCCAGCCTGTAGGGACATTTTTCGAAGGCCAGATGCCTTCTATCAATGACATACAGCGGAAAGTGTCGAACTCGGGAGACCCGCAAGGGCAGCCAAGTGCGCACCTTTGACGGTGCCAACCGGATCACCGCCATCGGCAATGAGGCCTACGCCTACGACGGCCACGGCCGGCGGGTGGCCACCTGGAAGGCCGATGGCGGCACCAAGGTGGAGGTGTACACCCAAACCGGCCAACTC
>JAXMJH010000032.1:0-15616 GCA_034376725.1 Lysobacteraceae bacterium | reverse complement strand
GTGCTGCTCGTTGAAGACCAGCCCATGAACCAGGAGCTCGCGCGCGACCTGCTTGAGCGGGCCGGCATGACCGTCGTGACCGCCAACAACGGTGAAGAGGCCCTGCAGAAGCTCACCGACGCCGGGCCGTTCGACGGCGTGCTGATGGACTGCCAGATGCCCGTGCTCGATGGCTACAGCGCGAGCCGATCCTGGCGGGAGCGCGAGCGACAGGAGGGCGCTGAGCGACTGCCGATCATCGCGATGACCGCCAACGCCATGGCCGGGGATCGTCAGACCTGCCTGGATGCCGGCATGGACGATTATCTGACCAAGCCGGTAGCGCGGGATCATTTGATTCAAACGCTCAGGCGCTGGCTTCCGGAGCCGGATGAATCGGAAGTCCTATCGGAGATCGGGGCATCAGACATGCCGGCGCCGCAATCCGTTGACGCCGATGCCGCTCCGGCAACGGATCCATTGCCCGCAGTCGAGGCGATGCCGGCGCTCGACCCGGGCATCGTCGAAGATCTTCAGGACATGATGGGCGCCGAGTTCGCGCGACTGGTTGCCGTCTATCTGGAAGACAGCCCCGGCCAGTTGCTGACCCTGCAGGCGGCGGCGTTCGCCGGTGATGTGGCGGCCATGATTGCCCCGGCGCATTCGCTGAAATCGGCCAGCGCCAACCTGGGCGCGCTGGAGTTCTCGGAGCTGGCACGGCAGGTAGAGCATCAGGCGCGCGAGAAGCGGCTTGCCGAGCCGGTCGCGGCGGCGATCCGTCTGGCAGCGGAATACGAACGCGTCGAGCAGGCGCTGAAGGCGATTACCCGGCCTGAGATTGCCCGGTGATGGGGTTGCGGTCGTCGCGGTCGTAGTGGTGTTGCTCCAGGCGATTTGCGTCCAGCGCTGAATCGCCTGCGCCCGCCACCTCGAAGGGTCAGGCCGGTTGCGTGCCGGAGTGTTCCTGGGCGGTGCGTTGCATTGGGGTCACGCCGCGTTGCATGAGGTAAGGCACCGAGTCCGGCCGGGTTGGATAGACTGTCGCTCTGTGCCTACTTCATGAAGTGTTGCCATGACCGACCCGCTCGACGCCGCCAGTCTCGACCGCCTGTTTCGCACCGCCCGCACGCACAATGCCTGGCAGGACCGCCCGGTTTCCGAAGAACAGCTCCGGCAGCTCTACGATCTGCTGAAGTGGGGAGCGACCAGCGCGAACATCTCGCCGGCGCGATTCGTCTTTGTCGCTTCGGACGAAGCCAAAAAGCAGCTGGAGCCATTGCTCGACGAAGGCAACCGGGCCAAGACCCTGGCCGCGCCGGTGACGGTCATCATCGGCCACGATCTGGAGTTCTTCGAAAAGCTGCCCTACCTGTTCCCGCATGCCGACGCCCGGTCCTGGTTCGTCGGCAATCAGCCATTGATCGAATCGGCGGCGTTCCGCAACGGCTCCCTGCAGGGCGCCTACCTGATGCTGGCGGCCCGTGCGCTGGGTCTCGACTGCGGGCCGATGTCCGGTTTCGACAATGCCGGCGTCGACGCCGTGTTCTTCGCTGGCACGTCGATCCGCTCCAACTTCATCTGCAACCTGGGCTACGGCGATCCTGCCGCGCTCTATCCCCGCTCACCGCGACTGGCTTTCGATGAAGCCTGTCGCATCGCCTGATACCTGGAGACCACACTGATGTTCAAGTCGATCGTTCTGGCCGCCGCATGGGCCGCCGCAAGTCTTTCTCCGGCCGCCAATGCGGCCGAAACCTGGGTGTTCGACAAGGCCCACACCCAGGTGCTGTTCACCGTCAATCACCTGGGCTTCACCGATCTCACCGGGCAGTTCAGGGGCATCGAGGGCGAACTGAAGCTGGACCGTGAAACCATCGCCAATTCCTCGGTAGTGGCGGTGATTCGCGCCGACAGCGTCGACATGAATCATGAGGGCATCAACAAGCACCTCAGGAACGCTGATTTCTTCAATGTCGAGTCGTTTCCCGAGCTGCGATTCGAGAGCACCTCGGTCGAGGCGGCTGGCGAGAATGGCCTCAGCGTCGCCGGCAACCTGACCATGCTTGGCCAGACCCACCCGGTCACGCTGGCCGTCACCATCAATCAGATCGGCGCGCACCCGATGTCCGGCAAGCCGCACGCCGGCTTCACTGCGACTGGCTCGCTGAAGCGTTCGGATTGGGGCATGGCGTATCTGGCCGGTCCGGTCGGCGATGAGATTGCGATTCGGATCAATATCGAGGCCGATCCCGCTGCCGAGTGATGGCCCACCGTCCGGTGCGCCGGGTGTAAACTGACGCGTCGATCAACGAGTCGCACCACCATGGCCAACACCGCAAGCGAGACCCGGAAGGCGAACACCGAGCGGACCTATCAGGTCCGCCGCACCGAATTGCCTTTGAGTTGCCCGACGGCCGAAATGATCCTGTGGAACTCGCATCCGAGGGTCTATCTGCCGATCGAGGCGACCGGCGAGGCGGACTGCCCATACTGCGGCGCGCATTTCACTCTGGTCGACTGAGACCGTCGTCGGACGGTGACGGGGCTCAAGGTCATCCAACTCCTGCCGGCGCTTGAAGCCGGCGGCGTAGAGCGCTCCACGGTGGAAATTTCGGAAGCCCTCACGGCGGCCGGGCATCATTCGGTGGTCATTTCCGCGGGCGGCAGGATGCTGCCCGAACTGCTTGCCACCGGTGCGCAGCATATTCACCTCGATATCGGTCGCAAGTCGCCGTTTACTGTCCTCACGGTGCGCCGCCTGCGCCAATTGATCGCCGGTGCGGACATCGTCCACGCCCGGTCCCGGCTGCCGGCCTGGCTGGCCTGGCTGGCGATGCGCAGGCTCGCAGAGCCGCCGCGCTGGGTGAATACCGTGCACGGCCTGAATTCGCCGGGACGCTACAGCCGGATACTGACCCGGGGCGATCGGGTGATCTGCGTCTCCGAGTCGGTTCGCCGTCATCTGCTGGCGCACTACCCGGATCTGGACGCTGGGCGGCTTCAGGTGATCGAGCGCGGCATCGACCCGGACATGTTCGCGCGTGTCGAAGCACCGCCCCAGGCGTGTCGCGAGCGTTACCGTGCTGAGTTTCCCCAGCTCATGGGCGGAAGGCTGCTGTGCCTGCCCGGTCGCGGGACGCGCCTGAAGGGTCATCAGGCGGCAATCGAGCTACTGGCGCGCCTGCGCCAGAGCGGTGTGGATGCACGGCTGCTTCTGGTTGGCGTCGAACAGCAGGGACGCCAGCGGTACCTTGCGCAGCTGCGGCAACTGGCGCAGCAACGGGGCGTCGAACCGTGGCTCGCGGTTTCGCCGCCACGGGACGACATGCAGGCGCTGTACGCGGCTTCCGACCTGATCATGCAGCTTTCCGACCGGCCCGAAGCATTCGGCCGCACGGTGCTGGAGGCGCTGTCGGTGGGTCGTCCGGTCCTGGGCTGGTCGCATGGCGGCGTAGGCGAACTGCTGCAAGAACTGTTTCCCGAGGGCGCAATCGAACCCTCCGACATCGATGCCCTGACGACTGGTGCAATCCGTTTGCTCGCTGCCCCGTCGACAGCGCCGGTTACCATTCCCTACACTCTGGCCCGGATGCAGGCCGCCACGTTGAATCTGTATGTCCAGCTCTGTCAGTCCTGAAACCGCCTTTCGCTGGGCGCCCTGGTGGGTCCTGGCGCAGGTGGCGCTGTGGCCCACCGTCGGTATCGCCGAGGGCGTGCTGTCGCTGGGCGCGGTGTTTGCCATCGGCATGCTGCTCTGGCACCGGTTCCGGGGCGGCACCGAGCTGCTCAGTCGCGCGGCCTGGGCGCTGACCTCGGCCATGTTCCTGACCTACTGGCTGCCGGAAATCCTGTCCGCTCCATTCAGCGTCAATCCGGCCCGTTCGTTCTCCGAGGCGATGGTCGATCTGCGCTATCTACCCTTCCTCTGGCTGGTCGCCATGGCGGTGGCCACCGAGCGGGGTCGCGCCATCACCCTGCGCGGCATCGGCGCGATTGCTGCGGTCTGGCTGTTCGATGGCATGGCGCAGGCGCTGTTTTCTGTCAGCCTGGGCGGTGCCTCGGATGCCGAGCGCCTGACTGGTGTGTTCGGCGCCGGCAATCCCAAGCTGGGTCTGGTCTTGGCAAGCCTGTCGCCGTTCGTCCTGCACCTTGGCGGTCGGATCGGCGGCAGCGCTGGCTGGTTGGTTGCGGCGGCGCTTCTGGTCGCCGTCGTCCTGATGGCTGGCGCCCGTGCCGCCTGGGTGACCCTGGCCATCGTCCTGGCGATTTCCGCCGTGCTGCGGTTTGGCTGGAGAAAGAGCGCCTACATGGGCCTGGCGGTGCTGGTCCTGGCCGGTTCGGCCGCCTTGATTTCGGAGCGGCTGCAGGGGCGGCTGGCGCGCACGGCGGTCGCGCTGGTGGGTGGCGAGGCGGGTCTTGATCACGCGCTGTCGGGTCGGCTGCCGATCTGGCGCGCCGCGCTCGCCATGTACCGGGAGCATCCGGTCAACGGCGTGGGCGTGCGCGGTTTCCGCGATGCCTATGCCGAGCATGCGCCAGCCGATGATCCCTGGTTGCAGGACGGCCACGATGGCGCCTTTCATGCTCACCAGATCATTCTGGAGGTGGCCAGCGAAACCGGCACCCTGGGCTTGCTGATCTGGCTGGCGGGTGCTGCCTTGGCCTGGCGGGCCTGGCGCTGGTCGAGCCCGGCCGCGCGCGAGCGGGCGCGTATTCCGGCGATGGCGCTGGCGGTGACGGTGTTCCCGTTGAACACCCACCTCGCGTTCTATTCGACCTTCTGGGGTGGTCTGGCCCTGCTGTTGGCGGCGCTTTATGCCGGCTCGTTGATGGCGCGAGACTCGGATGCGGACGACCATTCGGCATGAATTCCCGGCGCGGCCCTGATCCACGGGGTGTGCGGGGCCGACTGATTACCGGCATCGGAAGGCTGCTGTCGCGAGCGCCGGTGGGCTGGCTGCCCCGGCTCGGCTGCCTTGGCGCCGCGTTGCTCGCTCCGCTGCTTCGGCGCCGCTGGCACATCACCCGGCGAAATATCTCGATGTGCTTCCCCGAGCTCGATGGGCGCGCGCAGCGCCGTCTGGTGCGGGCCAGCATGGCTTCTGCAGTGACGGCGATCTTCGAGAATGCCCTGGCCTGGTATGGCGCACCGACCCGTATCGAGCCGATCGCGGAGGTGCGCGGTCTGGATCACCTTCGGCGGGCATTGTCCGACGGCCGGGGCGCCTTGCTGCTGGCGACCCATCAACTGCCCATGGAATTGGGCGCACGCATCCTGTCCGAGCGTCTGGGCATGCGTCTGGACACCCTGGCCCGGCGCCACGGCAGCCGGTGGCTGGAGGCGGCGGTCAGTCATGGTCGTTCGCGATTCATCGATCGGCTGCTCGACAAGAGAAATCTGCGCGGCGTGGTTCGGGCGCTTCGGGACAACCGCGTGGTGGTGCTGATCGGCGATCAGGATTTCAATGTCCACCATGTCTTCGCCCCGTTCTTTGGCGTTTCGGCGGCCACGCTGGCGATCACGCCGCGGCTGGCGCGGTTGAGCGCGGCGCCGGTTCTGCCGGTCTGGGCCTGGCGACAGGCGCCAAGGCGTTACGTGGTCGAAATCGAGGCGCCGCTGGCCGATGTCGCCGATGCATCGGCCGAAGCGGAGGCGCGGCGCTACATGGCCGCGCTGGAGGGCCGGGTACGCGCCCATCCCGAGCAATACCTTTGGCAGCATCGACGGTTCAAGACCCGGCCACCCGGTGAGCCGCGCCTTTACTGAGACTCGACCGGGGAGTCAGGCAATCCGTCCGACTCAATACGGCGACTGGCCACCCGGCGACTGACGCTTGAACCGGCGATGCAGCCAGAGATATTCGGCCGGTGCGCGGCGGATCATCGCTTCTATTTCCGCCATGACGCGCGCCGTGTCGGCGACCGGGTCGGGACCCGGAAAATCGGCCAGGGGTTCGCCGATCTCGATTTCGAAACCCTTGCCGTCCGCGCTGCGCCGATGGCGGAACGGGATGACCTGTGCGCCGGAAAGACGGGCCAACTGATGGGTCGAGGTCAGGCTCCAGGCCGGTCGCCCGAAAAACCGGACGAATACGCTCTCGCCGCGCAGGCTGTCCTGATCCGGGGCAAACCACAGCACGCCACCGGACCGGAGGTAACGGACTGCCGGACGCAGGCTGTCGCGCGGGAAGACCGCCTCGGCATAACGCAGCCGGCCCTTTCGCACCGCCCAGTCGAGCACCGGCGAGTTCATCGGGCGGTACATCGCGGCAGCCGCAGTGTGCTGACAGAGCAGGCGCCCACACAGCTCGAAGTGAAGAAAGTGGCCGGACAGCAGGATGACGCCCCGTCCGCTTTCCCGGGCGGCTTTCAGGTGCTCCAGGCCGCGCCAGCTCACATTCGAAGGCAGAGAACCCAAGCCGCCCCACCAGGCGCGCAGAAACTCGAAAAGCCCGCGTCCGACCTCCGTGAAATGCGCGCGGGCCAGCGCCCGACGATCCGCCGGCGAGCGCTCGGGAAAGCAGATGCCGAGATTCACCTCCACGACTCGCCGCCGGGACGGCGCAACGCGATACAGGACTGTCCCCAGCAGACGGCCGAGGCCGCGCTGTACTGATCGCGGCAGCCTGGCCATGGTCGCCGCGACGGCGATCGCGACCCACATCGGCCAGTGTCGGGGCGTACGGGGCGGCGCGGGCGGCCCGGCAGGTACGTCGGCTTTGGCCATCAGAAGCGAATCCGGGTGTGCATTTCAGGCAGCTTATGTCGTTCGCCAGTCGATCGCTGACTTTGCCACAGGGCAGACAGGGATAGGCCGTCCATCACGCGTTCGAGACTCGCAGATCGAGGCAACTGCCGGTTGATACAAGGCAGATACTCGATGGCTTGCCGACCGGCTGCCTGGTCACCGGTGGAGAGTTGGCGGCAATATCGACCACGCCGGCCGATTTTCTGCATTTCGCGCCAATGTCCGACAGACTCCCGAGACCTGCCTCGGCTATGCTTGCGGCGATGATCCAGCCTCTCACGCTGCGCCTGGTCCGGGTGTTCTATTCACTGGCGCTCTATCTGTCCCTGCCGATGATCGTCTATCACCTGATCTGGCGCGGATTCCGCTATCGGGAGTACCTGCGCCGCTGGCCGGAACGCTTTGGATTCTTTCAAGCAGTGCCCCGCCAGCCGGTGATCTGGGTGCATGCGGTATCGGTTGGCGAGGTGAAAGCGGCTACGCCGCTGATCGAAGCCTTGTTCGTGCAGTATCCCGAGCACCGGATCGCATTGACCTGCTTCACGCCGACTGCCTCCGAGCAGGTGCAGGCGCTCTGGGGCACGCGCGTTTTTCATGTCTATGCGCCCTACGACCTGCCCGACAGCGTCGATCGTTTCCTGGGCCGGCTCAGACCCCGGCTGGCGATCATCATGGAAACCGAAATCTGGCCGAATCTTTACCTCGGCTGTGCGCAGAGACAGATCCCGCTGGTTGTCGCCAACGCCCGGCTGTCGCAGAAATCGCTCAATGGGTACGGGCCGGTCCGAAAGATCATGGCGCGGATCATCGACACCGCCTGCGTCATCGCAGCCCAGTCCGAGGCCGATGCCGAGCGCTTGAAAATGCTCGGCGCGCGTCCTGATCGGGTCAGGGCGGTGGGCAATCTGAAGTACGACATGACCGTGCCCGAAGGCTTCAGGGCAGGTGCCGATGCGATGCGCCGACGCTGGGGCGCTCGCCCGGTCTGGATTGCCGCCAGCACCCATCCCGACGAAGAGGCGGCGGTGATCGCGATGCATCAGCGGATTCGGCAGCGATACCGCGATGCCCTGCTGCTTTGGGCGCCGCGACACCCGGAGCGCTTCGCGCCGGTCGTCTTGCAGGCCCGCAACGCGGGCTGGCAGGTAAGGACCCGCAGCGCCGACCGGACACCCGACCAGGCCAGCGACTGCTTTGTGATCGATTCCCTTGGCGAGCTGCTCGCGTTCTACGCCTGCGCCGACGTGGCGTTCGTCGGCGGCAGCCTGCAGGCCATCGGTGGCCACAATGTGCTCGAGCCGGCAGCGCTGTGTGTGCCGGTCGTGGTCGGACCGCACATGTTCAACTTCACCGAAGTCGCCGAAATGCTCCAGGCGGCCGGCGGAATGCGCCAGGAAGCCGATGCCGAGTCGGTCGCCGAGGCGCTGCTTGAGCTCCTCGCCGACGAGGCAGGGCGCCAGGCGATGGGTCAGGCCGGCGCCGCCCTGGTGTCGGCTCAGCGCGGCGCCGTCGATCGCACGCTGGCGCTGATCGCCGAGTGCTTCCCGGCTGCGGCCCGCCCGGAGGCAGGCGGTTAGCGAACCGGCTCGTTTTCTGCGGCTTCCAGCAGCGCCTCGGCGTCGGCCACCAGCTGCGTGTTGACCGCAATCACGTCATCGGCGGCGATGGTTCCGGCCGACTGCTTCAGTCGGAGTGTGTTGACCATGAACAGGTTGCGTGCCTGGGCGTATTCGCGCTGGGCACTGAACAATTGTTGCTGGCTGATCAGTACGTCGACGATGGTGCGGGTGCCGACCTCGAAACCGGCTTCCGTGGCCTCCAGCGCACTGGTCGCCGAAACCACCGCCAGCCGCCGCGCCTCGACTTCGGCGATACCGGCGATCAACGCGCGGAATGCGTTCCGGGTCTGCCGGGTGACGGCGCGGCGCTGCTGTTCGGCCTGGTCTTCGCTGGCATCGCGCAGGTTGACCGCCTGGCGAACCCGAGACTGGGTGGCGAAGCCGGTGAAAATCGGCACATCGAGACGGATCCCGATGGTGTAGCCGTCGCTGCTGCTGGAGCTGCGTGGCAACAGATTGCCGCCAACGCGGATATCCGACGTGTTGCCGCCGTCGCTGTAGTCCGCAGTGGCAGAAAGCGTCGGCAGGTGGCTGGAGCGCGCCGTGGCGATGTCGTAGTTTGCCGCCTGCATTTCCATCAGCCGGGATTGCAGGACCGGATTGTTTTCCAGCGCCAGTTTGACCCAGGTTTCCGAGTCGGTGATCTCGGGCAACTGCGGCTCGAAGTCGGGCGACAGGCCCCGGAGGCCGCTCATCGCCTGACCGGTCACCTCGGCCAGCGCTTCCAGGGCATCTTCGTAGGCGTTCTGCGAGGCGATGGTGTTGGCGCGTGAAGTGTCGTACCGGGCGCGTGCCTCATGCACGTCGGTGATTGGCGACAGGCCGACCTCCAGGCGCATTTCGGCCTGTTCCAGCTGGCGCTTCACCGAGCGCTCCTCGGCGCGCGACGAGGCCAGCGTCTCGATCGTCGTCAGCACCTGAAAGTAGGCGTCGGCGACCCGGACCATCAGGTCGTTGCGGGCAGCGGCGAAGTCGGCCTCGGCGCGCGACTCGCGGCTGCGGCTGGCCTTGAGCCGCGTGTAGTTGCTGTGGTCGTAGATCGACTGGCTGAGACTCAGGCTCCAGTTGCGCGAAAACGTCTCGGCATTGCTGACGCTGGTGCTGACGATTCTCGGATCGATCGAGATGATCTGTGTGGCGGTCTGGTCCCGCTCGCCTTCAGTGAAATTGCCCGCACCGCTGACTTGCGGCAGCAGGTTGGAACGCGCCTGCACGATATTCTCCGACTCCGCGCGCAGGCGATTTTCGGCCGCGCTGAGCTGGGGATCACTTTGCCGCGCCAGGTTGTAGGCTTCCACCAGATCGGCGCCAGCAGCGCTCGAACCCCAGAGACAAAGGGCGAAACCAAGCATCGGGAAGTAGACTTTCATGGTCGAGGGCGTCCGTGTTTCAAATGGAATTCGGGTCAAAGGGTAAACCGGTCCACCGGTTCGGCCCCGTGAAGGTAGGGAATATCGGTATCGAAAAGGCTTTCGGTCGTCCAGCCGGAGTCGGTCCTGGTCAATCGCAGGGCCTCCTGCACCGGCGACAGCCCTTTGACCACGATGAGCCGGCCACCGGGCCTGACCCAGCTCAGAAACCGATCCGGAACGACGGCGACCGAGCCAGTGCAGCACACGGCATCGAATTGCCGACCAGGCTCGAACGCGAACGCGTCCGCGGCCAACCAGTCGATATTGCCGTAGCCCAGCCCGGCGCAGCGCGCGGCGGCCTGTTTGGTGAAGTCGGGATGGATATCGATACTGGTGACCGCCCGCGCCAGCCGCGACAGGCAGGCGGCGAAAAACCCGGAACCGGTACCGATCTCCAGCACGCAATCGCTGGCATCCAGATCCAGCGCCTGCAGCAGTCGGCCTTCCACCGTTGGTTTGAGCATCGATTCCCCGTGCTCCAGCGGTATCGCGAGATCTGCGAAGGCAAGCTGGCGGTGACGCACCGGTACGAACTCCTCCCGGGGCACCGTCCTCAGCGCATCGAGTACGCGGGGGTCGAGCACTTCCCAGGGTCGAATCTGCTGTTCGATCATGGCAGAGCGTGCGGCTTCGATTTCGATGGTCATGGCGTGCAGTCGTGAGGGCGTGGAAAAAGGGTCGCCGCCGCAAAGGCGGTCAGGATGCGTTGTGCGGAAAGCTGGACGAAGTGCCGGAGGTCATTGTGACGATTGCCCTGCCGAAGAATTTCGGGGTTCGTGCGCGCGAACGAACAGGTCGACGACGCTTCGGAGGTGGGCGTCCATTTCTTCGGGGCTGAGCTGGCCGGAACAACCGATGATGCGCCGGGTGTGCCAGACCCCTTTGAACAGGCAGGACAGGTGCTCGGCCGATTGCGCCGGGTCGGGCACATCGAGCACTCCCGACTTGTCGGTCTCGCGAAGAAAGTTTTCCAGCGGCTTGATGGTGAGGCGCGGGCCGACCTCGAAGAAGATGTCCGACAGCTCGCTGTTGTTCGGTGCCCGGGCCGCCAGCATGCGATAAACCTGGATGGTGTTCTCGCCAGCGACCAGGTCGATGAAACGCCGTCCCACACGCAGCAGAACCTCCCTGATGCAGCTTCGGTCCGGGCCCAGTTCGAACACTTCCGGTGGAAGTTGTTGTTTGCAGACAGCTTCGACGGCGATCAGGAATAGTTCGTCCTTGTCCCTGAAGTGGCTGTATAGCGTAAGCTTCGAAACGCCGGCCTCGGCGGCGATTGCATCCATGCTGACGCCATCGTAGCCGTGCTCGGGGAAGAGCTTCTTGGCCGCCTCGAAAATAGCCTCGCGCTTCGCCGGATCCTTGGGGCGGCCCGGTCGGGGGTGGCGCTTCTTGGGGGCGACGCTCAACGGCATGGCTGCGATCCAGTCACGGGATACTATACTATCAGGTTCACAAACCGCGTCTTCGGAATCGGCCTACTCGAGAGGGAATTCAGAAATGACCGTTTGCACCAGGCTGATTCGATCGGCGTTGGTTGGATCGGTGGCGTTTTTTCTGGTTGCTGCATGCAGTGAAAAGCCCCAACCGCCGTCTCCGCGCCCTGTCATGGTAACGCAGCCGAGTCCGGCAACGGGCGATTGGACGGCCTTTGCCGGCATCGTCGTGGCTCATCGGCAGCCCGAGCTGGCATTTCGAGTGGCCGGTCGGATTGCATCGCGCTCGGCCGAAGTCGGCGACCGCATTCGCGAGGGACAGGTTCTCGCCGAACTCGATAACGTCGACTTCTCGCTCCGGGCCGATGCCGCAAAGGCCCAGCTCGAATCGGCCCGCTCCGAGGAAGTGCTGGCCCTATCCGAGCGCGATCGCTATCGGTCCCTGCTCGACGAACGGCTGATCAGCCAGTCCGATTTCGACTCGCGGCAAACCCGCCTGGAAGCCGCCCAGGCACGGGTGCGCGAAGCGCGCGCACAACTGTCCGTCGCGATGAACCAGCTGGCATACACGCAACTGCTGGCGCCTGCCGATGGCGTGGTCGTCGAGCGCCGCGCCGAGGCGGGTCAGGTGGTTTCGGCAGGACAGGCGGTCTTCGTGCTGGCGGTAGACGGTGCCCGGGAAATCGCGATCAGTGTTCCGGAGCGGGACATCGCGCACTTCGCGATCGGCGATGCTGTCCAGATCGAACTCTGGGCCAGGCAGGGCCGGCGCGTTTCCGGCAACATCAGCGAGTTGTCGCCCGAGGCCGATGTCCAGGGCCGAACCTACGCCGCCAGGGTCGCCTTCGATGCGCAGGCGCTCGGTGCCGAGCTTGGCCAGAGCGCGCGCGTGTTCGTTGCTGCAGACGCTACGGGCGCACTGACGCTGCCGTTGCCTTCGGTGGCACGGTTCGGCGACAGCCCGTTCGTCTGGGTTCTTGCGCCTGACGGCGACACCGTACAGCGAAGACCGGTGACGATTGTGTCGTTCGAGCAGGACAGGGCAATCGTCGGGGACGGCCTTCGACCCGACGACTGGGTCGTGGTAGCCGGCGTCTCGCTGCTCCAGGACGGGCAGCGGGTTCAGCCGGTCGATAGCGAAAACCGTCCGATCTCGCTTCTCGACCCGCGCTGAGCCGGCCCGATGAGCGGATGGAATCTTTCGGAATGGGCGTTGCGTAATCGCGGGTTGGTGCTATACGCCATGCTGTTGCTTGCGATTTTGGGCACTGCCAGTTTCGTCGATCTGGGGCAAAGCGAGGATCCGCCGTTCACCTTCAAGGTGATGGTGGTGCGCACCCTGTGGCCGGGCGCCACGGCCGAGGCGGTCGGCCGGCAGGTCACCGAGCGCATCGAGCGCAAGATCATGGAAACCGGCGAATACATGTGGATTCGCTCCTACTCGCGGCCGGGCGAGTCGCAGGTGTTCTTCATGGCCGCCGATCACATGCGCTCCCGCGATCTGCCCGAGTTGTTCTATCAGATCCGCAAGAAAGTCGGCGACATTCGACACACGCTTCCGCAGGAAGTGATCGGTCCGTTTTTCAATGACGAGTTCGGCGACACCTTCGGCAACATCTACGCCCTGATCGGCGCCGATTACGACTATGCCACGCTCAAGGATTTCGCCGACCGCCTTCAACTTGAGCTTCAGCGGGTCAAGGATGTCGCCAAGGTCGAGCTGATCGGACTGCAGGACGAAAAGATCTGGATCGAGTTGAGCAATACCAAGCTGGCGACCCTTGGCGTGCCGCTGCAGCAGGTTCAGGCAGCGCTCAATGACCAGAACGCCGTGCTGGCTGCGGGGTTTTTCGAAACCGCAGACGAACGGATCCGCCTGCGGGTCTCGGGCCAGTTCGAATCGGTCGAGTCGATCCGCGCGTTCCCGCTGCGGGTTGGCGACCGGGACTTCACGCTCGGCGATCTGGCCGATGTGCACCGCGGATTCTCCGACCCTCCTGCGCCCCGCATGCGGCATGTCAGCCAGGAATCCATCGGGCTCGCCGTGGCCATGCAGAAGGGCGGCAACATCGTCGAGCTGGGCGAGCATCTGGACGCCGAAGTGCGCAGGCTTCAGCAGGCGCTGCCGGCCGGCATGACGCTGGAGCGGGTGGCCGACCAGCCGCGCGCCGTGCGCGCCGGCGTCGGTGAATTCGTTCGGGTGCTGACCGAAGCGGTGATCATCGTCCTTGTGGTCAGTTTCCTCTCGCTCGGCGTGCGCAGCGGCCTGGTGGTGGCGTTGAGCGTGCCCCTGGTGCTGGCCATGACCTTCGCGTCGATGGCCTACCTGGACATCGGGCTGCACAAGATTTCGCTGGGCGCGCTGGTGCTGGCGTTGGGCTTGCTGGTCGACGACGCCATCATCGCGGTCGAGATGATGGCGGTGAAGATGGAGCAGGGGCTCGATCGCATCAAGGCGGCCGCATTCATGTGGGATGCGACAGCCTTCCCGATGTTGACCGGAACGCTGATCACCGCTGCCGGTTTCTTGCCGATCGCCACGGCACAGTCGAGCACTGGCGAGTACACCCGGTCGATTTTCGAGGTAATCACCATAGCGCTGATTCTCAGCTGGATCGCGGCGGTGGTGTTCGTGCCCTATCTCGGCTATCGCCTGCTGCCGTCCGCGGGCGGCGGTCGGCATGCGGGGCGCGATCCTTACCAGAGCGCATTCTACCGGCGGGTGCGGAGCTGGCTGGCAAGCTGCTTGCGCCGGCGAAACTGGGTCATTGCCCTGACCCTGCTGTCGTTTGCGATCGCCATCGGGCTGTTCCGCTTCGTTCCGCAGCAGTTCTTTCCGGCGTCTGGACGACTGGAGCTGCTGGTCGACATGCAATTGGAAGAAGGCGCCTCACTGCGCGCAACCGATGCCCAGGCGCACCGTTTCGAAGCGCTGCTCGCGTCGCGAGGGACAGATGAGATCGAGAGCTATACCGCCTTTGTCGGGGTCGGGGCGCCGCGCTTCTATCTGCCGCTCGATCAACAGATGCCGGCGGCGAATTTCGCGCAGTTTCTCATCGTCACCCGCGACATCGATTCCCGCGAGGCGATTCGTTCGTGGCTGATCGAGCGGCTGGACACCGAGTTTTCCGGGTTACAGGCCCGGGTCACCCGGCTGGAAAATGGCCCACCGGTCGGCTATCCGGTGCAGTTCCGGGTTTCGGGCGAGCACGTCGATACCGTGCTGGCGCTGGCCGAGCAGGTGGCCGAGCGCATCCGTGCCCATCCGGAAACGCGCAATACCAATCTCGACTGGCGCGGGCAGAGCAAGGTGGTACGACTCGACATCGACCAGGCCCGGGCCCGTGCGCTCGGCGTCACCGCCAGCGACCTGGCGCGGTTTCTGCAGAGTTCGCTGTCCGGCATCCATGTCAGCACCTTTCGTGAGGACAATGAGCTGATCGAAATCCTGCTGCGCGGGCCGGAGCAGGAGCGCGAGAGTCTGGCGCTGCTGCCCAGCCTTGCGGTGCCGACCAGCGGCGGCGGCAGCATCCCGCTGTCCCAGATTGCGCGTCTGGAGCACGGCTTCGAGCGTGGCGTGGTCTGGCATCGTGACCGCCAGCCGACAGTCACTGTGCGCGCCGACATCTACTCGGACGTGCTGCCGGCGGTGGTGACCGCCCAGATCGACGCGACCCTGTCGGATTTGCGGGACGGTCTGCCGATGGGCTATCGGCTGGCGGTAGGCGGCACGGTCGAGGAGTCCGGACGCGCCCAGGCCTCGGTACGCGCCGGCATGCCGCTGCTGGCGGTGGTGGTATTCACCCTGCTGATGATCCAGCTCAAGAGTCTCCCGCGCGCCCTCATCGTGGTCGCCACGGCCCCGCTCGGGCTGATCGGGGTGGTCCTGTTCCTGATGATCTTCCGGGTTCCATTCGGTTTCGTGGCCATGCTGGGCACGGTGGCGCTGTCGGGCATGATCATGCGCAATGCGGTCATCCTGGTCGATCAGATCGAGCAGGACATCGCTGCCGGGCAGACGCCCTGGGATGCGGTGATCGAGGCCACTGTGCGCCGGTTCCGGCCGATCGTGCTGACTGCGATGACCGCCGTGCTGGCGATGATTCCACTGTCGCGCTCGGTATTCTTCGGGCCAATGGCGGTGTCGATCATGGGTGGCCTGATCGTGGCCACCGCGCTGACCCTGCTGTTCGTGCCGGCGCTGTATGCCGCCTGGTTCAAGGTCCGGCCGCCGCAGGCCGCCTGATCGTCAAGCAGGCGATCTGCGCACCTGCAGCTCGGGGCAGTCTTTTCCAATTCAGGTATGAGCCTGGAGCGGGCGTGTTTTGGCTCGCACCGAGTCGATGGTGGATAGGATCTGCGAGTGTAGTCGGTGTGGTCTGGCAGTTGGCGTTTTGGATCAGGCGGAACGTCGCTTTGCCG
>JAXMJH010000031.1:0-38340 GCA_034376725.1 Lysobacteraceae bacterium | reverse complement strand
CGGAGACCGCAAAACCGGCAGTTGCCAAGACCCCACAAAACCCCTGAAACTGCACCCCGTTCGAGACCCGTTTTCCGGAGCCTGCAAGTGGCTCCATTAAGCCGATCATGGGTGGCTCCAATGGGGCGGTCGGTGACACCGCCCAGCGCCAGGATCGCAGCCGCACGATGCTGGTGCGCACCGCCGGCTTCCCGGTGGTCAAGCGGCTGGAGGACTTCGATTTCGCCTTTGCCGGCGCCAATCGCAAGCAGTTCGCCGAACTGGCCACGCTGGCCTTCGTCGAACGCGGCGAGAACGTCGTGCTCCTGGGGCCTTCGGGTGTGGGCAAGACCCACCTGGCGTTGGCGCTCGGTCTGAAAGCCGCCGAGAACGGCTACAAGGTGCGCTTTTACACCGCCGCCGACCTGATGCGCGAGATCGTTACCGCACGGCGTCAGGAACGTCTCGTCGGCCTGCTGCGCAGCAACGTGCGAACGCCACGGTTGCTGATCATCGACGAGCTGGGCTACCTGCCGCTGGACAAGATCACCGCTCATGATCTGTTCCAGGTGGTCGCCCAACGCTACGAGCATGGCAGCCTGATCGTGACCAGCAACCTCAACTTCGGGCAGTGGGATCAAACCCTCGCCGGCGACAGCGCGCTTGCCGCAGCGCTCCTCGACCGCCTGTTGCATCACGCCCACGTCATACCGCTGAAGGGAGAAAGCTACCGACTCAAGGACAAACGCAAAGCAGGATTGATCCAACGACGGTCCGCCGACAACCCGGCAGACTGAATCACCCGGGTGGGTCAGATTTACTTCGGCAGGGTGGGTCAGGTTTCAGTCGGCGTTGACAGTCGGCTTAATTCGGGCGTTGGACCGGAGAGAGGCGTATGCCACCGCGTACAGTAAAAACATCCGTCGCAATCCACGCGTGCAGTTATGCCCTTGGATTCATGTATGCGTTTGCAACGAAAGGCCTGCCAGATTCAATCGGGGCCGTTGTTGCTTGGCTCTTCGCATTCACCGTCATCTACTTCTACCTGAGAGCCATCTATCGCGGCCGCAACTTGGTTCGCTGGCTGTCAATTGGTCTCACCATTTTCGGGACGGTCGCCTTGCCATGGTCCCTAGCGGACATCCCCACAACGGTGGCAAAAACCATCTATGTCATCCAGGACATACTGCTTCTGACTGCTGGCATTTTGCTATTGGTCCCCGCGTCGTCGCAATGGTTCCGGCCTGACCGATCATGTAAGGACTCCCCCTGCAACCCCTGATTCCTGAATCTCCGGACGGACTCGAATCGTGGCCGACGAGGTTGGTTGCAGTCGTGTATTCGGCCTTGGGGTGAGCGCGGGGGCTCGGGCCATCATGGAATCCGCCAAGGCGGGGCCACACGTTCTATCGGCCGGGTTCGGCCAGTATTGTTATCGGCTTGGCTGCCTTGGGGACCGACACGTTTGCCATGTGTCGAGGGGCTCGCTGCAACTCGGGAGGATGGGTCGGTGGGTCGGGTTTCCGGTGGGTCATCGGCGCGGGGCGTTCGCTGAGTTGGTTGGGGTCGAAGTCGCTGCGGTGGTGTTCGGCGGCCCAGAGCCGCCGGGCCTGTTTGTTGGCCAGAGTCACGGCCGCTTTGCGCCGCCAGCGTCATTCAGCCTGCGGCCGATTGGCACGCTCGAGGGCTACGAAGGCACTCCACGGCCAGGGGTGCCACGGCGTCGTCGCGAATGCCGCCCGAGGGTCGCTCTGGTCGGGCCTGCATCCTTCGCCGCCGCCGCCCTTGGCGGACTCCGCTGCGGGGCACGGTTCGCGCCATGCGGCAATGTATTCCGCTTGGGCGGGTGGAGGTTATAGTTACCGGCGAATCGCCGGGCATTCGGCGTGCATCGGGGAACCGTTGGGCGTGCGGTGCGGCCGCAGAGGCAGGGGGGGTCGGGGTGGGACGGTGTCACAGCCTGCCGCCTCGGTTTCCGTTTTACGGGTAATTTCCATCTGAGGGGGAGCTGATGAAGACCGAACTGTTTTACCTTGCGTTGGTGGCGGCGTTCACGGGGCTGTTGTGGCTGCCCTATGTGCTTGATCGCATTGCAGTACGTGGCTTGATTGACGCGGTGGGCTATCCCGCTGCGCCCAAACCGCAGTCGCCGTGGGCGCAACGGTTGATGAAGGCGCATGCCAACGCGGTGGAAAACCTGGTGGTCTTTGCCACTCTGGTGCTGGTCGCCAGTCACGTGGGTGCGGCGACTGAGCTGGTCGGCACGGCGGCGGTCGCGTATTTCTGGGCTCGGGTGGTACACGCGGTCAGCTTCACGTTTGGCATTCCGTGGGTGCGCACGCTGTCGTTCGCGGTTGGTTTTCTGGCCCAGGCCGCAGTTGCATGGCAGATTTTGATGATTTGAATGCGGGCCTGACCATTGGCACCGGTTTTGCCATCGGCCGGGTGTCGATGCGTCACTTCGGGAGGCGTGCACGCCGGTGGTCAGCAAAACGTCTATCGGGGGCAGCGCATCACCCGGTATTGCGGGTTGGTCGCGGGTAAAGCGATTGTGGGCGCGAATCGGTTCAAGGATATGTCCGTCGGCATCGGTGATCTGGTCGGGGGCCGCTCTGCAACCTGCGAGCGCAAGCTTTGGCGGGAGCGCGATTTGGCGATGGAAGAACTGGAGCAGCGCTTGATCGCGCTGGCCACCTGCCCCGTGGTTTTGCTGGGCCGCGACGACGGAATGCTGATGGCCTCGGCAAGCCGTACGGCGGCCGTGTTCGAGTAGTTTCGGCATGCGAGCCCAAGGACGGATCTCCGATTGGCGCGACGGGAAGGGCTACGGCTTCATCACGCCCGATGCCGGTGGCGAGCGCGTGTTTGTTCATGTCAAGGCGTTTTCCGGGCGGGCTGCGCGGCCAGTGGGCGGCGAGCGGGTAAGTTACCGCTTGGCGACTGATATCCGAGGGCGGCCGCGAGCGGTGCAGGTGGCGTACGCGGCAGAGGGCGACCGCGTGCAGCGGGCCACTCAGCGGGATGTGTCGCGGGCCGGTGTTTTCAGGGGAATCGGCCTGTGGCCCTTGCTGGCCGGGGTTTCGCTGGCGTCGTTCGGTTATTTGTTGCTGGCCTCGGCGCGGCCCGATTGGTTGTTGCTGGCCTATGCGGCGATGAGCGTGTTCGCGTTTGCGCTTTACGCGCTGGACAAATCGGCCGCGCGGGCGGGTCGCTGGCGGATACAGGAAAGCACGCTGCACAGCGCGGCGCTGCTGGGTGGCTGGCCGGGCGCGGTGATGGCCCAGCGGCTGCTGCGCCACAAGTCGCGCAAGCCGTCGTTTCAGGTCGTGTTCTGGCTGACGGTCACGATCAATCTGGGGGCGTTGTGGTGGCTGTCGACGCCGGCTGGCGAGTTGTTTTTTGGTTTGCTGAGGTAAGGCGCTGCGCTGTTGCATGCAGGACACGAGCCGCACCCGCGTCAGATGGGTAGGTGCGCGTCACTGGCGGGTGGTGAGGCCCGCCGGTTGCGTGCGGCTTCGATCTCTGTCCGGCGGTCCCGGATTTTCGCTGCGCTGCAATCCGGGGTACTCGGAGCTGGGGATGCGCGGCGGTGGTGGGGGATGGCGTAGCCTGGCTCAGGGCCGCAGGCCCGTAAGCCGGGGCTTGTGGTGATGGTTGGGGCATCGGCGGTCCCGGACTTTCGCTGCGCTTCAATCCGGGCGACTCGGAGCTGGGATGCGCTGTCGGTTGAGCAGCCAGATCTGTCCCATCAAGGCAATCAGCGCTGCGCTGGCAGCGGCGACGCCGGCGCCGATCAGCCCCATGCTGGAGGTCAGCGCGAAGAACAGCACCATGTACAGCGAAGTCGTTGCGACATGGATGCGCAGCAGTGTGCCGGCCTTGCCGATGGCGTAGGCGGCGGTGCGCAGCGGAGCCGAGGCCAGTTCCAGCGTGGAGGCAAACAACATTACGGTCAGCAGGCCCGATGCGGCGACGAATTCTTCGCCGACAAACAGCCGCAGCAGCGGCTCGCCGATGACCAGGGCCAGCATCACGAACAAAGCGCCGCTGGCGCCGGCCAGCAGCGCGGTGAGCCGGGTGATCCGGCCGAAATCGCGGTCGCCGCGATGATGCAGTCGGGTCTGATCGAGGAACACCACCTGGCGGATCAATGCGGCCGGCTTGGCCAGAACGCTGGCGACTTGCTGGGCCAGCCGGAACAGTCCGGCGCCTACGCTGCCCAGCAAGGCGCCGGCCAGCAGGGTGGGCAACTGCTTGCCGGCCAGGTCCAGGTTGGACTGCCAGTAAGTGACCCACAGAAAGTTGGCGACCCCGGGAATCCGCGGCTGCGGGCCATCGGAGCGATTGGGACGCAGACGGCCACCGATCCGGTGGCCGTACAGACGCCAGCCGCAGACGATGGTGAACAGATGTTCGGCCCCGTAGCCCAGCGCCCAGGCCAGCACGAAACCAGTGACCCCGGTATCCAGCGCCCAGGCCACCAGCACGCCGGCCAGGCGGACCAGCGGGCCGACCATGAGCTGGCGGCCGAGCAGGTCGAAACGGTCGAACAGCCGCAACAGGCCGGTCGCGGTGCCGCTGGCGGTGGTGATCAGCACCGCACCGTAGATCATCGCGGTCAGCGCCACCGGCTGCTGCCAGTCGAAAAGCCAGGCGGCCAGCGGCGCGACGATGATGGCCAGCGCCGCTGCCGATGTCGCGCAGGCCAGATCGACCTTTAGCGAGAGCCACAGCAGTCGGCGAAGCGCAGGCGTGTCGCCGGTTTCGATCAGCGGCACACCGAAGCGAACCACCGACTCGAACGGCTGAACGTTCAGCAGGCCGCGAATCACCAGGGCATAGGCATGCACCAGCATCACCACGCCGAAATCGGCCGGGCCCAGGGTGCGTGCGGTGAGCACGGTAGCGGCCAGCACGAACAGCGCAGCCACGCCGCGCCCGCGCACCAGCAAGCCAAAATTGCCGAGTATCCGGCGCATCGCCGATGGCGTCGGGTCCGAGGTCCGTTCGGGCAGCTCGCTCACGTTCGCGTCCATGGCGCTTGGAGTTGGAGAGTCCGGCGCAAGTTCATCGGAATGCGCCTTGCCGGTACAGCCGCCACAGCAGGGGCCAGGCGAAAATCAGCGGATGGCGCAGTTGGCGCGGGCTGGGGTTGGCGCGAATCCCGGAGTGCCGCTCGATCTTCCACAACAGATACTCCAGCGGCGCCTCGAAGGTGGTGGCCGCCTTGGCGACGCGGGCCACCGAGAGAAGCTTGCCGAGCGCGGCACGCAGCCCCCAGTCGAGGCCGGCGAGGCGGCGGCGCATGGCACCGGGCTGCGGTTGGCTGTAGCTGTCGCCGGTCGCATCGGCCGCGGCATCTAAGCCGGTCGACTCGGCTGCCAGCAGCCGGGTGAGCGCCTGGAAATGCGCCCTGTTGGTTTCGAACAGCGCCTGCGCCTGGCCGGGCTTTTCGCTGCGCAGCTCGCAGCGGTAGGTCCGCCGCAGGCCGCCCTGCCACAGGGCGCGGCTGTCGAACCGGGCGGGCAGGGTGGGCAGCACGCGACGGGCGAAACTGCGCGGCGCGGCTTCCAGCGCGTCCAGAACGGCGGCGCGCGCGCCGGCATCGCGGCAGTACAGCAGTTGGCAGGGCTGGGCGAAGCGGGCCCAAAAGTAGGAGTGGAATTCGCGCCGGGTGCCGCGCAGGAAGCGGCGCGGGGTGAGCACCGCGTACTTGGCGCGTGCCGTGCGCGGACCGTCGGCGGCGTCGAACGAGGCGCCGATCTGGTAGACGTTGGGCGCCAGCGCCACGGCCAGCGGTCGCTGCCAGGCGCGCAGGCTGCGGTAGTCGTCGAGCAGCACGTAGAAGTCCAGCACCGTGTCGCGCTTGCCGCGCAGGTAGCTGCCGTAGGCCAGCACGGCCTGCAAGGCATCGCCGTGGCGTCGATGGATCACCGCCAGCAGCGCTTCGACGGCGGCATCGGGGGGCGCGGCAGGGTCGATGTGCGCGGCGATGAATCCGCGCAACGACGTTTGCGGGCGCTCGGCCGCGAGTTCAGGCGTCGGCGTCGGCATAGGCCGCGCGGGTGCCCGAAAACGTGCGGAAGGCGCGCGGGTGCTGGCTGCGCGCGCTGCTTTCATCGGCCAGCCACGACACCAGCCGGCCCCGGGTGAGGCGATGGGCGATGCCCTGCAGCATCCGCACCAACAGCACGCCGGTAGTCAGCACGGTCCAGGCCGCCACTGCGGTGAAGCCCCAGTCCGGTCGGCCGACCAGCACGGCGGCGGTGAGCAGGATCATGCACGGGTTGCGGCGCGCGGTGATCAGCCGGAAGTAGGAGTCGAACGGCCGCCAGACGAACACACTGCAACGCAGGAAGTGGTCGAACACGCCTTCGACCAGGCGGCCGACCACATAGCCCAGGCCGATTGCCCAATACAGCGCAGTTTGCTCCAGTCCGAACACCGGCTCGAACGCCGTCAGCGACATGCCCCAGAGGATGTACCAGAACGGCGGATGGATCAGATCCATGCCGTGGTCCATGGCATGGCCGATCTTGCTGGAGCGCACGGTTACCCGCGCCAGCTTGCCGTCCACGGTGTCCAGGTAGGTCATCAGCCAGCCCAGCGCCAGGCCGATGGCGTAGTGGCCGTGCAGGAACAGCCAACTGGCGGCGAGCATCAGCAGCACGCCGAATGCGGTGACCATGTTCGGCGTGATCCCCAGCCGCGCGCACAGCCGCACGCCATGCCGGGCCGGGTTCGGCCACAGCCACTTGGTGACCAGGTCGGTGATGCCCTTGTAGGCGTTGCCGTACAGACGGTTTTCCAGGCGCGATTGGTCGGCCTCGGTGATCGGTTCGAGCAGTGGGGCATCGTGCCGGCGCAGCTGGCGGTTGAATCCGCCCAATTGAGCGGAGCCGATCACTTCGAGGCCGTCCGGCGGCGGCGCCTGTTCCATCAACATTGCGTGGGCCGGTTGCCACTGGCCGGCATCGACGATGGCGGCAGCCAGCCGGTCGTCGCGCTCGCAGCGCAGCGCGACCGAGCCGTGTTCGGCCAGCGCCTTGAGGGTGCGCACGTCGAACAGGTAGTCGGCCCGCACCAGCAGCAGCCGGGCATCAGCGGGCAGCGCCGATGGGTCTTCGCACCAGCTCAGGCCGGGCAGCTGCGCCACCATGCGGTGCAGGCGCTCGCGCGCGTCCAGATGCCAGAGGGAAACGGGCGCCTGACCCAGTGCATGGACATGGATGCTCATCAAAATCCAGAGTCGTCGAAAAAGAAGGTTTGGGCGCGGTGCGCGCGGATGGCAGTATAAAAGACTTGCCGTTCGCCCACCCGGGGCGCGCTGGCCGAACTCCCCTGCCATCGAGCCTCGCCCGTCATGCGCCTGATCCACATCACCGATCCGCACCTCACCCCACTCGACGCGGTGCCGGCGCACCGGCGGCTGGGCAAACGAATGCTCGGTTATTTGTCCTGGCAGCGACGACGGCGCTGGCTGCATCGTCCGCAGCGACTGGCCGAGACGCTGGCCGCTGTCGAAGCCGACTCGCCGGATCTGATCCTGCTCGGCGGGGATCTGTGCCAGATCGGGCTGCCCGAAGAAATCGCAGCGGCGACCGACTGGCTGCGCCGCCTGAACGGCATCGCGCCGGTGCTGCTGGTGCCCGGCAACCACGACATCTACCGGGCCGACTCGTGCAGCGCGCTGCTGAACGCGTGGCGGCCCTGGCTGCATCTGCCGGCCGACGTCGATGTCGGCGACATGCAGGCCGGGTATCCGGTCGCGATGCGGTTTCCGGGTTTGACGGTGATCGGTCTCGACAGCGCCGTTCCGACCGCGATTGGATCGGCCCGCGGGCGCCTGGGGCGTGGACAGATCGAACGGCTGGACAACTGCCTGGCCGAGGCGCGGGCGCGTGGCGACGCGGTCTGTGTCCTGCTGCATCATCCGCCGTTGCCCGGCCAGACCGGCTGGCGAAAGGCGCTGGCCGATGCCGACGCGCTGGCTGTCACACTGCGGGCATCCGAGGCCGATGTGGTGCTGCACGGACATCTGCATCACAACGTGTTCCGGCGCGATGGCGGCATGCGGGTGTTCGGCACTGCCTCGGCCTCTGGCCACACGCCGGCCGAGCCGGCCGCCTACCGGATCATCGACATCCAACCGGCAGAACCGGGACGCCATGCATTCGAAGTGACCCTGAAGAGCCATGGCGACGGCGGTTTTGTCGTCGCCGGGCGCGAGCAATGGCTGACCGACACGCGGTGACGGCGGATCAACTGCGGCGCCAGATCGCCCAGATTGCGATCAGCAGGATGCCGACATCGGGCGCCATCGCCAGCGCGATCGGGTCGAGGCGATACAGCACCGCCAGGTGCCCGATGACCTGTTCGAACAGATAGAACACCAGCCCGATACCGCCGCCGAGTGCGACCCGTTGACCGACCGGCACCGAGCGCGGCGAACCGAGCACGAACGGCAGGGCAAGCAGGGTCATCGCCAGCAGGGCAACCGGCAGGCTGAGCATTTGCCAGTAGACGAAACGGTACTGATGGGTATTGAGGCTGTTGGCCTGCAGCGAACCGATGTAACCCTTCAGATCTGCCGGCGCCAGGGTGTAGGCCGGCTGGATGAGGCTGGCCAGCTGGGCAGGCGTGAAGGTGTTGGCCCAGGTCAACTGCGACAGGTGGACGGGTTCGGACTGGAGTGCGCTCAGGTCGTGAACGATCACGTCGTGCAGCAACCAGTGGCCATCGTCGATGGCGTCGGCGCGACGCGCGAGAAGGATCGAGGTCAGCCGGTGGTCGCGGTCGAGCCGGTAAATCTCCAGATCGGTCGGAATGCGGCCGTACAGCACCTCGCCGACCCGCACCAGCTGATCGTCGGTCCGGGTCCAGTATTCGGTCTGGTCGCCATCGATGCGGACCTGATCGACGGTCGCCGCGCGCAGTTGCAGCACCTGGCGTTCCCAGCCCGGAATCAGCTGGCTGCGGCCCAGGTGCACCAGCGCGATCAGCGTCAGGGCCACCGCCAGCAGCGGGACGGCCATCCGCCAGGGCGGTACGCCAGCGGCTCGAAATGCCACGATCTCCCGGCTGTTGGCCATCCGGCCCAGGCCGATCAGGGCCGCCATCAGGGCCATCACCGGCAGGATGTCGATCAGGATGCGCGGCATGGTGAGCATCGTCACGCGCACCGCCGAGAGTGTACCGAAGCTGCCCTTGCCGACGTTGTCCAGCTCCTCGGCCAGTGCCAGAAAGCTCAGCAGGCCGCCGAGCAGCAGCAGCACCGGCAACATGCCGCGAAGGAATTCGCTGGCGATGTAGCGATCAAGCAGGCGCATGGCGGCTCTTCGCGAAACGGGCGCGCAACTGCCGCCAGGGCGTCAGTGCGGCAATGGTGATGCCGGCCAGCAGGCCGGGCACCCACCAGATGCTGGCCAGCGATTGTTGTTCGACCCAGGTGCGCGCCATGCCCAGCAGATTGAAGTACAGGACATACAGGCCCAGCGCCAGCAGCAGTTTTCCGTAGCGCCCGGCACGCGGCTTGCTGCGGCTCAATGGGATGGCCAGCAGGGCCAGCAGCAGGGTGGAGACCGGCGTGGACAACCGCCATTGCAGCTCGGCGCGCTCGTTCGGGTCGCTGGTGCCGAACAGCTCGGCGGTCGGGCGCATCTTGGGCCGGTCCGCGAGTGGGGCGGGCTGCCGTATCGGCACCCGCAGGGTGAAGGTGTCGAAGGTGCCGAACACATCCGGACCGTCACTGGTGGCCTTGAACAGATTGGCGTCGACCAGCGCCAGCTCATGGCGATCATCGGCGATCCGGCTGGCGAAGCGGCCCTGCCGCGATGAGATCACTTCCAGCCCGGTCGCATCGCGGCTGCGGATGAATACGCCCTCCATGTCCGCCAATCCGTCGCTGGCGCGCTCGATGAACACCGTCCGCCGGCCGTCGTCGTAGTGGTAAAACCGGCCCGGCGCGATGCGCTCGATCTCGGCGTCGATCTTGGCCTGTTCGCGCAGTTGGTAAGACGTGTGGTAGGCCCAGGGCCGGACCGCAACCGACAGCAGCGCGACCAGCACGGCCAGCAGGATCGCCAGGCGCAGAAGCGGGGTCAACAGGCGCATTTCGCCAATACCTGCAGCGCGCAAGGCATCCATCTCGGAGTCGGTGTACAGCCGGCCCATGCCGATCAGAATCGCCACGTACAGGCCGATCGGCAGCAGCACTTCCAGGGCAATCAGGGTCTTGAGGCCGGTCAGCGCCGCAACCTGAGCGGGGCTGATCAGTCCGCTGCTGGCGTCGGTGAGAAATGCGCCCAGGCTGTAGGTGGCGAAAATCACCACCAAGGTGACGCCGACGCCCAGCAGCGGGCCGGCCACCTCGTTGCGCAGGTAGCGATCGAGGATCATGCCGACCCGCGCCGTGCTGACGGGGCAGGGATCGCGAATCGGATGGCGGAGGCTGGCACGGGCATCGTTGCGGGCATTGTGCCTGTTATGATCGACGGCCAATGCCGGTCGTTCAATCCTCGCGTTCCAGGTACCCGCTTGCTGTGCTGCTCGGCGCAGGTCTGTGGCTCGCGCTCACGGCCTCCGGGCAGGCGCAGGAGCGCTACCGGATCGACTGGGACGGTCCGATCATCGTCGAAGCGGTCGAAGCCTGGGCCGACTCCGAGCAGCGGCTTACCCGGCTGACCGGAGACATCCGTTTCGATCACCAGCAGTGGCGGATGCGCGCCGATACCGCCCAAATCGATGGCCCGCTGGACGCCCCGGACGCGGTCACCATCACCGGTACGCCGGCCATCATGACCTTGCGCGCCACCGAAGACCGGCCCGAGCTCGAAGCGATCGGCACTACCGTCGAGTATTCGCGGGCGAACGATCGCCTGGTGGTTTCCGGCGGTGCCACCCTCAGCGAAGGGCGTCGGCGATTCGCTGGCGACCGACTGGAGTACCAGTTGGCCACCCGCAAGTTGATCAGCGTTGGCCCGGTAAAGATGCGCATCGAGCCCAAACCCCGCCCATAGCGGCGCGCAGAAAACGGCCGAATCCGCACCCCGCCACCCCGAGAGGTGGCACCGGTAGAGGTCGCACCGGTAGAAGCGGGCCATGCCCGCGACCGTGATGCCGCTGGCTTGCCGTGCCCTGTGCACGATGCCGGCCGATGGCGTGTTGGCGGGGCCGGACTGCGCCCGGATGCGTCGGCGAAACCTGCGGCGCTGGGTGCGCGTGATCGATCCGGGTCGCGGGCGTGGCCCGCTCCTACAGAAATCCGGTGCTTAGCACCCGCGGCGGTGGCGTCGTGTCGAACCAGACCTTGCGCGCGCCCCGCCAATTAGAAGGAGCGAGCCATCCCCAGTAGGAGCGGGCCACGCCCGCGACCTTGATGCCGGTGACGTGCCGTGTGTTGTGGTGTTGGCCGGCTGTTGAAACGAAGCGCGTAGCCTGCTTAGGCCGTCAGGCCGTAAGCCGGGACGGCGAGGTGCTGGGTGGCATCCGGCAGTCCCGGCATTCGCTGTGCTCATGCCGGGCTACTCTGGCTGGGTGTGGTGTCGTGCCGAATGGGACCGAATTGGCGCTTCAACGCGCCAACGAGTCGCAACTGCATGGGCGGGCCATACCTGCAGGGTCAGCAGGGGTGCGTTGCGGAATTGGCCCGCTCTGCGCGGGTCGGGGTCAGTTGGGCCAGGCGTCGCGCAGGGCGGCCAGCAGGGTCTGGCGCACGGTCGGGTCGATATCGTGGGCGTGAGCGAGATTTGGCGGGCCGGGCCAGCCGGGGTCGACAAAGGCCGCGCCGGCGAATCGACGCGGCTCGGCATAACGCGGCAGCACGTGGAAGTGCACGTCCGGGTCGACCATCATCAGCATCAGGTAATTGAGCTTGTCCGGTTCGAAACAGGCGCGAACCGCCGACTCCATATCCCTGGTGACCTGAGCCAGCTCGGCGAAGCCCTCGGAGGAGACTTCCGAAAACGACTGGGCCGGTTCGGTGCTGGCCAGCACCAGGGCGCCCAGCGTCGCCTGCGCCGGGCGCAAAAGAACCACCCAGTGACGGTACGCCCGCACCAGGGTGTCGGGGTAGCCGAACTTCCGGGCGGTGGGAGTCACGCCAGGGATTCGCCCAGGGCAGGCGAAAGGACCGGCATGGATGCCGGGTGGCGGTTCCAACCGCGCACCACGGTGTCGGCATGGGCCAGATCGGCGCGGTCATCGACTTCGCACCAGCCGTGGCCATGGATCGAGCACACACCCACATCGCCTTCCTGGGCCAGCTCGTCGATCGCCGACAGATACCAGCGGGCGTTGCCCTCGTCGCGCCGCATGATCTGCTCCAGCCGATCGCGAAAGCGTGCCGCCCCGCGCTCGTTGAACGCCATCATGCCGATCGACTCGCCGTTGACCTGGGCCAGATCGAGTTTTTTGCCGACCCGAAGCAGCCGGCCGTCGTCGATCACCACCTTCATGTCGTCGTCGTCGTAGCTGGACTTGCGGTCGCAGGCCAGGGTGATGTCGGTGTTGCCGCGACCTTGGAGCAGCGTGTGCAGGGTGGCCGCCTCGAACAGAGTGTCGCCGTTGATGATCGCGAACGGCGGGGTCATCTCCTCGCGCGCCAGCCAGCAGGTGGCCAGATTGTCGCTGACCGCATAGAACGGATTGAACAGCGTGCGCACCGGGATGCGCCGGAAGCGATCTACGATGACTTCGACCTGGGCGGCCCGGAAGCCGGTGACCACCACCACTTCATCGATGCCGTTGTCGGCCAGCGCATTCAGCTGCCACTCCAGCACCGGGCGGTCGCCCACTTCCAGGGTGCATTTGGGCCGATCGGCGGTAAGCGGGAGCAGCCGGCTGCCTTGTCCGGCACTGAGAAGGATCGCTTTCATAGAGACTTTCGCTTGAAAAAGAGTGAGTTGCCGCGTGCATTGCAGATTTGCGACAGGCAGTCTAACGGCCCTGTTGACTCCAAGCCTTAAGGTTTTTCATCGGCTTGCGGGCGTAGCTGCTGGCTCGGATCAATGAGATGACGGTCTGATTGAAGAAGTTCCCGATCCGGTCCATGGGTCGGTCGAAATCGAGGAACAGAACCACGCGAGTCTCGTCGGTATCGTTGCGCACTTCGTGCTCGTAGGTGTCGTCGAGCAGCAGCACTTTGCCCTCTTCCCAGGTGCGGATCTGATCGTCGACGCGGATCCAGCAGTTCTGGCTGTCCTTGGGCACCTGAAGCGCCAGGTGACAGCGCACCAGCGCCCGGGTCGGACCCTTGTGCGGAGGGATGTGGTAGCGCGGGGCGAGGATGGAGAACATGGCGTTCTGCAAGCCCGGCAGCGATTGCAGCAGCGCGGCCGTGCGCGGGCAGCGGGCGCAATTGTCCTCGACCGGCTGACCGAACACGAAAAACCCGAAGGTCTTCCAGTTGTTGCCCTTGGAAATGCGCTCCTGGTCGGGGGAAATCTGGTGGAAACTGGGGATGTCCTCCGGTCGCTGCATCACCGCGTTCAACTCGGCACGGATTTCGCCGGTCGCCGCTTCCAGACGTGGTATCCAGTCGAACAGACCGTTGTCGAGAAAGGGATCGGTGGGGATGCGCGAATGGCGGATTTGCAGCCGGTCGATCCAGTGCAGGAAGCGTTTGCCGATTCGGGTCATCAGGCGGCGCGGCAGCGAGCGTTGGGTCTTGGTCTGATTGGAATTCATGGAATATTTCATTCGGAGGCCGAGTGGCAGCGTCGCGCCGGCGCGCGGGTCGTGGCCGCTGCTGCCGTCTCAGGTCTGGCGTTGGCCGCACCGGCCATATTGTCGGGTTTGCCCCATGGGTTTGCCAGTGCAGGCCGGCTCATCGACTGGTGTCGACCTTGCTCGGTCGGGCCGTGGATATTTGCGAAATGGCGATTCTCCTCACCGGCTAATCGTCGCTCAGGCCGGATCCGACTCCAGCAGTCGCTCGGCCAGGGCCTGATCGGCCACGCTGTCGACATCGACTGCCGCGCGTGGGTCGGACAGCACCACATAGCCGACCCGGCAGCCTGCGCGCCGGGAAATATCGGCGAGCGCCTGCTCCAGCGTCAGCCGATGGGTGAGGTAGCGCGCCAGCATGGTCAGCCCGAGATGCCGGGCGATCTTCCACGGCTTCTTGCGCATCGACTCCACCTGGCGCCAGAAGTTGGCGGCCTTCAGTCCCTCGGCGGTGCGGAACAGGAACAGATTGCTGCCGCACCAGCACACATCGCCGGCGAAGCGCAGCGCCGTTCGGTGAGTCTCGGGGAAGGCATCCATCACCGTTTCGTAGGGCACCAGGCCAACCAGCACGTCTTCGTCCCGGCGCAGGGCCTGGCGGCAGAAGTCGTCGATGGTTTCCGGCCGCAGCAGGGCGTGATCGCCGGTGGTGACCAGCGTTGGAAACCGGCCGAGTGCTTCCAGCGAGGCGACCACGCTGGCGGCGGGTCCGGCCTGGGGCGCCACCCAGGTGAAATCGCCGGGTGCCAGCAGCGCTTGAAGCGCGGGCGAGCCGCTGATGACCGAGCGATCCGGCCCGCACAGCCGGCCGCCCTGAACCATCCGGCTGGCGCGCAACGCGGTGAACACGCGAGCGATCGACGGCCGGCCGGCGACCGGCACCAGAACCCCGGCGGCCACTGAAAAGGCCGTCGCCAGCGGGCTAGGCGAGACGCGCTCGCCAGCCAGAACGACCGCCGGCAGCGGCGGATGAGGGCGGTCAGGCATCGGTGTGCAGATCCTTGTCGTACATGCGGTATCGCTTGGAAACGGTGCCGCCGATGCGCTCGATGATCCGGCGCATGTCGCGGTTGTCTTCGAGAATCCAGGACAGCTCGGCGCGCGTCACGCCGCGCGCCAGCGCCGGCGCCAGCGCGGCATCGATCACCGAATAGGCCAGCGTCGGGCCGAGCGGATTGCCATGGTACTTGCGACGCACGCCCATCAGCGGCGTGCGCACACTGCGCGGGTGGCGCACCTTCAGCCGCCACAGCAGCTTTGCCCAGCCGAACGGCAGCAGCCGGCCGCGCAAATCGGATATCGCCTCGTTGATGTTGGGCAGCACCACCATGAACGCAGCCGGCTCGCCGCCCACTTCGGCGATCTGGATCAATTCGGTCGGCACCAGCATCAGCAGCTCTTTGCCCATGGCCTGAAACTCCGCCTCGGTGTAGGGCACAAAGCTCCAGTTCTCCGACCAGGCGTCGTTGAAGATGTCGCGCAGGATTTCCAGATCCTCGCGCATCCGTCGGCGGTCGAATGGCCGCAGCCGGATGCGGTTGGAAAACCGCTTGCGCAGGGTTTCCAGCGCCACCGACGGGGTGTAGGGCACGGCGATGTCGTAGGCCAGCAGATCCTGCGCGCCGCGATAGCCGAGCGCCTCGATGCGTGGGCCGTACCACGGCCGGGCGTGACCCATCATCACGTACGGCGGACTGTCGAAACCCTCGACCAGCAGGCCCGATTCCTGATTGACGTTGAGATTGAACGGGCCGCGCGCTCGCTTCATGCCCTGATCGCGCAGCCAGCGCTCGGCGGTGTCGAACAGCGCCTTGAACAACTCCGGCTCGTCGGGCGCTTCGATCATGCCGAAAAACCCGGTGTCATCCCGGTAGCGGTCGAGGTGCAGCTGATCGATCTGCGCACTGATCCGGCCGATCGGTCGGCCATCGCGGTAGGCCACCCAGGGCTGCCAGCGGGCGTGCTGGAAGAACGGGTTTTTTGCCGAAAGCGCCTCGCGCCGTTCCATCCGCAGCGGCTGTACCCAGTGCGGATCGTCGCCGTAGATGGCGCGCGGTGCGTCGATGAACTCATCCAGGCCGCGTCGGCCGCTGACCGGGCGGATTTCGAAGGGGGCGAGGGCGGTCGTCGGCATGGCGCCAGTTTGCCACGGGCCGGCTGGTCGAAAGCTTACGAAACGGGCTGTTTAAGCCCTGACATGGCGGGCCGGCCTGGGCCAACGCGACCAAGGTCGCGCCGGAATGCTACATTCGCCGGTTCAACTACGAAACGACAGACACGAAATGACCCATTCCGAATCCGAACATCCGACCGTCAGCACGCGCATTTCGCCCAAGGGCGAGCTGGACATCCTTTCCCGCCACGAAGTCGCCCGCTTGCGCGACGCGTCGGTCGGCGGCCTGCACGAACTGCTGCGGCGCTGCGCCCTGGCGGTGCTCACCAGCGGCAGCCAGTCCGACGACCCGCGCGCGGCCCGCCTGCGCTATCCCGACTTCGATATCCAGGTGTTGCAGCAGGATCGCGGCATCAAGCTGGAACTCAGCCACGCACCGGCCGAGGCCTTCGTCGACGGCGAGATCATCCGCGGCATGGCCGAGCTGCTGTTCGCGGTGGTTCGCGATATCGCCTACACCGCCAGCGAAGTGGTCGAGAGCCAGGCCTTCGATCTGGAGAATTCCGAGGGCATCACCAACGCGGTGTTCGAGATCCTGCGCAATGCGCGGGTGATGCGGCCCAACGTCGAGCCGCATCTGGTGGTGTGCTGGGGCGGCCATTCCATCCCGCGCCACGAGTACGAGTACACCAAGTCGGTCGGCTACCAGTTGGGTCTGCGCAGCCTGGACATCATCACCGGCTGCGGCCCTGGCGCCATGAAAGGCCCAATGAAGGGCGCCACCATCGCCCACGCCAAGCAGCGTCGGTTCGACAACAGCTACATCGGAATCACCGAGCCGGGCATCATCGCCGCAGAATCGCCCAACCCGATCGTCAACAATCTGGTGATCATGCCGGATATCGAAAAGCGGCTGGAGTCGTTCGTCCGGTTGGGGCACGGCATCATCGTATTCCCCGGCGGCGTGGGCACGGCGGAGGAAATCCTCTATCTGCTCGGCATCCTGATGCACCCCGATAACGCCAGCATCCCGTTTCCGCTGGTGTTCACCGGGCCGGCCGAGTCGGCCGACTATTTCGCCCATATCGACCGGTTTCTGCGGCTCACGCTGGGCGATGATGCGGCGCGCAATTATCAGATCATCGTGCAGGATTCGGCAGCGGTGGCGCGGGTCATGGATCGCGGCATGCGTCAGGTCCGCCAGCATCGGCTGGATGCCAAGGATGCGTTCTTCTTCAACTGGTCTCTGCACATCCCCGAAGCGTTCCAGCACCCCTTCGAGCCGACCCACGAAGCCATGGCTCAGCTGAATCTGCACCGCGATCAACCGGTTCACGAACTGGCCGCCGACCTGCGCCGGGCGTTTTCCGGCATCGTCGCCGGCAACGTCAAGGAGCCGGGCATGGCGCGCATCGAGGCGCACGGTCCGTTCGAGATTCACGGCGACCCGGAAATCATGCGCGCGCTCGACGAACTGCTGCGCGCCTTCGTCGAGCAACGCCGGATGAAGATGTCCGGGGAGTATCGGCCGTGCTATCGGGTGCTGGCCTGAGTTCTGGGGGGCTGTGGTGATTTGATTCAGCACCGTCCCTTCGAGGCTGAAGGACTCCAATAGCTCTGAAGCTGCGCTCCGATGAGGGGGCATGGGCGTGTCGCGCGGGGGTGTGTGCCTTGCTTTGCCTTGGGGATTGCGAGCTTTTGCAGGCTCTTTCGGCTTTTTAGGATCAAGAGCTTTCGTAGGCCCTTTCTGGTTTTTCGGATCAAAGGCTTTCGCAGGCCCTTCGGGCCTACGAGTCACCTTTCTTTGCTTGCCCAAAGAAAGGTAACCGAAAGAAAGGGCACCCCGATGAAGCGCCCTACGGGCCTCCTGCCCTTCGGGTCCGCGTCGGTCGCGCCCCCCTGCGGGCTGATCCACCCGCCCGCCGCCGCTCCATAGGGGCCCCGGTCAGCGGCCTTCCTGGCCGCCAGAGCCAAAGCGTCGTGACCCGCAGCTTCTGCTCCCGCTCCTGCTCCTGCTTCTGCGGCCACGATGGCCGCCCTGTGGGGCCCCTCGGACGCGGCGAGTCGGCGACGGATAGCCCGAAGGGACGCGCGCACGACGCGCGCGTGTTTTTCGCCAGCATAGGGATATGCTGTCGAAAAACCCCGGCGACGGCTCGCGCACCTGGAGGGCAGGATGCCCGGAAGGCGCGGCCGCGGGGTGCCTTTCTCTTTGGTTACTTTCTCTTGGGCAAGCAAGAGAAAGTGACTCGTAGGCCCGAAGGGCCTGCGAAAGCTCTTGATCTGAAAAGCCAGAAAGGGCACACGAAAGCTCCGGCTCTTCAATGATCCGCTGGGCCTGCGAAAGCCTTTGATCTGAGTAGCCATAAAGAGCCAGCAAAAGCTCTCGCCATGAAAGACAGGAAAACATGAAACCCATTCTCTTCATCGATCGCGACGGCACCCTCATCGAAGAACCGCCCGACGAACAGATCGACCGCTTCGACAAACTGCGGCTGGTGCCCGGCGTCATACCCGCGCTGATCGCCCTGCGCGACGCCGGGTACCGGTTCGTGATGGTCAGCAATCAGGACGGACTGGGCACCGCCAGCTTTCCCAAGGCCGACTTCGACGGCCCGCATGACCTGCTGATGCAGATTCTCGGCTCGCAGGGCATCGTTTTCGACGAGGTGCTGATCGATCCCAGCCTGCCGGCCGACAATTCGCCGAACCGCAAGCCTGCGCTCGGCATGGTGATGCACTATCTGCGCGAGCAGCGCTTCGATCCGGCGCGCTCGGCGGTGATCGGCGACCGGGAAACCGACATTGCATTCGCCAGCAATCTGGGTGTGCGCGGCATCCGGTTGGCCGGCGAGATGGACTGGCCGGCCATCGTCGCGCTGCTTACTCGCGGCTCACGCAGTGCCGAGGTCGAGCGAGCGACCAAGGAAACCCGGATACGCATCGGCGTCGATCTGGATCGCCGCGCCGAACCGGCGATCGCCACCGGTCTGGGGTTCTTCGACCACATGCTGGAGCAGATCGGCAAGCATGGTGGCTTCGCGCTGTCGGTGCACTGTGCTGGCGATCTGCATATCGATGAGCATCACACTGTCGAGGATGTCGCGCTGGCGCTCGGCCAGGCGCTCAAGCAGGCGCTGGGCGACAAGCGCGGGATCGGCCGCTATGGCGCGGCCGGCAGCGATGGCGCGGGCCAGCCGGTGCCGGCGGCGCTGGTGCTGCCGATGGACGAAACCATTGCCTCGGCGGCGCTGGACTTTTCCGGGCGGTCTTATTTCGTGTTCGATGGCGGCTTCCCGCGCGAACAGGTCGGCGATCTGCCGACCGAGCTGGTGCCGCACTTTTTCCGCTCGCTGTGCGATGCCAGCGGGCTGAATCTGCATCTGTCGGTGCGCGGCGAGAACTGCCATCACATGGTCGAGGCCTGCTTCAAGGCGTTCGCCCGGGCGCTGCGCCAGGCGATCCGTCGCGAAGGCAGCGAGTTGCCCAGCACCAAGGGCAGCCTGTGAACGTCGTTCTGGTCGATTCCGGCGGCGCCAACATCGGCTCGGTGCGCTACGCGCTGGAGCGGCTGGGCGTGGCGGCCGAAATGACGGCCGAACCCGAGCGCATTCAGGCGGCCGATCGGGTGATTCTGCCCGGCGTCGGTGCTGCCGGCCCGGCCATGGAAAAGCTGTGCGGTTTCGGTCTGGTCGAGCTGCTGCGCAGCCTGGAGCGCCCGCTGCTGGGCATCTGCCTGGGCATGCAGTTGCTGTTCGAACGCTCGGAGGAGGGCGGCGTCGACTGTTTGGGGCTGCTGCCCGGACAGATCGCGCGGATGCCGTCGGCGCCGGGTATCCGGATTCCGCACATGGGCTGGAACAGTCTGGATATCCGCCGGGCAAGCCCGCTGCTGGCCGGCATCGAGACCGGCGACTGGGCCTATTTCGTGCACAGCTTCGCCGCGCCGGTGACCGACGACTGCATCGCGTCCAGCACGCACGGTGAACCGTTCGCTGCCGTGGTTCAGCGCGGTCGGGTGATGGGCGCGCAGTTCCACCCGGAGCGTTCGGCGGCGACCGGGCTGAAGCTGCTGGAAAACTTTCTGACCGCCGATTTCGATGGAGATGCCGCGTGAGTTTTACCGTTTACCCCGCCATCGATGTACGCGCCGGCCGCGTGGTCCGCCTCAAGCAGGGCGACTACGAGCAGGAAACCCGTTACGGCGACGACCCGCTGGCCCAGGCCCGAAGCTACGCCGAGGCCGGTGCGCACTGGCTGCATCTGGTCGATCTGGATGCCGCGCGGGCCGGCGGCTACACGCTGGCCGGACTGCTGGCCGCGATCGGCAGCCAGACCGGCCTGAGCGTGCAGACCGGCGGCGGCGTGCGCGAGCGCGAAGATGTCGAACGCATCCTCGCTGCCGGTGCCGCGCGGGTGGTGATCGGCTCGCTGGCGGTGCGCGAGCCCGAGCGGGTGCAGGGCTGGCTGACCGAGTTTGGCGCCGACCGGCTGGTGATCGCGCTCGATACCCGGCAGGACGACTCGGGAGACTGGCGCCTGCCGGTGCATGGCTGGACCGAATCGGGCGAGGAGCGGCTGTTCGACCGGGTCGATGCCTATGTCGCCGCTGGCCTGCGCCATCTGCTGTGCACCGATATCGCCCGCGATGGCATGTTGTCCGGCCCGAATATCGATCTGTACCGGCAACTGCGCGCTCGCGCGCCGGGGCTGGCCATTCAGGCATCCGGTGGCGTGCAGGCGCTGTCCGATGTCGCTGCCGCCGAGGCCGCCGGCTGCGCCGGGGTGGTGCTCGGACGGGCGCTGCTGGAAGGCCGGTTCGCGCTTGCCGATGCCCTGGCCGGAGCGGGGTCATGCTGAGCCGGCGCATCGTGCCGTGTCTGGATGTGCGCGACGGTCAGGTGGTCAAGGGCGTGCGCTTTCGCGACCACGTGGTGATGGGCGCCATCGAGGCGCTGGCAGATCGCTACCGCGATGCCGGCGCAGACGAACTGGTGTTCTACGACATCACCGCCAGCCCGCAGGGCCGCAGCGTCGACCGCGCCTGGGTCGAGCGGGTGGCGCGGATCATCGATATTCCGTTCTGCGTGGCCGGCGGCATCCGCTCGGTGGCCGATGCCCGCGCCGTGCTGCACGCCGGCGCCGACAAGGTATCGATCAACACACCCGCGCTGGAGCGCCCGGAACTGATCGCCGAGCTGGCGGCGGAATTCGGCAGTCAGTGCGTGGTGGTCGGCATCGATTCGCTGCGCGATGACGATGGTCACTGGCGCGTGCGGGCCTATACCGGCGATCCTGACCGGACTCGGGCGCTGGCGCAGGACACGATGGAGTGGATCGATCGGGTACAGGCGCTCGGCGCGGGCGAGATCGTGCTCAACTGCATGGCGGCTGACGGCGTGCGCGGCGGATATGATATCGAACAGTTGTGCGCGGCCCGGGCGCGCTGCGCGGTGCCGCTGGTGGCGTCCGGCGGGGCCGGAACGATGGCACATTTTGCCGAGGTCTTCGAGCAGGCTGATGTCGATGCCGCGCTGGCGGCCAGCGTTTTTCATTCCGGCGCGATCGCCATTCCCGACCTCAAGCGCGCACTGAATGCCCGCGGTATCGCGGTCAGGTCGAGCGCGGCTGCTGGTCCGGGCGAGTCGTGACCGTGAACGGCGTGACCTGTCGGGCCGAATCGGCCATCATCGGAGGATGGGCAACGTTGGACCGGAATGGCAGACCCAATCAACAGGAAGGCATGAAGTGAGTTCAAACGATGGCAGCGCCGACCCGACGGTTGGCCGGTCGAATCACCATCTGGCGCCCGAGACGCTGGCCTGGGACAAACAGGACGGACTGCTGCCGGCGATCGTCCAGGACGCCGGCAACCGCCGTGTGCTGATGCTGGGCTACATGGATCGCGCAGCGCTGGCGAAAACCCTCGACTCGGGCCTGGTGACCTTCTTCAGCCGCAGCAAGGGCAGGCTGTGGACCAAGGGCGAAACCTCCGGTCACACGCTCGAACTGCTGGCCATCGAGACCGACTGCGACCGCGACACCCTGTTGGTGCAGGCGCGACCGCATGGCCCCACCTGCCACCTGGGCCGGCAAAGCTGCTTCGCCGAAGCACCATCGGCGTTTCTGGCCGAACTCGATGCGCTTGTCGAGGCCCGCAATCTCGAACGACCCGAGGGCAGCTACACCACCCGGCTGTTCGAATCGGGCACCCGGCGGATCGCCCAGAAGGTCGGCGAGGAGGGCGTGGAGACTGCACTGGCCGCTGTGGCCCAGGACGACGAAGCGTTGGTGGGCGAGGCTGCCGATCTGCTTTATCACCTGCTGGTGCTGCTGCGCGCGCGCGGGCTTGGGCTGGCCGACGCCGAGGCGGTGTTGCGCGCAAGGCACCGGTCTTGAACGCCGTTACCGGCGCCCAAAAAAACGAAGCCCGCAATGCGGGCTTCGGAAGATGGCGCTCCCTACGAGGTTCGAACTCGTGTTCCCGCCTTGAGAGGGCGGTGTCCTGGACCACTAGACGAAGGGAGCGCGGTTTGGTGCGCGAGGCGCAGCGCGTTAGTATAGATGGGCTGGATGGTGCCTGCAATCGACCTACGAGGTCTGCGAGCCATTCCGCCAGCGCCAGCCGGGCGGATTGACCCGATGGCGCTCAAATGGTTATCGCGGCTGATGGCGGCAGTAAAGCGCCCGTCCCGGCTGCCCCCTTCAAGTGCGGCTTGCCCGCCTCCCAGGCGAAGCTCTGATTTGGCCTCCGAAATCGTTCCGCAACTCGAAATCATTCCCCGCGACCGACACTGCGTTTCGCGCAAGCGAATGAGCAACAACGCCCTGCGCGTGCTGTACCGGCTGAAAGAAGCCGGCTACGAGGCCTACGTGGTGGGTGGCGCGGTCCGCGACCTGCTCATCGACTGCGAGCCCAAGGACTATGACGTGGCCACCAACGCCACGCCCGAGGAGGTCAAGCAGTTGTTCCGCAACTGCCGGCTGATCGGTCGCCGGTTCCGACTGGCGCATGTCCACTACGGGCCGGAAATCATCGAAGTTGCGACCTTCCGGGCCAGCAGCGACGACGGCAGCGGAGAGCGCGAGCTGGAAGGCGACCGACTGGTTCGCGACAACGTGTACGGCTGCATCGAGGACGACGCGGTGCGCCGCGATTTCACCGTCAACGCGCTGTACTACGCGATCGAGGATTTCAGCATCCGCGATTTCGTCGGCGGCTTCGCCGACATCGAGCGGCGCCAGCTCAGGCTGATCGGCGAACCGCACAGCCGCTATCGGGAGGACCCGGTGCGCATGCTGCGCGCGGTTCGGCTGGCGGCCAAGCTGGGCTTCGAGATCGAGCCGGGGTCGGCCGCGCCGATTCCCGAGCTGGCCCATCTGCTGCAGGAGGCGGCGCCGGCCCGATTGTTCGACGAGTCGCTGAAGCTGTTCATGGCCGGGCATGGCGAGGCCAGTTTCCTGGGGCTTGAGCGTCACGGATTGCTGCCGGAATTTCTCCCGGAGACGGCACGCGCGATGTCCGGCGAAGGTGCCGAGGCCAAGCGCGCCTTCATTCGTCAGGGTCTGGCCAACACCGATGCCCGCGTCCGCGAGGACCGACCAGTGACGCCGGCATTCCTGTTCGCGGTGCTGCTCTGGCCGGCATTCCAGCGCGAGTTGGGCATCCTGCTGGAGCAGGGTTACGAACTCGCCGTCGCCCAGCAGCGCGCTGCCGACCGGACCATGCTGCATCAGGCCAAGCGGGTTGCGCTGCCGCGTCGTTTCACGCTTCAGATGGAAGAGATCTGGCTGCTTCAGCCGCGTTTCGAGCAGCGCCAGCGCAAGCGGGTGTTTCGGCTGCTCGCCCATCCGAGGTTTCGCGCGGCCTTCGATTTCATGGAACTGCGCGAGATCGGCGAGCCCGATCTGGCCGAGCAGGTCGCGTTCTGGCGCGATGCGCAGACGCTGGCGCCGGAACAGCTCTCCGAACGCCTGGTCGCTACCGGCGCACGCGAGGGCGCTGCGGGCGCACCGCGCAAGCGCCGTCGTCGCCGTCGCAAGCCAGCCGGATCGGACGCAGCTGGATGAAGGCCGCGCCGGTCTGCGCCTGGATTGGTCTGGGCGGCAATCTCGGCGACTGCGCGCAACGGCTGGAGACCGCGCTCGACGCGCTGGCGGCCTTGCCGGAAACACGTCTGCTGCGGCGCTCGCGTCTGTACCGCAGCCCGCCGTGGGGCATCGTCGACCAACCGCCGTTCGTCAACGCCGTGGCCGAGATCGAAACCGCGCTGACCGCCGACGCGCTGCTCGCTGCACTGCTCGACATCGAGCGCGGCGCCGGTCGGACTCGCGATCCGGCCCGGCGCTGGGGGCCGCGCGAGCTCGATCTGGATCTGTTGCTGTACGGCGATCGGCGCATCGAATCGCCCGGCCTGAACGTGCCGCATCCGCGCATCGGCGAGCGGGCGTTCGTGCTGGTGCCGATGGCCGAGCTGGCGCCGGAAACGCTGGTACCCGGCCAGGGCCGCGTGGCGGATTTGTTGCGCGCTATCGATCCCAGCGGTGTGGACGCGATAATGTGAGCGACTCGCCGGATCGGACGATGCACACGCCCTCGGCATCGAGGGCCATCCACTCAGCTCGGAGAGCAGTTGTCGATGTATTCAAATCCTTCTGACGCACCCGACCGGGTCGCGGTAACCGTGCCGGCCCTGCGCAAGGCCAAGGCAGACGGCCGAAAGCTGGTCGCGCTCACCGCCTACGACGCCAGCTTTGCTGCGGTGATGGATGCCGCCGGCGTCGATATCGTGCTGGTTGGCGATTCGCTCGGCATGGTGGTCCAGGGCCACGACAGCACGCTGCCGGTCACCGTGGCCGACATCGCCTATCACACCCGCTGCGTGGCGCGCGGGCTGCGCGCGCCGCTGCTGATCGCCGACATGCCGTTTCAGTCGGACGCCACACCCGAGCGCGCGCTGGATGCCGCCACCGCCTTTTTGCAGGCCGGCGCCGCGATGGTGAAGATTGAGGGCGCCGGGCCGAAGCTGGAGGTGATCCGGTTTCTGAGCGAGCGCGAGATTCCGGTCTGCGCCCATCTCGGGCTGACACCGCAGTCGGTGCTGCGCCTGGGCGGCTACAGGGTGCAGGGTAAGGAGATCGCCGCCGCCGAGAAGCTGCTGGCCGATGCCCGGGCGGTGGCCGACGCCGGCGCCGAGCTGCTGGTGCTCGAATGCGTGCCTTCGCCGCTGGCCGCGCGCATCACCGAAGCCTCGGCGATCGCCACCATCGGTATCGGCGCCGGGCCAGACTGCGATGGCCAGGTGCTGGTGCTGCACGATCTGCTCGGCGTCAGTCAGGGCCGCCGGCCGCGCTTCGTCAAGGATTTTCTGGCCGACGCGGGCAGCGTGCGCAGTGCCATCGAGGCCTACGCCTCGGCGGTACGCGAAGGCCGGTTTCCCGCCGCCGAACACGGATACGCGTAATGGACGTTTTCAAGAGCGTGGCGCAGATTCGCGCCGTGGTCGGCGAATGGCGCCGACAGGGCCTTCGGATCGGCTTCGTGCCGACCATGGGCAATCTGCACGACGGACATTTCGCGCTGGTCGATCTGGCCCGCGAGAACGCCGACCGGGTGGTGTCGAGCATCTTCGTCAATCCCACCCAGTTCGGCCCGAACGAAGACTACGCGCTGTACCCGCGCACCCCCGACAGCGATATTTCCGGGCTGCGCGCGCACGGCGTCGATGCCCTGCTGCTGCCCAGCGTCGAGGAGATGTATCCGTTCGGCACCGCCAACTACGTGCAGATGCATGTGCCGGGCATTACCGACATCCTCTGCGGTCGGCATCGCCCGGGCCATTTCAACGGTGTCGCCACCGTGGTTTCCCGGCTGTTCAACATGGTCCAGCCCGATGTTGCCGTGTTCGGCCGCAAGGACTATCAGCAGCTCCAGGTGGTGCGCTACATGACCACCGATCTGGCCTTCCCGATCCGGATCATCCCGGCGCCGACGCTGCGCGAGCCGGACGGTCTGGCGATGAGTTCGCGTAACCGCTACCTCACGCCCGAGCAGCGCTCGTTGGCGCCGACCATACATCGCGCGCTGCGTGCCATGCACGAGGCCCGCGAGCGCGGCGACCCGCCCGGGCGAATCGAAGGCGTGGGCGAAAAGCTGCTGCTCGACGCCGGCTTCGAAGTCGATTACGTCGAGGTGCTGCGCTCTGATCTGTCGCGTCCGCGCGAGTCGTCGGAGCCCGGCCTGGTCGCTTTCGTCGCCGCTCGCCTGGGCCGGACCCGGCTGATCGACAATATCGATCTCGACGACTGAGCGCAGGCCAAATCCGCAACATCGGCGGCGCGCATGGCCGCCCAATGCCCGACCGTTTCGGCACCACGCCGAATTCGATGGCACCATGATTCGATCCGTATACCGTCACGAGTTCAGGGAGAGCTTCGCATGCTCACGTCCGATTGGTTGAACCGACTCAGCCCGCATGCTGCGCGCATGACCGATACCCACCTGCGCGAGCTGATCGCCACAGACGGCGGTCGAGCCGGAGCGTTTTCGCTCACCGCAGGGCCGGTTCATGGCTGCTTTGCGCGGCAGAAGTACGATGCTCCGGCCTGGTCGGCGCTGGTCGATCTGGCGGTCGACCGCGATCTGCCGAACGCCATTGCGGCGCTGTTCGACGGCGCGATGGTCAACAGCAGCGAGCAGCGGCCGGCGTTGCACACGGCGCTGCGCAGCGATCTCGGAGAGACCGGCGTCGCCCGCCGCGCGCATGCCGAGGCCCGCGCGGCGCGCCTGCGGATGGCCGAACTGGTCGCCGAACTGGGCGCCACGTCGATCACCGATATCGTCAATGTCGGCATCGGCGGCTCCGATCTGGGTCCGCGACTGATCGCCGATGCGCTGGCTGATGCCGGGCCACGCCGGTTTCGCGTGCACTTTCTGGCCAATGTCGATGGCCACGCCGTGCAGCGCATCCTGGCGGGCCTGAATCCGCAGACCACGGCGGCAGTGCTGGTATCCAAGAGTTTCACCACCCAGGAGACCCTGCTCAACGGTGCGCTGATCCGCGACTGGCTGGGCGGCGCACAGCGGATGTATGCGGTCAGCGCCAACCTCGCCGAGGCCAGCGCGTTCGGAATCGGAGCCGAGCGGCTGCTGCCGATGTGGGACTGGGTCGGGGGCCGCTACTCGCTGTGGTCGGCGGTCGGCTTCGCGGCGGCACTGGCGATCGGCATGCCGGCCTTCGACCGGCTGCTGGCCGGCGCGGCGGCGATGGACGCTCACGTCCGGCGCGCGCCGATTGCCGACAACCTGGCCGTGCGCCACGCGCTCACTGCGATCTGGAACCGCAACGCACTCGGCTTCGACGGCCAGCTGGTGCTGCCCTACGACGAGCGGCTGGCCCTGCTGCCGGCCTATCTTCAGCAACTGGTGATGGAATCACTGGGCAAGTCGGTGCGCGCCGACGGCGAGCCGGTCGGCTGCGCCACGGTGCCGGCGCTGTGGGGCGGGACCGGCACCAGCAGCCAGCACAGTTTCTTCCAGGCGCTGCACCAGGGTACCGATCGCATTCCAGCGGATTTCGTCGGCGTGGTCGGCGCAGACCACGGCCATGTCGAGAATCACCGTGTACTGCTGGCGCATCTGCTGGCTCAGACCCAATCGCTGGCGCTCGGCGAGGACAATGCCGAACCGCACCGGCGCTATCCGGGCGACCGGCCGTCCACGCTGCTGCTGCTCGACGCCCTCACCCCGGAAAGCCTGGGCGCGCTGCTGGCCCTCTACGAGCACAGCGTTTACCTGCAGGGCTGTCTGTGGGGCATCAATCCGTTCGACCAGTGGGGCGTGCAGCTTGGAAAACGGCTGGCCGATCGACTGCTGCCGGCGGTCGAGGATCGGCGCGCGGTGCCCGAGGACCCGGTCACCGCCGCGCTGCTGCGGCACATCCGCGCGGTGCAGGCCGGGCGTTCGGGCTGATCGCCGTTGCCGGCCGGCCGGGATCAGGCCCGATGCCGCGCCAGGGCCCAGCGCACGTGCTCGCGCACCAGCTCCGAATCGTCGTCGACGCGGGTGCGCAGCGCGGCCAGCACCGCGTCGGTGCCCGGCGCGTTGCCCAGGGCCACGGCGATATTGCGCAGCCAGCCCTGATAGCCGGTGCGGCGAATGGCCGAGCCTTCGGTGCGGCGCAGGAATTCCTCCTCGGTCCAGGCGAACAGCTCGGCCAGCGTGGCCCTGTCGAGATCGTTGCGGGCGCGAAAATCCGGTTCATCGTGGCGGGTGGCGAACTTGTTCCACGGGCAGACCAGTTGGCAGTCGTCGCAGCCGAAGATGCGGTTGCCGATCAGCGGTCGCAGGTGTTCATCGATGCTGCCCTTGAGCTCGATGGTCAGATAGCTGATGCAGCGCCGGGCATCGAGCCGATAGGGCGCGACGATGGCCTGGGTCGGGCAGATGTCGATGCAGCGCCGACAGGTGCCGCAATGCTCGCTGGCCGGCGGATCGGTGGGCAGCGGCAGGTCGGTGAACAGCTCGCCAAGAAAAAACCAGCTGCCGCTGCGCTTGTCGATCAGGCAGGTATGTTTGCCGATCCAGCCCAGCCCGGCATTGCGCGCCAGCGCGCGTTCCAGCACCGGGGCGGAGTCGACGAAAGCGCGGTAGCCGAACGGGCCGATGGCGGCCTCGATCCGGCTGGCCAGTTTCTGCAGGCGGTTGCGCATCAGCTTGTGATAGTCGCGACCCAGCGCGTAGCGGGCCACGTAGGCGCGTTCGCCGTCGGCGATGGTCTGCCAGGCGTCGGCATCGTCGCCGGTGGCGTAGTCCATGCGCAGCGAGATCACCCGCAGCGTGCCGGGCACCAGTTCATCGGGCCGCGCGCGCTTGCTGCCGTGGCGGGCCATGTAGTCCATTTCGCCGTGCTGGCCCTGGGCCAGCCAGTCGTCCAGGTGGCGCTCATCGTCCTTCAGCGACACCCCGGTGACGCCGATTTCGCGGAAGCCGAGTTCGGCCGCCCAGCGGCCGATGTCGCTGCGCAGCTGAATCGGGTCGAGGGCATCGGACATGCGCAAAGTATAGGCGGGCAGGGCAGACGCCGCCGGCGGTAACGATGGCGTGTGTCCCTTAGACTAGTGCGATGAACGCTGCCTTGCCGCTGTACCGGGCCGACGATGCCCGGGCCATCGATCGTTACGCGATCGCCACGCTCGGCATTCCCGGTTACCTGCTGATGACCCGCGCCGGGCAGGCGGCTTTCGATGCGCTGCGTGCGCGCTGGCCCGACGCGCGCTGTATCGGGGTTGCCTGCGGCCCCGGCAACAACGGTGGCGATGGATATGTCTTGGCCCGCCTTGCGCACGATGCCGGTCTGGACGTGCGGGTGATTTCACTCGGGCCGGCAGGTGGCGGCGATGCGGCGCTGGCCGAGGCCGACTTGCGGGCGGCGGGTATCGAGCCGGCCGGGTTTGCCGATGCGCTGCCGCCGGTCGATGTCTGGGTGGATGCGCTGTTCGGCACCGGCCTGAGCCGGGCGCCGGCAGACGCGGCGGCGCAGTTGATCGCGGCGATGAATGAGGCCGGGCGGCCGGTATTGGCGCTCGACGTGGCTTCGGGTGTGAACGCCGATACCGGCGCGGTGCCGGGAGTGGCGGTGACCGCGGAACTGACGGTGAGCTTCATCTGCGCCAAGCGCGGGCTGTTCACCGGTCCGGCGCTGGATCATGTCGGCGTGCATCGGCTGGACGATCTGTCGGTGCCGGCAGCGGCCTGGCAGTGCCTTGGCGCGCGCGCCGTGGCCTATGGCAGCGATGCCCTGTCGAACTGGCTGCGGCCGCGCCCGCGCGACAGCCACAAGAACCGTTTCGGCCACGTGCTGTGCGTGGGTGGCGACATCGGCATGGGCGGCGCAATCCGCCTGTGTGCCGAGGCGGCGCTGCGCAGCGGTGCCGGCGTGGTGAGCGTGGCGACCCGATCGGACAATGTCGCGGCGCTGGTTTCGGCGCGGCCGGAGGCCATGGTGCGCCCGGTCGAGGATGCCGATGATTTTCCGCCCTTGCTGACGCGTGCCGATGTCGTCGCGCTTGGCCCGGGCCTGGGCCAGGGCGACTGGGGTCGTGCGCTGTGGCGCGCGACGCTGGCATCGGGCAAGGCGCTGGTGCTGGATGCCGATGCCCTGAATCTGCTGGCCGACGCGCCGCGCGAACTGCCCGACGCCGTGCTCACCCCGCACCCGGGCGAGGCAGCCCGGCTGCTGGGCTGCACCGGCGCCGAGATCCAGGCCGACCGGTTCGCCGCCGCAGCGGCGCTGGCTGAGCGCTATCAGGCCGTGGTCGTGCTCAAGGGCGCGGGAAGCATCGTGGCGGCGCCCGGTCGCACGCCGGCGGTGATCGCAGCCGGCAACCCCGGCATGGCGGTCGCCGGCATGGGCGATCTACTGACCGGCGCGGTCGCGGCGCTGCGCGCCCAGGGCCTGTCGCCGTTCGATGCGGCGGTGTGCGGCGCCCTGCTGCACGCCAGCGCCGGCGACGCGGCAGCCGGCGACGGCCAGCGCGGGCTGCTGCCCTCCGACCTGCTGCCGGAACTGCGCCGGCTGGCCAATCCGGAACCAACCGGGCGATGACGGTCGAAACGATAGACCGGGTGCTGCCCGACGAATCGGCCACCCAGGCGCTGGGCGAGGCCTTGGCGCGCACGCGTCCGACGCATGCGGTGGTGTATCTGATCGGCGATCTGGGCGCTGGAAAATCGACGCTGGCCCGGGCGCTGCTGCGCGCACTCGGCGTGCAGGGCACCATTCGCAGCCCGACCTATACGCTGATCGAGCGCTATCCGCTCTCGCAAGGCGGCGAGGCGGCTCATCTCGACCTGTACCGGATCGCCGATCACGGCGAGCTGGAATTTCTGGCGCTCGACGATCTGGCGCAGGTCGCCACGCTGTGGCTGATCGAATGGCCGGACAAGGGTGCGAGTGCGCTGCCGGCGGCAGACGTGAGCATCGAGCTGGCGCTGGCGGGCAATGGCCGTCTGGTGCGGCTGAATGCGCTCAGCCCCGGGGGTCAGCATTGGCTGGAACGGCTTGCCGGTAGCCTTCCCGCTGCATAAGGTCAGCGGTCGCGGGCGTGGCCTGCTCCTACAGGGGCAAGTGCTGGATTGGTCGCGAGGCGTGCAGGGGCGGCCATGCTGGCAGCCGCTGGGTTGGTCGCGAGGCGTGCAGGGAGCAGCCATGCCCGCAGCCGCTGGATTGGTCTTGAAGCGCGCAAGGGCGGCTTTGCCCGCAACCTGGTCGTTGGCCGCGAGATTTGTAGGAGCGGGCCACGCCCGCGACCGGGATATCCATCGCTTGCCAAAGACCCGGCATGTGGGCGACCGCACCGCTGCTGCCGCCGGCCCGGGTCAATACCTGAATGTTTTATGAGAAAAAGCGCACAGCTCCCCGATTTATAAAGAAAAAGCTTGAATTCCGTTGACGATTGGAGTTGAATCGCGCCATGGTCCGGATTTTTCTCCGCCAATGGATGCCGTTCTCGCTGGCGCTTTTCGTGGCGTTGGCGCTCCCGGCTGCGCTGTCGGCCAGTGAATTGAAGTCGCTCACCCTGTCCGAAGCCGGTCCGTTCACGCGGATCGAGCTGGCGTTGTCCGGCACGCCGAGACACAAGGTGTTCACGCTCAACAACCCTGATCGTCTGGTGCTGGACATCGACGGGGGTGCCTTGGCCAAGGGCTTCGCGCCCGGCCCGGTGACCGGCAAGGTGCTTCAGGTGCGGACCGGACAGCCCGAGCCCGGTCAGTTGCGGGTGGTGCTCGATCTGGTCGAGCCGGTCCAGCCGCGCACCCACGTACTGGCCGCCAGCGGCAGTCAGCCGCAGCGCCTGGTTGTCGAACTGCATCCACGTGGCGCTGCGCAGGCGGTGGCCGTTGCGCGCACGGTTCAGGATGTCATCCCGCAGCGCCAGCGCGACATCGTCATCGCCATCGATGCCGGTCACGGCGGCAAGGACCCCGGCGCGGTCGGCCCGACTGGCCGGCACGAGAAGGACATCACCCTGGCGGTGGCCCGCGACATGGCCAAGCAAATCGATGCGCTGCCCGGCTTCAAGGCGGTGCTGGTGCGCGACAACGACACCTTCATCGCGCTGCCGCGGCGCTACCAGATTGCCCGGCAGGCGCAGGCCGACCTGTTCGTCTCGGTGCATGCCGATGCCGCCCACAACCGAAACGCCAACGGTGCGTCGGTCTATGTGCTGTCGCTGCGCGGGGCATCCTCGCAGGCGGCCAGTTGGCTGGCCGACCGGGAAAACGCCGCCGATCTGGTCGGCGGCGTCAAGCTCGACGACAAGGACGACACCCTGGCCGCGGTTCTGCTCGATCTCTCGCAGAGTGCCACCATGCGCGCCTCCGAGGATGTCGCCGGACACGTGCTCAATGGCCTCAAGCGGGTCGGCAAGGCGCACAAGCCGCAGGTCGAGCGCGCCAATTTCGTGGTGCTGCGCTCGCCCGATGTGCCCTCGCTGCTGGTCGAAACCGGCTTCATCAGCAATCCCAACGAAGAACGCAAGCTGTCCGATCCGGCCTACCGCCGGCAATTGGCGTCGGCGATCACCGAAGGCGTGCGCAGCTTCTTCCACACCCAGCCGCCGCCGGACACCTGGCTGGCGGCCAATCTGCACACCCTGCCGGCCACGGCGCGTGAGCACGTGGTCGTGCGTGGCGACACCCTGTCCGGCATCGCCGCCCGCTACGGGGTCAGCGTGGCCAGCCTGCGGCGGGCCAACAGCCTGGGTTCGGATGTGGTCAAACTGGGCCAGCGTCTGCATGTGCCGCCGCCCTCGGCGGTGGCCGGCGTGGTGGCGGCTGGCTCCAGCCTGTCGCGCTGAGCGCAGCGCTGCGGCCGCGCGGGGCGCGGCCGGCCATATCACGACAGGCATCTGCGGCACTCGCTGCTATCATCAGCGGTCCGTCGAATACCTCCTGATCCGTGCCGATCCGACCGCTGCCCGACACCCTGATCAACCAGATCGCCGCCGGTGAAGTCATCGAGCGTCCCGCCTCGGTGGTCAAGGAGTTGGTCGAGAACGCGCTCGATGCCGGCGCCCGCCGGCTGGATATCGAACTTGAACAGGGCGGCACCCGGCTGATCCGGGTGCGCGACGACGGCGCCGGCATGAGCGGCGATGATCTGCCGTTGGCACTGTCGCGCCACGCGACCAGCAAGATCGCCTCGCTGGAGGATCTCGAGCAGGTGCTCAGCCTGGGTTTTCGCGGCGAGGCGCTGCCCTCGATCGCTTCGGTCAGCCATTTCTCGCTCAGTTCCCGACGCCAGGACGACGAGCACGGCGCGCGTCTGGAAGTCGACGGTGGAGCGCTGTCGCCGGTGCGACCGCACCCGCATCCGGTCGGCACCACGGCGGAAGTGCGCGAGCTGTTTTTCAATGTCCCGGCCCGGCGTCGGTTTCTGCGCACCGAGCGCACCGAGCTCAACCACATCGAGGAATGGCTGCGCTCGCTGGCCCTGGCCCGGCCGGATGTCGAGCTGCGGCTGAGCCACAACGGAAGGCCCAGTCGCCACTACCGGCCCATCGAGCCGGAGCAACGGCTGAAACGGGTGGCCGAGGCGCTCGGCGAGGACTTCGCCAGCCAGTGCCTGGCCATCGACCACGAGGCCGCCGAACTGCGACTCAGCGGCTGGGTCGGCCTGCCCACGGCATCGCGGGCCAGCGCCGACCAGCAGTATTTCTACGTCAATGGCCGCGCCGTGCGCGACCGGATCGTGGCCCACGCGGTGCGCCAGGCCTATGCCGATGTGCTCTACCACGGCCGGCATCCGGCATTCGTGTTGTTTCTGCACATCGATCCGCGCCGGGTCGATGTCAATGTGCATCCGGCCAAGCATGAAGTGCGGTTTCGCGACAGCCGGCTGATCCATGATTTTCTGTACCGCACCCTGCACGAGGCGCTGGCCGACACCCGTGCCGGCCGGCCGGCGGGCGAGCCGGCCGATGCATCGCAGCCGGCGACCGGGCCAGGTGTGGGTGCTGCGCCCCCGGTCAACGACTGGCGTCAGTACCGGCCACCGCAGGCAGGTCTGAACCTGCCGGTGCGCGATCAGCTGGCGGGGTATGCCGCGCTGTATCGCGGCGGGTCGGCGGCGACCGCCTCGTCGCTGCCGGTCGCCGCTGCGCAGATGCCGGCCGAGTCCGACGAAAGCGCGCCGCCGCTGGGTTACGCGCTGGCCCAACTGCACGGAGTGTTCGTCCTGGCGCAGAACGCGCACGGTCTGGTGCTGGTCGACATGCATGCCGCGCATGAGCGGATCACCTACGAGCGTCTGAAGGCCGCGCAGGACGGCGAGGGCATTCGCGCGCAGCCCCTGCTGGTGCCGGTGTCGCTGTCGGTCGCCGAGCGCGAGGCCGATCTCGCCGAACAGTTCGCCGAGGCGCTGGCCGCGCTGGGTTTCGATCTTCGCCGCAGCGGCCCGACCAGCCTGTCGGTGCGCAGCGTACCCACCTTGCTTTCCGACGCCGATCCGTCGGCGTTGCTGCGCGATGTGCTGGCCGATTTCGCCGAGCACGGCGAGAGCCCGCGCGTGCACGAATCGCGCAACGAGCGGCTTTCGACCATGGCCTGCCACGGCTCGGTGCGCGCCAACCGGCGGCTGACGATTCCGGAAATGAATGCCCTGCTGCGCGACATGGAGGCCACCGAACGCTCGGCGCAGTGCAATCACGGTCGACCGACCTGGACCCAGCTCAGCCTGGCCGAGCTGGATCGCCTGTTCATGCGCGGGCGATGAGCGACGTGCCGGCCCGGTCCGATTGGCGCGGAAATCCCACCGCTGCGGCGCGACGTTGTGACCTGCGATCATGAGCATATGCGCGCATCGCCCTGTACTACGCAGCCCGTTGGTGGCCGGGCTCGGTCATCATGTACGCCTGCCTTCCGACCCTGGAGTCCCCGGTCAATGCCCGATCTGCGCAGCTTCTTCCGATTTACGGCGCTTGCCGGTTTTGCCCTGATGGTCAGCGCCTGCGCGCCGTCGTCCGACTCCACTGGCCCGGCCGACTGGTCGGCCGCCGATGCGGCCTGGCACGCCGAGCGGATCGAGCGACTGACCGCGCCTGAGGGCTGGCTGTCCCTGGTCGGGTTTCACTGGGTCGAGCCGGGTGAGCACAGCATCGGCCGATCCGCCGAGTGCGATATCCAGCTGGCTACCGGCCCGGACCGCCTGGGCCGGCTGCGCCTGGACGACAACGGGCTGCATTTCGACCCCGCGCCGGGTGTCGCGCCGCGCCTGGCAGATGCCATCGTCGACCGTGAGATCACGCTGGCGACCAGCGCCGACGGCCAGCCCGACCGGGTTTACTTCAATGACGGCCAAGCCAGTTTCGAAGCCCTGGTGCGCGGCGGCAGGATCGCCCTGCGGGTGCGCGATGCCGGCGCCCACACCCGGACCGGCTTCGTCGGCATCGAGCGGTTCGCGCCCGATCCCGGCTGGCGCTTCGAAGCCCGGTTCGAGCCGCACCCCGAGGGCCAGACCATCGAGATCGCCAATGTGCTCGGGCAGCTGGAGCCGATGCCCAACCAGGGCGTACTGGTGTTCGAGCGCGACGGTCGCGAATTTCGTCTGGAAACCGTCGATGAAGGCGATGGTCGGCTGTTCGTGATCTTTGCCGATCGCAGCAACGGCACCGACACCTATGGCGCCGGCCGGTTCGTCTATGCCGAGCCACCCGACGCCGATGGCCGCAGCGTGCTCGACTTCAATCAGGCCTACAACCCGCCGTGCGCCTTCACCGCCCATTCCACCTGCCCGTTGCCGCCGCCGGAGAACCGCCTGGACATCCGCGTGGAGGCCGGCGAACTGCGCTACACCGGCCCGACATCCTGAGCCTGGCCAGCCACCCAGGCCGGCGAATGCAGTTCCCAGCCCGTTGCTTTGCCAAGGCAGCGGACGGGCGAAGCGCCGGCGGATGACGGTCACCCGGTCAGTCTCGACGCTGCCGTCCGGGTATGGTTGACTGTCGGTCTGCCGTCGGCGGCGAGCGCGCCGTTGACTTCGCGCGTCACCCGGTCCGTTTTTCCCTCCGATCAACCCAGAGGCATTCGATGCTCACATCCTTCGCTGCAAGCCCGCGACCTGTCTTGTCCACCCGCCAGCTGGCGGCGTGGTTGTGCCTGCTGCTCGGTCTGCTGCTGGCGGTCGCCCCGGTTCGCGCCGAGCCGCCCACCCCGCTGCTCTGGCAGGTTGGTGAGGGCGATCAGCACTTCTACCTGCTCGGCTCGTTCCATCTGCTGACCAAGGACGACTACCCGCTGGCCGATTCGCTGGAAGCCGCGTATGCCGGCGCCGAGCGCGTGGTGTTCGAGCTGGCGCCCGAGGCGGCGCTGTCGCCGACCCTGGCCGCCACCATGACCCAGCGCGGCATGCTGCCGGCCGATCAATCCCTGACCGGCATGGTGTCCGAGGAGACCCGCGCCGGCCTGATCCGGTTTCTCGGCAGCGAGGCCGCGCTGCCCAGCGTCGAGCGGTTCAAACCGTGGTTCCTGAGCCTGGGGATCGCCATTTCCGCCATGACCCAGTCCGGCTTCGAGGCGCAGCTGGGGCTGGACATGCACCTGATGCAGCGCGCACAGGCCGACGGCAAGGCCACCGGCGGTCTGGAGACGGCCGAGGACCAGATCAACGCGCTCGACAGCGTGCCGTTCGATGAACAGGAAATCTCGCTGCGCCAGTCGCTGCGCCCGCTGCCCGAGCTGCGGTCGGAGATCGACACCCTGCACCGATACTGGCGCGAGGCGAATGTCGATGGGCTCGAGCGGGAAATGCTGAACGAGATGATCGAACTCACCCCGAAAAGCGCCAAGCTGCTCACCATCGACCGCAACCTGCGCTGGCTGCCCCAGGTGCAGGCCATGGTCGCCGACGGCCAGCCCACGCTGGTGGTGGTCGGTGCACTGCATCTGATCGGCGACGACGGCCTGCCGTCGCTGTTGCGCAAACAGGGCGTGCCGGTCCGGCAGATCGTGCCCGCCGGCGTCCGCTGAGGGGTTCGTCATGGCCCTGCTGATCGTCGCGCCCAACCGCGACACCGGCGCCGTCGAGCGGCATCTGCGCGCACTGGACGGCAAGCTCGATATCCGGGTCTGGCCCGAGTTGGGCAACGCCGATGAAATCGATTTCGCGGTGCTGTGGAAGCACCCGCCCGGCCTGTTCGGGCATCTGCCGAAGCTGCGCGCGGTCACTTCCTACGGCGCCGGTGTCGAAGCCATTCTCAACGACCCGGGCCTGCCCAGGGGGCTGCCGGTCGGCCGCTTGTCCGGCCCTCGACTGGCCTCGGACATGGCCGAGTTTCTGGCTGGCGTGATCATCGCCCGGCATCGCGGGCTGTTCGAATTTCGCGACGACCAGCGCGCCGAGCGCTGGCAGCCCTGGGCGCCGGACGACCTGCCGGTGATCGGCCTGCTCGGCCTGGGCAGCATGGGTGCGGCGGTCGCCAAGGTGCTGCGCGCGCTCGGCTATCCCGTGCACGGCTGGAGCCGCAGCGGCCAAGGGCCGCGCGGCGTCACGGTGCACAGCGGCCGCGCCGGCTTGCGACGAATGGCCGCCCGGGTCGATTACCTGATCTGCCTGCTGCCGCTCACGCCCGCAACAACCGGCGTGCTCAACGAAGGCCTGTTCAAGACGATGAAGCCGGGTGCCTGCCTGATCAACGTCGGGCGCGGTGGTCATCTGGTCGAAGCCGACCTGATTCCCGCGCTCGACAGCGGTGCGCTGGGCTATGCCGTGCTCGACGTGTTCGCCGAAGAACCGCTGCCGGCCAGACATCCGTTCTGGCAGCACCCGAAGATCCTTCTCACCCCGCACTGCGCCAGTTTCACCCTGCCGCTCGAGGCGGCCGAGCTGATGCTCAAGAGCTACCGACGGGTCAGGCGCGGCCTGCCGCCGCTGGATGTGGTGGATCGCAAGCGCGGATATTGAATTTCTCATTGATCCGGCAGGCAGCACCGAAGAACGTGCATCCGGCCATCCCGGCATTCACTTCGCTCGTGCCGGGCTACGCGAGCGGCTGCGCTTTCGGCTTTGGTAGCCTGGCTTAGGCCGTCAGGCCGTAAGCCGGGACGGCGGGGTGCGTGGTTGGCATCCGGCGGTCCCGGCATTCGCTTCGCTCGTGCCGGGCTACGCGAGCGGCTGCGCTTTCGGCTTTGGTAGCCCGGCTTAGGCCGTCAGGCCGTAAGCCGGGGCGGCGAGGTGCGTGTTGGCATCCGGCGGTCCCGGCATTCGCTTCGCTCGTGCCGGGCTACGCGGGCGGCCACGCTTTCGGCTCCGCCGTCGCCTGACCGGTTTCGCTGCCGGCGACCGGTGCGCTGCGCCGACGCCCATAACCACGACGATGACCACGACAGTCTTTTCCAATTCAGGTATGAGCCTGGAGCGGGCGTGTTTTGGCTCGCACCGAGTCGATGGTGGATAGGATCTGCGAGTGTAGTCGGTGTGGTCTGGCAGTTGGCGTTTTGGATCAGGCGGAACGTCGCTTTGCCG
>JAXMJH010000030.1:0-16681 GCA_034376725.1 Lysobacteraceae bacterium | reverse complement strand
GACACGATCGGCAGATTTGGCGGTACGATTCATGGCGGACTCCTCCTCTCGGCTGTGTGGTTGGTCGCTACTCAAGCAGCACCCCTCACTCTGGCACATCGCGATGCCGTCCCTGGGAGGAGGAGTCCATCCCATCAGCTTAGGCCGAAGGCCGTAAGCCGGGGTGGCTTTGCGCCGGGGAAACACAAGCATCGGAATTTTCCTACCCGCAGTGGAGGAATGTACCGGACGCCACTGTCGGAGCCGCATCGCACACTGGCGTCATGGTGATCTATCGTCGAAACCGCGTTGCGGGGGCCAGTTACTTTTTTACTCATGTGCTGCACGATCGCCAGTCGCTCTGGCTTTGCGAGCATGTCGAGCTGCTTCGGGCTGCATACGGCCATGTGCAGCGTCGATGGCCGTTCGAGACGCGGGCGATTGTCGTTCTGCCGGATCACCTGCACTGCATCTGGGCACTGCCGCCGGGGGATGACGATTACGCAGGTCGCTGGCGTTTGATCAAGTCGCAGTTCAGCGCCCTGTTGCGTAGACAAGGCGTGTCGGCCGGGTGTCGCGGCGCGCAGAGGCGCGCGGTTTGGCAACACCGCTATTGGGAGCACACGCTGCGCGACGAGCGCGACATGAACAACCACCTGGATTACATCCACCTCAACCCGCTCAAGCATGGGCTGGTGGAACGGGTGGCTGACTGGCCTTATTCGTCGTTTCGGCGTTACGTGGAGCGGGGCGATCTGCCGCTGGATTGGGGTGGGCAAGTCGATCTGGCTGATGGCCGATACGGTGAGTAGCGGAGGCAGGCGTGATGCGGCGTGGTCGCGGATGGGACGTTGCGGATTGGCGTTGGCGTGTGCGGCGGTCCCGGCATTCGCTGCGCTCGTGCCGGGCTACGTGGCCTTGTGAAGTCTACGGGACGGGGGCGGGTTCGGGCTTGCGTAGCCTGACTTATAGGCCGAAGGCCGTAAGCCGGGGGGATGTGGGGCGTGGCATTGGGGTGCGAGGCGGCGTTTGCGGGGATTTGGCGAAGTGTTGGCGAGACTGTGGCGCTAGGCGCGGACTTGGCGCATCCGGCGGTCCCGGCATTCGCTGCGCTCGTGCCGGGCTACGCGGCCTTGTGAATTTTACGGGGCGGGTGCGGGTTCGAGGTCGCTTGGCATTCGCTGCGCTCGTGGCGGGCTGCGCGGGATCGATTGCGGTGCGTGGTGGGTCACCAGGCGGTGAAGGGGATGAAGTACATCAGTGCGATGTTGCATGCGAGCAGGGGCAGGGCGGTGCCGATCTGGGCGCGGATCACGCCGTAGGGGTCTTTCAGTTCCAGCAGGGCGGCGGGCACCAGGTTGAAGTTGGCGGCCATCGGGGTCATCAGCGTGCCGCAGTAACCCGACAGCATGCCGATCGCTGCCAGCGAGGCGGCGTCTGCGCCGTGGCCGTGGACCAGCAGCGGCAGGCCGATGCCGCCGGTGATCACTGGAAAGGCGGCGAAGGCGTTGCCCATGATCATGGTGAATGCGGCCATGCCCAGCGCGTAGGCCAGCACGGCGGCCAGCCGGTTGTCGCCGGGTATGGCCGATTGCACGATGCCGGCCACCGCGTCGCCGACGCCGGAAACCGAGAACACGCTGCCCAGGGTGGCCAGCAGCAGCGGCAGCAGGGCCGCCCAGCCGATCGAATCGAGCAGGCGGCGCGACTGTTCGATGGCTTCGCCGGGCCACTGACGGGTCAGCCAGCAGGCCGCCGTCAGCGCGACGATGCAGGCCAGGCCCAGGCCGATCAAGGTGGTCTGGGTGGCGCTGAAGATCCGCACGCCGGCCAGTTCGACATCGTTGAACACCACCGCGATCAGCAGGGTGACACCGGGAATCAGAAGCGCCGGCCAGAACAGCCGATTGCCCAGTCGCGCCGCCTCGCGGGTCTGTTGCTCGCCGCTGGTCTCCCGGTAGCGGCCCCGGCGCAGGCCACCCAGTCCGGCAATGGCGGCCAGCGCGACCACGATGGCGCCCATCAGCGCCGGCGGCAGCCGGTCTCCCGCCAGCAGCGACACGGCCGCCAGCGCCCAGAACAGCGCGGTGGTGTGCCGGCGCGGATTGTCCAGATCGTTCAGCCCGCGCCAGGCCACCCAAGCGAAATAGCCGCCGGCAAGCCAGTAGATGAGGGTCAGGTCGATCATGGCGCCGTCTCGGGCTGGATTGCGCGGGTCGCCAGCGCGCGCGCCTCGCGCTCCAGTCGGCGCTCGAAGCTGAAGATCCGGCCGGTATGAATGGTGAATGCACACAGCGCGGTGGGAATGCCCCACAGCGCGATCTGCAGCGGTTCCAGCACGATGCCGTTTTCTGCGTAAAAGCCTTGCATCAGCAGAACCGCACCGAAGGCGATGAAAATGTCCTCGCCGAAAAACAGCCCCACGTTGTCGGTGCCGGCGCACAGGGCGCGCAAGCGCTGGCGCTGGTCGTCATTGAGCGGGCCGATGCGCGATTGCGCGGCGCCTTCGGCCATCGGAGCCAGCAGCGGGCGAACCGTCTGCGGGTGGCCGCCCAGGCTGATCAGGCCCAAGGTGGCGCTGACCTGCCGCAGACCCAGATAGGCGACCAGCAGTCGGCCCATGGTGGCGCCGCGCAGCCGCGCGATCCAGGCCTGGGCATGCTGCTTGAGGCCGTGCCGCTCGAGCAGGCCGATGACCGGCAGGGTAAGCAGGAACAACACCAGATAGCGCTGGTTGGTGAACGCTGTGCCGAACAGTTCAAGTACGGTGAGCAGGTCTTTCCCGGCCACCAAGCCAGTAACCAGGCCGGCACTCACCACTACCAGGGCCGGGTTCAGGCGCAACGCGAAGCCGGCGACCACCCAGGCAACGCCGATCAGAGGCCAATAGTTCATCGGGCGGACTCGCCATGAAAAGACAAAGCGGAATCGATGCCAGGCCGGCGTGCCGCTGCGGGCGCGCGGGTCATGGCTCGACGCGGCGGATATCGATGCCTTCGGCCTCCAGGCAGCCGCGCAGGGCGCGGGCGAAGGCGACGGCGTCCGGCCGGTCGCCATGCAGGCACAGGGTATCGGCGCGGACCGCGACCGGCTCGCCGTCGGCGCTGCGCACGATGCCCTCGCGCACCATGCCGCGGACCTGTTCCAGCGCATCGTCGAGCGAGTCGATCACCGCACCCGGTTCGCTGCGCGCAGTCAGCGTGCCGTCGGCGCGGTAGCGGCGTTCGGCGAATACTTCGTGCACCGCGCGCAGGCCGTGGCGCTCGGCCGATTCGGTGAGCCGCGATCCGGCCAGGCCATAGATCTGCAGCGAGGCGTCGAAGTGGGCGACCGTATCGGCGATGGCATCTGCGGTCGCCGCATCGCGCGATGCCCGGTTGTACAGTGCGCCGTGCGGTTTGACATGCGAAAGCCGCCCGCCGCAGGCCGCCGCCACCGCCGCCAGCGTCTCGATCTGAAGGGTCACCAGGGCGCGCACTTCCTCGGCGGTGGTTTCCAGCTCACGCCGTCCGAAGCCCTCGCGGTCGTCGAACGACGGATGCGCGCCGATCGCCACGCCATGCCTGAGGCAAAGCTCCACGGTGGCCCGCATGGTGCCGGCGTCGCCGGCGTGCAGTCCGCAGGCGATGCTCGCCGAACTGATCAGCGGCACGATGTCGGCATCGCAACCGCAGCCTTCCCCCAGGTCGCAGTTGAAATCGATTCGGGCGACGTCGGACCTGGCCATGGCGCTAGCTCGGCTTGGACGAATCCGTGTCCTTGAACAGCATGCTCACGCCGACGGCGATCAGGATCAGCGGCCACCAGGTACCGATCAAGCGGGAGAAGTCGAAGTCGAACCAGTCGAGATTGCGGGCCAGAAACAGGCTGCCCAGAACGATCAGGATGATGGCAGAGGTGTTGAATTTCATGTGGGGCGTTCGGCGGTCAGTGGCGATGGAGCCACGTTAGCGCATCCGCTGCGCGATGGCATAGCCGATTCGCGCCATCCGCGCGCGCTGCTCGCGCTGGAGGGTTCGGGCCTGCTCGGGATCGCAGGGCATGAAGTGCACCGATTCGCCCGGCCGCAGTTGGGCCAGCCGGGGCAGGTCGGCGCTGATGGCATGGCCGATGCGTGGATAGCCGCCGACGGTCTGGGCATCGGCCAGCAGAACGATCGGCTGGCCGTCGGGCGGCAGCTGAATGGTGCCGGGCGCGACCGGTTCGGATACGCGCTCGCCCTGATCGGCGGCCGAAAGTGCCGGGCCCTCCAGCCGGATTGCCTGACGGTTGCTGGCCGGAGCGATCCGCCAAGCGCTGTCGAACAGCGCCGACTGCCCGGCGCACAGGTCGGCGCCGGGCAGCACCCGGATCACGGTGGATCGGTGAAAATCGATGTCCGGCGCGGCATCGATCCACCAGCCGGGAACCTGCGGCTCGGCGATCTGCGCTGCAAAACCCTCGCCGACCGGCAGCACGTCGCCGGCGGCCAGCATCCGCCCGCGCATGCCGCCGAAACCGCCGCGCAGATCGGTGCTGGCGCTGCCCAGCACGCGCGGCACGATCAGCCCGCCGGACACGCACAGGTAGGCCCGCACGCCGCGTCGGCACGGGCCGAACTTGACCACGCTGCCGGCCGGCAAATCGATCGGCCGCCAGCCCGGAAGTTGCATGTCTCCGGTCGCGGCGTCGATCTCGGCCCCGGTGATGGCGATGCGGGTCGCTGCCTCGAAAGCCAGCGTGGCGCCGGAAAGGGTCATTTCCAGCCCGGCCGCGCCGGCCGGATTACCGACCAGCAGGTTGCCGACCGCATACGAGAACGCATCCAGTGCGCCGGCCCTGCCCACGCCGTAGCGCCGCCAACCCTGGCGACCGGCGTCCTGCACGGTGGTCAGCATGCCGGGTTGCAGTACCTTGATGCCCATCATCGATCCTGCCGCAGCCTTGGCGCGCTGGCGCTCATGCGCCCGATCCCGGACGACGCCGAAGCTGCTCGAATGTCTCTTCGCCGACAGGCACGAACCGGACCCGCTGTCCCGGTCGCAGCCGCGCCGGCGGCTGCCGGCTGGCATCGAACAGCGATACCGGCGTGCGGCCGATCACTCGCCAGCCGCCGGGGCTTTCGCGCGGGTAGATGCCGGTCTGCGCGCCGCCGATGGCCACGCTGCCGGCCGGCACCCGGGTTCGCGGCGTAGCCAGCCGGGGCAGCGCCAGTGCCGGGTCCATGCCCAGCAGATAGGGAAAGCCCGGCGCGAAGCCGATCAGGCCGACCCGGTACTCGGCCGCGCTGTGCTTTGCGATGACCTGGTCGATGCTCAATCCGGTCTGCTCGGCGAGCGATTGCAGATCGGGGCCGAATTCTCCGCCATAGCAGACCGGGATTTCGCAGGCCGACAGTGACGCGGCGTCATCTTGCGTCGATGCATCAGCGGACAGCGCCTCGCGCAGCCAGCGTTCGGCCTGCTCGAGTGCCGCGCTGTCCTGCCGCACCGGGCTGTCGAGGGCGTGCGGATCGATCAGCACCGCCAGGCTGGCGTAGGCCGGGACGATGTCGGCTATCCATTCCGGCGCGGTGGCTTCCAGCAGGGCGGCCAGCGCATGCACCCGACGATTGATGTCCAGGTCGATCGCATCGCCGAGGCGCACCAGCAGCCCGAAGTCGCCCAACGGCTCAATGACCGTGGAAGCCGTCATCCGCTCAGCAGCCGCTGAAGTCGCTCGACCCGCTCGACCAGCGCTTCGGGCGTGTACGGCAGGGCGTGGATCACACCCCACACCGGATTGGGCCAGGTCGGGTCGTGGCGGAACCGGGCGATCAGGTGCACATGCAGTTGCGGCACCCGGTTGCCGAGCGTGGCGATATTGAGCTTGTCGGGCCGGAACATCGACTTGAGCGCCCGGCCGCACAGGTCGATTTCGGCCAGCAGCTCGCTTTGTTGCTCGCGGCTGAGGTCGAGCAGTTCGCTGGCGCCGTGGACGCGTGGAATCAGGATCAGCCAGGGGTAGTTGCAGTCGTCCTGCAGCCGCAGCTCGCTCAGCCCCAGATGCGCCACCGGGTGGCTTTCATCCAACAGTCTTTCATCCAGAGTCCAGTCGCTCATCGTGTTTACCTCACAATGGCCGACGCAGCACGCGAGTGAAGAAGGTCAGCGTGCGCTCCAGGGCCAGTTGGGCGCTGGCTTCGTGGTAGTCGGCGCGTTGCTCGCAGTTGAAGCCGTGACCGGCCGGGTAGACGAACAGCTCAGCCTCATGGTGAATCTCGCCGATGCGCGCGACATCCTCGGCCGGGATCAGCGGGTCGTTCTCGCCGAAGTGAAACATCATCGGGGCATCGAGCTGTTCATGGACGAACGGCATGGTGCGTCCGCCGTAGTAGCTGACCGCCGGGTAGCTCAGGCGGGTATTGGCCAGAAACGCCACCGTGCCGCCCCAGCAGTAGCCGACCACGCCAACCTTTGCTTCGGAATCGAGCAGTCGCGCGGCGGTATGCACGTCCTCGAGCGCACGCTCGAAGCCAAGTTGTTCGACCAGCTCCCGCCCCCGGCCCACGCCGGGTTCGTCGTAGCCCAGTTCGACATCGTGCTCGAAGTGATCGAACAGCGCAGGCGCCAGTGCGATGAAGCCGTGCGCCGCGAATCGCTCGCAGACATGACGGATGTGGCCGTTGACGCCGAAGATCTCCTGCACCACGACCAGCGCGCCCTTGGCCGGAATCGGCGGGTCGGCACGCCAGGCGCGGATCCGGCCGGTGGGAGTGTCCAGTGAAATCCATTGGCTCATCGCGGTGACTCCGGAATGCGGGCATGCCCGATCGACGCGTTCATTTTGCCCATGTTAGCGCCGACAAAAGCTGAGCGGGCACGCCGGGCCAAAGGCGGATCGGCGCTATACTTGCGTGTTCGATGCAGCCAGGCTCGCCATGTCCAACGCTTCGCCAAAAGTCGGTTTCGTCAGCCTCGGCTGCCCCAAGGCGCTGGTCGACTCCGAGCGCATCCTCACCCAGCTCAAGGTCGAGGGTTACGACATCGTGCCCAGCTACGACGATGCCGACGTGGTGGTGGTCAACACCTGCGGCTTCATCGACTCGGCGGTCGCCGAATCGCTGGACGCCATCGGCGAGGCGCTGGCCGAGAACGGCAAGGTCATCGTCACCGGCTGCCTGGGCAAGCGCGAGGAACTGATCCGCGAGGCGCATCCCGGCGTGCTGTCGATCAGCGGGCCACAGGACTACGCCAGCGTGATGACCGCCGTGCACCGGGCGCTTCCGCCCAAGCACGATCCCTATCTGGACCTGCTGCCCGACACCGGCATCAAGCTCACTCCGAAGCACTACGCCTATCTGAAGATTTCCGAAGGCTGCAACAACCGGTGCAGTTTCTGCATCATCCCCTCGATGCGTGGCGATCTGGTCTCGCGTCCGGTCGATGAGGTGCTGCGCGAAGCCGAGCGACTGGCGCGCGGCGGCGTAAAGGAACTGCTGGTGATTTCCCAGGACACCAGCGCCTACGGCGTGGACCTGCGCTACGCCGAGCGCGAATGGCGCGGCAAGCCTTACGCCACCCGGATGCAGGCGCTGTGCGAGGGGCTGGCCGAGCTGGGCATCTGGGTTCGGCTGCATTACGTCTACCCGTATCCGCACGTTGATGCGGTGGTGCCGTTGATGGCCGAAGGCCGCGTACTGCCGTATCTGGACATTCCCTTCCAGCACGCCAGCCCGCGAATTCTCAAGCTGATGCGCCGGCCCGGCAACGTCGACAAGACCCTCGAACGCATTGCCCGCTGGCGCGAGATCTGCCCGGATATCACCCTGCGCAGCACCTTCATCGTCGGTTTTCCGGGCGAGACCGAAGCCGAGTTCGAAGAGCTGCTGTCGTTTCTCGATGAGGCCGAGCTTGATCGGGTCGGCGCCTTCGCCTATTCGCCGGTGAATGGCGCCGCCGCCAATGCCTTGCCCGACCCGGTGCCCGAGCCGGTCCGCGCCGAGCGCCTGGAGCGATTGATGGCGCTGCAGGCCGAGATCAGCGCCGACAAGCTGGCCGCCAAGGTGGGTCGAGTGCAGACCGTGCTGGTCGACGCCATCGACGGTGAACTGGCGATCGCCCGTTCGGAAGCCGACGCGCCGGAAATCGATGGTCTGGTGCAGATTCAGGACGGTGCCGAGGCCGGCCTGCGGGTCGGCGAGTTCGCGCAGGTCCGGATCATGGGCAGCGACGAGCACGATCTGTACGCGCTGGTGGAACGCGATTGAGCCTTGCCGGGCCGAGGTGGCCCGGGGCCGCGAAGCGGCAGTGCGAAACCGGCGACAGTGTCTTCGCGTAATTCAGCCCAGGCCCAATTTCATCTCGGTCGGCGACTGTGAGGTGCCGGCCGACTTGAGGTGGGCCGCCAGCTGCCCGGCGGCCAGCGGCCTGCCCAGTAGAAAGCCCTGGACCTGATCGCAGCCGAGCTGTCTGACCATTTCGAGCTGATCCTCGGTTTCCACGCCTTCGGCGACCACCTTCATGCCCAGCGTATGCGCCATGGCGACAACGGCACCGACGATTGCGGCGCTTTCGTGGTCGCGCGGCAAGCCCTTGATGAATGAGCGGTCGATCTTCAGGGTGCCCGCCGACAGCTGCTTCAAATGGGATAGCGACGAGTAGCCGGTACCAAAGTCGTCGATCGCCAGAGTCACGCCAAGCTTGCGCAGCCGATGAATCTGCCATTGGACCCGTTTCGGGTCAGCCATCAACTGGTGTTCGGTGATTTCCAGTTGCAGAGCTTCGGGTTCGATGCCCGCCGACGCCAGCGCGACTGCAATGTTGTCCAGCAGTTGCTCGCTGATGAATTCCTGAAGCCCCAGGTTGACGCTGCATCTTGGCACCCAAATGCCGGCGGCGCGCCAGGATCGCACCTGCTGACAGGCGCTGGCGATCACCCAGGAGCCGATCCGGGCCATCATGCCGCTTTCCTGCGCCAGCGGCAGAAACTCGCCCGGCAACAGCAGGCCCTTGCTGGCGTGTTGCCAGCGCACCAGTGCTTCCACGCCGCAGCAACGACCGCTGTCGGCATCGAACAGCGGCTGATAGTGCAATCGCAATTCGCCAAGATCGAGCGCGTCGTGCAGGTCGCTTTGCATCGTAAAGCGGTCGCTGGCCCGATGCGCGAGCTCGGCGGCGAAGAACTGGAAGTTGTTCTTGCCGCGTGCTTTGGCCTGATACATTGCCGTGTCGGCGCAGCGGATCAACGTGGCGGCGTCTTCGCCATCGCCGGGGTGCAGGGCGATGCCCACGCTTCCGCTGCTCTGCACGACGGTATTCATCAGGTCCATCGGTCTGCGCAGCTGAGTCAACAGCCGCTCGGCCAAAATCTGCAGCGCTTCCGGTCCGCCCCGATCGTCGATCAGAATCACGAACTCGTCGCCGCCCAGGCGGGCAAGAAAGTCGGTCTTTCTCAGTACCCGGGTGAGTCGATTGGCTATGATCCGGAGCATCTCGTCGCCAGCGCAGTGACCCAGCGAATCGTTGACGTTCTTGAATCGATCCAGATCGATGAACATCAGTGCCAGGGTGTGGCCTTCGCGGTTCGCCCTCGATAGCCGGATGTCCAGTTCGCGCATGAACATGCTGCGGTTGGCCAGGCCGGTGAGGCAATCGAAGCAGGCCAGGCGGTTGGCGGTCTGCTCGGCGAGCGTGGCCTGAGTGACGTCGCAGGCCACGCCGCGATAGCCGACGAATCCACCATTGTCGAATACCGGCTCGCCGCTGATGCGCAGATACATCGGGCTGCCATCGGGCAATTCGTGGCCGTAGACGAAATTGCGAAACGGCTTTCGTTCGGCGGTCAGCCGGTGGTACTCGGCTGGGTCGCTGCCAGGGACCGGCGCGAAGGCGCTGACATCGCGCACCGTGCCGATCAGATCCTGCAGGCTGGACCCGGCCTGGTCTGGCGTGGCCGAAATGTAGGTGAACCTGAGATTTTCGTCCTGTTCCCACACCCAGTCCGAGGACAGCGAAACCAGGCTGGCCAGGCGCGCCTGACTGGCGCTCAGTTCAGCGTGCAGCAGCGACATTTCCCGGCTGGATATCTCCTGCGAGCGCTGCGCCAGATAATGCTCGCGGTCGTTCTCGATGTAGGCGCGATTGACCGCCAGCAGCAGGTCGCGAAACCGCGCATCTTGCGCGCGCAGATCACCCTTGGAAATGCCGGCCCGTCGCAACTGACGGATCAGCAGCGGATGCTGTTTCTCGCCTGTGCCGTCACTGTTCATGGAAGGCAGAGATGGTCATGGTCTGGTTGTGGAAGTCGCATGCACTGCTGCTCGAACCAGTGGAAATCTCGCCGTGCGAGTAGAAGCCGATGTGTCCGGCCCCCGAAGGTGCGCCGAACAGCACTGTTTCGATTTCTTCTTCGGTTCGCTGGCCCAGCACGAGGCGCCGGCCGACGCAGCTGATCGAGACGATCAGGGGCCGGCAGGTGTCGTCGAAATGCCGTGTTGCCTCGCTGACCGCGACTGCGGCGCTGTCGATCAACCGATCATCGCTGGCGCGCATCAGTCGGGCCGTGAAACCCTCGGGCACGTCGCCGGCGAAGGTCATGCTGCGCGCGATTTCGTCGATACCAAGAATGGTTCGGACCACGAAGCGTTCGCTGTGACGCGGGTCGCGTATGGCGATCGGAAAGAGCAGGCCGGCACCTGGCAGGTCGCCGGCCAACTCACCCAGATAGTCCTTGTACAAGTCCAGTGCCGGCTGTCCGTCGAGTTCGTACAGGCGATTGTCCTGAGCGTGGGTGATTCGCCGCTCGGGTCCGAACTCGGTCCAACCGCCTTCGCTGCCCAGACCCACCCGAAACCTGTCACCGTAAAAGCCCACGGCGCTGACGTACCCGCCGCTGGGCTGGCCGTTGGCGAGTATCCAGGTCGAGTCGAAGCGGCCGCCGTCGCCGGCCAGCCCGCCGCTGACCGGTATCGGTCGGCGCAGAGTTTCGGAAACGCCGCGCACCAGTTTCGAGCCGTTGATGCCGACGCCATCGGACAGAATGAAAATCGCCGCCAGATCCGCTGCGTCCAGGTGTTCGGCCATCCGTCGGCCAACGGCCCATGACTGGTCGGGATGATCGACGGGGGCCAGAAAAGGGCGCAGCGAAGTGTGTTCGAACTGCGCGACGGCGATGCTGATGCTGTTGTCTTCGACCCGTGCGCCAGCCACTTCACCTACCGACGAACAGCCCATGAGAACCGCGTTCGGGAATACTTCCCGAAGTGCCTTGAACGGCGCAGGGTTGTCGCCATAAACGTTTGCGCCGAAGGCGAGAATCAGCGTGCTCGCGCTGTCCAGCCGAGGATCAAGCGCTTCAACCCAGCCGGTTTCCGGCCGATAGATCGCAGTCTGCTGCTTCATGAAGCAACGATCCGGGCTTTGGTTGGCACTATCCCCATGGTCCGGTTAGCGGCCGCCGCCCGCGATTCTTGAGGCGCTGGGCGTCCAAGCCCGATAACTTGGCTGATAGCGCTGTGCTTCGACTATTTGCGTTATTGGAGGAAACGGCGCAGTGCGACCAACGCATCATCGGCATAGGCAATCCTGATCAGAACGACGGGTAAGCGATCCGGTTCGAGCGATCCGGATTGGCAGCGTGCGGTTGGCATTGATTGTGTCCGGTGCGGTGCAGCGGGTCGCCTTGCGCGATGGTCCGTATCGGGGCGAGTACCGGGAATGGCCGTCGGGCGAGGCCGTGACCCTTGGCGACGACGCCATCCTGGCGCTGGAGCCCTGGGCTTATCGGGTGCTGGTGCAGGGCGATTGAGCCCCCGCGGGCGGTCATCGGCCCCCGGCTGCGTTGCCTCACGCGCCGCTGTTTTTCGTCGGGCTATGATTGCCGCTGGCCATCACACAACGCGAGCCCAGCCATGAAAACCCGAGGTTTCCTGGATCACCTTCTGCAAACCGCGCAATCGAGCCTGAAGACCACCGGCCTGTTGGAGAACCGCGCCCAGGGCGGCACCGGGCTGAGCGACTTCGGCAAGGGCTCGCTGGCCGGCGGCGCGCTGGGGCTGCTGCTGGGACGCAACCGGGGGCTCGGCAAGCTGGCTGCTTACGGAAGTCTGGCAGCGTTGGGCGTGATGGCCTACAAGGCCTACGGCAGTTGGCAGAACGAGCGCCCTGGCGGCAACGCGGCGTCACCGGCACAGGCCGATGCGCCGCTGTCGCTGACCGCCCCCGACGAAGCCAACAGCCGCGTGCTGCTGCGCGCGCTGGTGGCGGCGGCCAAGTCCGACGGCCATATCGATCAGGCCGAGCGGGCGATGATCGACAATGCCCTGGGCTCGGTCGGCGCCGATACCGAGATGCAGCAGTGGCTGTCGGCCGAACTGGCCAGGCCGCTGGACCCGCAGGACATCGCCCGTGGCGTGAGCGATGGCGCGCTGGCCAGTGAGGTCTATCTGATCAGCGCCGCCGCCGCAGGCTCGCGCTCGTTCATGGAGCAGGCCTATCTGGATGGTCTGGCCAATGCGCTGGCGCTCGATCCCGAACTCAGGGCGCGACTCGACGCTCAGGCTGCGTCGGTCGAGTCCGGAGCGGCGTAGCTCACTTCGAGCACCACGAATCGCCGGCTGCCACCGGGCAACCCGGCCTCGAATTCGTCATCGGCGCGCTTGCCCAGCGCGGCGCGCGCCAGCGGCGAATCGACGCTGATCCAGTTCCGGCCCGCGCGGGTTTCGTCCGGGCCGACGATCCGGTAGCGAAAGCATTCGCCACTGGCCAGGCACTCGACCGAGAACCAGGCGCCGAAATAGATCGTTGAAGGGTCTGCCGGCGCCGTCTCGACCACCTTCAGCGCCTCCAGCCGCTGGCTGAGATAGCGCACCCGCCGGTCGATCTCGCCGAGCTGCTTTTTTCGGTAGGTGTATTCGGCGTTCTCCGAGCGGTCGCCCTCGGCGGCCGCAGCGGCGAGGGCCGCCACCACTTCCGGACGTCGCTGACGCCACAGGATTTCCAGCTCGGTTTTGAGACGGTCGAGACCAGCGCGAGTGATCAGCGCGGTCGAGGCAGCGGCCGGTGGGCGCCAGCGAGACACGATGGGTGGGCGTCGGTGTCGGTCGGGCTATCGGCCGCCATCGGCCGGAATCGCCAGCAGCAGCGCTTCCAGCCGGGCGCGCAGGTCGGCGTCCTCGCACAGCGGCAGCGCCTCGTTCAGCACCGCCCGCGCGTCGGAATCGCGGCCCAGTCGCTCGACCAGCACCTGCGCCTCCAGCAACGCCCAATGCGGGCGCAGCGGGTCCTTCGGGTAGGCCGCGCGCAGGGCAGCCAGCAGGTCGCGGGCCAGCGCCGACTGGCCCATGATGCTGGCCTGTTCCGCCAGTCGTGTGCCGTGCTCGGGCTGCATCGGCGCGAATGCCGGGTCGAGGTCCAGACACTCGCGCAGCAGACCCAGCGCCGGTCGGATCTGCCCCTCGACCATCATCTGGTTGACCAGTTGCCGCCCGTGACTCAGCCGTTCGTCGGCCGAGCCGTGCTGACGAAGCAGCCGCCGGTAGAGATCGTGCACGTCGAATCCGAGCGCGCGCTCGCGGCTGGCTTCGCGCAGCAGCACCACGGCAGCCTGCGGCTGTCCGGCGTCGATCAGCTGCTCGGCGTCGACGATCAATTGCTGGTCGCGGCCCTTGGGGCGTTGGGCATCGAACTCATGCATGCGCGGCTCGAAGCCGAGCGCCTCGTGATACTGATAGAGCACATACCCCATCAAGTGAAACGTGGCGAACAGCCCCCACAGAAACCATGCCTGCGATGCCACCTCGGCCAGCAGACCGGGCAGCGTCCCGGTCAGCGCATCCGCCGCCCAGGCGGCGCTGAACTGAAACGCGAACAGCAGCACCACCAGTGCGAGATAGGGCCAGCCAAGACGGCTCAGCAGTGCCACCCAGGTGACCGGGTTGAGCGCGGCGGCCAGGCTCTCATCCATCGCCAGCGACAGGGTAATGCCGGGTTGAATCAGCGCAAATCCGAGCAGCACCCAAAGTGAAGCCGCAGGGCTGACCAGCACTGCCGTCAGCATCACAGCGGCGATGCCCAGCAACTGCACCGCGACGAATTGCAGCAACAGGCTGTCCGGCGCATCGAGCGCGCCGCCGGGCGGGTCGAGCCGGCCGTGCGCGGTTTCGCGCAGGATGGTAAAGGCGTACTTGTAGGCGGCACCCAAAAGCAGCAGTCCGATGATCCAGCCGATGAACGGGGCCAGAGTCAGCACCTGGGCCAGACTCAAGCCAATCAGCATGGTCAGCGACTCGCCGCGAAACGGATACGCCGGAAACCGCCCTGGAACGCTCCAGAACGGCGGAATCGACCGCGTGGGCAAATGGTTCGACTTGTTCATTGGGTTGCTCTCCTTGCCTGAACGGGGCTGAGCGCGAATCGCCGTTGTCTGGACGTTACAGATCTACCGGGCTCCGGCCGCCGATGTGCCCTCAGCCCGCCTGCGCGGCCGGAATGTAATCCAGCGGCGCACCGGGGCCGATCGGCAGGTCGAAGCCGAGCCAGATCGAGAACAGGATCGCCCAGCCGATCAGGAACACGATCGAGTAGGGCAGCATGACCGCCACCACGGTGCCGATGCCGGCCTTGGGCTCGTAGCGCTGGAAAAAGGCGATGATCAGCGCGAAGTAGCTCATCATCGGCGAGATGATGTTGGTCGTACTGTCGCCGATGCGGTAGGCAAGCTGGGTCATCTCTGGGGAGTAGCCGAGCAGCATGAACATCGGCACGAACACCGGCGCCATCAGCGCCCATTTGGCCGATGCCGACCCCATGAACAGGTTGGCCGCTGCGGTGAGCAGGATGAAACCCATGAAAAGCGGAACGGCAGGCAGATTCAGCGCCTTCAGAAAGCCGGCGCCCTCGACCGCGAAGATCAGACCCAGCTGAGTCCAGTTGAAGAACGCGACGAACTGCGCGGCGAAGAACACCAGCACCATATAACCGCCTAGCGTCGCCATACTGGCGCTCATGCCCTTGATTACGTCGGCGTCGCTCCGCACCGTGCCAGCTCCGACGCCGTAAGCGATGCCCGCAACCATGCCGTAACCGAAGATGATCGCGACGATGCCTGAAAGAAACGGGGCCAAGGCCTTCATAGTGTCGGTCTCGCCAGCGACGCGCAGGAAGCCGTTGTCGACAACCGTCCCCTGCAGCACGATGGAAGTGAACAAGAGCGTCGCAACCAAGGCGAATCTGAGGCCGCGTTTTTCGATTGTCCCCAGTGAACGGGTCAACTCGCTTTCGACCGGGCGGTTCGCTTGTTCCGGCAAAGCAGTTCGATTGGACGCGGCATCGGACTCGGACTGATGAGGCGGGTCACGTTCGAATCTTTGCAGATAGAACCACAGTGCGACGGCCAGGGCCGCAGTTGCCAAAGGTGAAACCCCTAGCATCCACTGCAAGACGTTTGAGGGCATCCAGGAGTAGACCATCCATACAGCGAGGACCAAAGCGGCAGTTGCGCCAACGAACTTGAACAGTAGCCACCAGTCCGCAAGGTCTTTCTTCTGCTCGACAAACCGGGGTGCTGCGATGCGCTCGGTAACGAACCAGCCCAGTCCAGTGATGACGAACGTCGATACGAACATGAAATAGTAGTTCGCTGCAGGGTTGACCGCGTAACCGACATCGATGATGCGAGCAGCCTCCTGCGAGAGGCCAGCCAGCAACGGATCGACCGTACCTAACAACAAGTTGGCCGAGTAGCCTCCGGAGACCCCGGCGAATGCAGCCGCCATGCCCAGAATCGGGTGCCGCCCGGCCGCCTGGAATATCAGCCCGGCCAGCGGCACCAGCAGGACATAGCCGATTTCGCTGGCCATGTTCGACATCACGCCTGCGAATACGATGACCGGGGTCAGCAGGAAGCGTGGCGAGGACAGTACCAGCAGGCGCAGTGCCGCCCCGATCAGGCCCGAGTGCTCGGCTACGCCGATCCCGATCAGCGCCACCAGGACGGTGCCCAACGGCGCGAACGAGGTGAAGTTGGTGACCAACCCGGTGATGATCCGTTGCAAACCCACGACCGAAAGCAGGTTGACCGGTCGAATTTCGGCGCCGGTCACTGGGTGCGGCACCATCAGGTCGAACTGCGCGGCCAGCCCGGACAGCAGGATCACAAACAACGCCAGCAGCGCGAACAGGGTGGCCGGATGCGGCAGCGCATTACCGCCTTTTTCGACGACGCTGAGAAAGCGATCGATGGCAGAGCGTCGGGGTGGGCTGGCGGTTTCGGTCATGGTGGTCGGCTTTGGACAGGCAAAGCGGGACTATACCGAAGCGGGCTCGGTGGTGTGCAGGGGCGATGGTTTGCGTTGGTTTTGTGTGTGCCTCCACGCGGGCTGATCCACTTGCCGGCCGCCGATCCATAGGGGCCCGGGTGGCGACCGTCGTGGCTGCCGGAGCTGGAGCTTTTGCAGGCCCAGCGGATCATTGAAGAGCCAGAGCTTTCGCAGGCCCTTCGGGCCTACGAGTCACCTTTCTTTGCTTGCCCAAAGAAAGGTAACCGAAAGAAAGGGCACCCCGATGGATCGCCCTACGGGCATCCTGCCCTCCAGGTGCGCGAGCCGTCGCCGGGGTTTTTCGACAGCGCATCCCTGCGCTGGCGAAAAACACGCGCGCGTCGTGCGCGCGTCCCTTCGGGCTATCCGTCGCCGACTCGCCGCGTCCGAGGGGTCCCCTAGGGCGGCCATCGTGGCCGCAGAAGC
>JAXMJH010000029.1:0-14637 GCA_034376725.1 Lysobacteraceae bacterium | reverse complement strand
GACTTCACGGTCAACGTCAACGAGGTGGCGACGGTGAACACCGGCGGCGGCACGCCGCGGCTGACGCTGGACATCGGTGGCGCGACCCGCAACGCCGGCTTCATCGGCGGCTCGGGCAGCACGGCCCTGAGTTTCCGCTACATCGTGCAGGCCGGCGACAACGACACCGATGGCATCGGCGTGGGGGCGCTGGAGTTGAACGGCGGGACGATTCGCGACGGCGCCGGCAACGATCTGAACCTGGCCTTGAACGGCGTGGCGGCCACCGCCGGGGTGCTGGTCGATACCCAGGCGCCGACGGTGAGCGGCATCGCCGATCAGAGCGTGGAACAGGGCCTGAGCACGGCAGCGCTGGCGTTCACGGTGGGCGACAACCTGACTGCGGCGGGCAGCCTGGTGGTGACCCGGGCGACCTCGAACCCGACGGCGGTGGCGCTGGCCGACGTGGTGCTGGGCGGCGCGGGCGCCAACCGCACGGTGACGGTGACCGGCACGGCGGTGGGCAGCTCGACGATCACCATCACGGTGACCGATGCGGTCGGCAACCAGGTCAGCACGAATTTCCTGGTCACGGTGACGCCGCCGAACGAGGCGCCGACCGGCATCGGCCTGAGTTCGACCAGTGTCGGTCGGAGCGGCGGCGCGAACGCGGTGGTCGGCACGCTCTCCACGACCGACCCGGACGCCGGCGACACCCACACCTACAGCCTGGTGGCCGGCGCCGGCGACACCGACAACGGCAGCTTCAACATCGGTGGCGACCAGTTGCGGGCCAATGATTCCGGCGCCCTGCCGGCCGGTGGCTACAGCGTGCGCATCCGCGCCACCGATGCCGGTGGCCTGTTCTTCGAGCAGAGCTTCGTGATCACCGTGATCGACGATCGCCGACCGCCCAACAACCCGCCGACCGGTTCGGTGACGATCCTGGGCAGCCCGGTGGAATACGCCACGCTGAGTGCGGTCGAGAACATCGACGATTCCGATGGGCTGGGTCCGTTCAGCTATCAGTGGCTGCGCGCGGGCGAGCCGATCGCCGGCGCCGAGAGCAACCAATACACCGCCAGCGATCTGGATGTCGGTTTGCACCTTAGTGTCCGAGTCAGCTACATCGACGGTCGTCTGACCCCGGAAAGCGTGGTCAGCGACCCGGTCGGCCCGGTCCGGGCCGAGGGCAGCGATCTGCCGTTCCAGCAGCGGGTGTTCTTCCTTAACCCGGCCAGCAACACCATCCAAGTGGGTTCGCTGCGGGTGATCAACCCCAACGATGCGGCGGTAACGGTCGAGCTGCGCGGGTTTGACGACAGCGGCGCCGAGGCGCCCGAGGGCAGGGTGCGCTTCGAACTGCCGGCGCAGTCGGCGGTGCATCTGAGCGCGCAGGACATCGAGCAGGGCAACACGGACCTGGGCCTGACCGGTCGCTTCGGCGATGGACAGGGCAAGTGGCAGGTTCGGGTCGGTTCGAGCCTGCCGATCGAGGCGATGAGTCTGATCGAGACGCCGGATGGATTCCTGACCAATGTCAGCGCGACCACCACAAAGCGTGGCCCCGGTCAGTTCGAGGCGCTGTTCGCCAATCCGGCCACCAACCCGATCCAGCAGAGCTTCATTCGCGTCGTCAACCGCTCTAATGCGGCTGGACCGGTGACGGTTCGGGCGCTGGACGATGCCGGCCAGCCGGCGCCGGGCGGCGAGCTGAGCTTCGACCTGGATGCCAACGAATCGCTCCAGTTCAACAGCAGCGATTACGAGTTCGGCAATCCGGACAAAGGATTGCAGGGCGCGCTGGGAACGGGACAGGGCAAGTGGCGGTTGCTGTTCGAGTCGCCGCTGAGCCTGGAGGTGATGAGCCTGATTCGCGCCCCGGACGGCTTCCTTACCAATCTCAGCGAGACGGTGCCGCGTGGTTCGGGCGATCCGGACAGCGACAGCCACGTACTCACCATCAGCCCGCTCGGCGATGCCTACGGCGAATCTTTCGTGCGCGTGGTCAACCGTTCCAACGCCAGCAGCCGGGTGATTGTCACCGGAATCGACGACATCGGCACACCGGCACCGCGGCCGAGTATCCGTTTCGATCTCGGGCCGGGAGAGGCCAAGCAGTTCAATGCGTTCGACATCGAGAACGGCAACGCCGAAAAAGGACTGACGGGCGCGCTGGGTCCGGCTGAGGGCCGCTGGCGATTGATCATCAATTCGGGTGGGCCGCTGGAGGTGATGAACCTGCTGCGCACACAGGGCGGGTTCCTGACCAACCTCAGCGAAGCGGCCCCGCGTCCGACCCGGCTGGTGGCCGAAGTGCCGCTCTTCCATGCGGCGGCCGACACCGAGCAGCGCAGTCTGTTGCGGCTGGTGAACCTGAGCGAGAGCGAGCAGGCCCAGGTGCTGATCGAAGCGACCGATGATGCCGGGCAGCCGGCGCCCGGTGGCCCGCTGGTGATCGATCTGGATCCGAGCCGCTCGGTGGAGCTGAGCGCGGCGGATCTGGAGAACGGCAACGGCGACAAGGGATTGATCGGTGCCCTGGGCCAGGGCGAAGGCCGCTGGCGGCTGCGGGTGTCCTCGACGACGCGTACCGAGGTGCAGAGCCTGATGGCGACGCCAGGCGGATTCCTGACCAACCTGAGTTCGCCGGCCCAATGACGACCAACCTTGGAAGCGCCTTCGGGCGCTTCCAAGGGGAATCGGGAATCGGGAATCGGGAATCGGGAATCGGGAATCGGGAATCGGGAATCGGGAATCGGGAATCGGGAATCGGGAAGCGGGAAGCGGGAAGCGGGAAGCGGGGAGCGGGAAGCGGGGAGCGGGGAGAGGGGGAATCGGGAATCGGGAAGCGGGGAGCGTGAGGCTCGGCCGAGAGATCGAGCAGCGTCGCTCAGTCCGCGCGCACCCGGTAGGCTTCCGTCAGCGAAATCCGGCCCGCTCGCGCCATCGCCACGGCCGACTGGGTCAATGAGGTCATGCCCTGGGCCAGCGCCTGGGCGTGGATGCGGTCGGCTTCGGCGCCGGGGACGATCAATTGCCGAATTTCCGGCGTCACTTCCAGCAGCTCGTACACCGCTGCCCGCTTGAACACGCCCAGCCCCTCGCAGTGCGGGCAGCCGGCGCCGATCGAAAACGACTCCTCCGGCCCCACGCCGAGCAGCTCGCGGATGTGCGCCGAAGGCGTCTCCGGCACCGCGCAATGCGGGCAGTTCAGCCGCACCAGGCGCTGAGCCAGCACTGCCAGCAGCGAGGAGCGCAGCAGGAAGGCTTCAACGCCCAGATCGAGCAGGCGGGCGATGGTGGTGGCGGCGGTGTTGGTGTGCAGGGTGGACAGCAGCAGGTGACCGGTGAGCGCGCTCTCGACGGCGATGTCGGCGGTCTCACGGTCGCGGATCTCGCCGACCATGATCACGTCCGGGTCGTGGCGCAGGAAGTTTCGCATCGCGTTGGCGAAGGTGAAATCGGCGGCCCGGTTGACCTGCATCTGCTGAATGTCTTCGATGTAGAACTCGACCGGATCCTCGATGGTGAGGATGTTGATGCGCTGCTTGCGCAGTTCCAGCAACATGGCGTAGAGCGTCGTGGATTTTCCGCAACCGGTCGGGCCAGTGGCCAGAAACATTCCGTGGCTGCGGTTCATCAGGTCGTCCAGACGCTGCGCGTCGTCGGCAGTGAAGCCGATCTGGTCGAGACTTTTGAGGCTCTCCTCGGTGTCCAGCAGGCGCACCACCATACTTTCGCCGAACACCGCCGGCATCACCGACATGCGCAGATCGATACTGCGGCCGTCGTCGAGCGTGAAGCTGCTGCGGCCGTCCTGCGGCTTGCGATGCTCGGCCAGGTTCATGCCGGCCAGCACCTTGATGCGACTGATCAGGGCAGGCACCAGGGCGCGCTGCACCTGGCGCACCGGCACCAGCTCATCGTCGATCCGGAACAGCAGATCGGCACCCTCGACGGTCGGGCGCACGTGGACATCGGAGGCACGACGGCGCACCGCCTCGGAGATCAGTTCGGTGACCAGCCGGACGATGGGTTTCTGCCGGGCCAGCCGTTCGGCGTCGTCGGGCTCGGTGACCCGGTTCAAATGCGCCGGATCAAGGCCCAGCTCGCGGGCGATGCGGGCGTCCTCGACCCGATCGTAGTACCGCGACAAGGCCTCCTTGAGCGCCCGACGCGGCGCCAGCAGCGGCGCGATGCGGTGCCGGGACAGAAAATCCAGTGCCGTCAGATTGGCCCCGTCGGTGGGATCTTCCATGGCCACCGCCACCAGGCCGTCTTCGATGCGCAGCGGCAGCGCGCGCCGTTCGCGCGCCTGTTCCGGCGACATCAGGGCCAGGGCGTCGGCTTCGGCCGCCATGGCTTCGGGCAGCAGTACCGGCACCGACAGCCGTTCGCAGGTCTGCAACTGGGCCAGGGGAATGCCGGTCTGGTCGTGAATGGTTTCGACATCGGCCCGCCAGATCGAGTCGGTCCAGACATCGCCGCCGTGCGCCGCCTTGCTGAGGTAGGCCGCCAGAGCAGGTCCGTCGGCGATCACTTGAAGACCCGTTGCGACGCGCTTCGATTCGGCTTTGTTCACAAACTCCTCCTTGGCCAGCGACCGGAGTACCGGCCAGCTCGGTTAGACTTGAACGGTAACAAACCCGTGGACCTCATTATGCGATTCGCCCCATTTTCGGCCTTGATCCTTGTCATCGCCTGGTCACTGACGCCGGCCCGCGCGGTCGACGAGCACAGCTATTCCGAGCCCGACAAGGTTCGCATTGCCGATATCGCCCTCGATCTGGATGTCGATTTCGCCAAACGCACGCTGTCCGGTCGCGCCGATCTGCGGCTGGACTGGATCGACCCCGAGCATCGACAACTGGTGCTCGACAGCCGCGAGCTGGAAATCGACAAGGTGCTGGGCAAGTCCGGCGATGGCGCCTGGAAGCGCCTGAATTTTTCGGTGGCCGAGGCCGACCCGATCTTCGGCAGCCGGCTGGCGATCCGCATGAGCCAACCGTATGAAGTGGTGCGCATCCGTTACCGCACCGGGCCGACGGCTTCCGGTCTGCAGTGGCTGGAGCCGTCGATGACCGCAGGCGGCAAGCACGGATTCCTGTTCAGTCAGTCGCAGGCCATCCACGCGCGCAGTTGGGTGCCGCTGCAGGACACGCCTTCGGTCCGATTCACCTATCGGGCACGGATATCCACGCCGCCCGAACTGATCGCCCTGATGAGCGCCGACAACGACCCCGATACCGCGCGCACCGGCGACTACCACTTCCGTATGCCGCAGCCCATCCCGTCGTATCTGCTGGCGATCGCGGTCGGCGACCTGGTGTTCAAGCCGATTTCCGAACGCGCCGGGGTGTGGGCCGAGCCGGCCACCATCGATGCGGCGGTCGCCGAATTCGCCGACACCGAGGCGATGATCCAGGCCACCGAAGCGCTCTACGGGCCGTACCGCTGGGGCCGCTACGACCTGCTGATCCTGCCGCCCAGCTTCCCGTTCGGCGGCATGGAGAACCCACGGCTGAGCTTCATCACACCGACGGTCATCGTCGGCGACAAGTCGCTGGTCGCGCTGATCGCTCATGAGCTGGCGCATTCGTGGTCGGGGAATCTGGTCACCAATGCCAGCTGGAAGGACATGTGGCTCAACGAGGGCTTCACCAGCTACGTCGAGAATCGCGTCGTCGAAGCGGTGTTCGGCGCCGAGCAGGCGGCCATGGAGCGGGTGATCAGCCAAAACGGACTGCAAACCGAGCTGGCCGAACTGCCGGCCGAGCGGCAATGGCTGGCGCTGGAGCCGCTGCCCGGCATCGACCCGGACGACGCACTGACCGCCGTGCCGTACGACAAGGGTGCCTGGTTCCTGCGTTTTCTTGAGGGTCGGTTCGGACGCGAACGTTTCGACCCGTTCCTTCGCGGCTGGTTCGACAGCCATGCCTTCCAAAGCGTGGACACGGCCGAGTTCGAGAAGTACCTGAACGAGCAACTGATCGTCGAATCGCCCGACACGGTGAGCCCGGAAGAACTGAACGCCTGGCTGCGTGGCCCCGGCATTCCCTCAAGTGCGCCAACAACCGAGAGTCCGCGATTCGCCCAGGTCGATGAGGCCCGGAAGCGCTGGCTGGCCGGCAGCATTGCCGCCCGCGATCTGCCCACCGACTCGTGGGTCACCCAGGAATGGCTGCATTTCCTCGAAGGACTGCCGGAAATGCTCGAGCCCGCGCAACTGCTGGATCTGGACGACGCGTTCCGCTTCACCGCCAGCCGCAACGGCGAGATTTCCATGCGCTGGTTTCCGCTGGCGGTGCGCAGCGGCTATTTCGAGGCCCAGCCGACCATCGCCGCCTTCCTCAAGCGGGTTGGCCGACGCAAGCTGATCATGCCGGTCTACGAAGCGCTGGTCGCCACCGAGGACGGCCGTGCATTTGCCGGGCAGGTGTTCGCCAGCGCGCGGCCGGGCTATCACCCGATCACAGTCGCCTCGGTCGAGGCGCTGCTGGCCAAGGCAAGGGCCGAAGCCGGTGCCACCAGCGACCAGGACGGCTGACCGGTGCGCCGCTGGCTGGTAATCGCACTGGCCGCGATAGCCTTGTTGGCGACCGGCCTGCTGGCCTGGCAGCCACAGTGGATGCTGGAGGCCGAATACGCCCGCCTGCGCTGGGCTGCCGACGCCACCGAGCACACGCTCGATGCCGCCGACCACCGCTGGGCCTACCTGGAAGCCGGTCAGGCCGATGCGCCGCTGATCGTGCTGGCTCACGGATTCACCGGCATCAAGGAAAGCTGGCTGCCGCTGATGGCCGATCTGCGTCGCGATTACCGGGTGATCGCGCCCGATCTGGCCGGCTGGAATGCATCGAGCCGACAGCCCGATGCGGACTACGGCATCGCTGCCCAGGCCGAGCGGCTGGCCGCGTTCATCGAGGCGCTGGACGCCAGGCCGACACTGCTGGTCGGCCACTCGATGGGCGGACACATCGTCGGCGTACTGGCCACCGACCGCCCCGAGCTGGCACCGCGCATCGTGCTGATGTCGTCGGCCGGCGTGCGCTTTCGCGACACCGAGTTCACCAGCGCGCTCAGCGCCGCCGGCCATCCGTTCGCAGTCAGCGACCGCGCGTCGCTGGACCGATTTCTTGCCCTGGTGTTCACTGATCCGCCGTTCATCCCCTGGCCGGCCGACCGCGCCCTGATCGCCCAGCGCCGCGCCAACGACGGCTTCGAGCGCGCCGTACTGGCCCGCATCAGCGCCGAGCCGGAAGTATTCCTGCTCCAGTCCAGGCTGCCCGAGCTGACCATGCCGGTCGGCCTGCTGTGGTGCCGCGACGACCGCGTCATCGACCTCAGCGCCGGCCTGCTGCTGTCCGCCGCCCTGCCGCAATCCCGGCTGGTGGTGCTGGAAGGCTGCGGTCACATGCCGCAGATGGAGCGCCCGACACAGACCGCTTCGGCGATCCGCGCCTTCGCCGGCGTCGCGCGCTGAGCGGTGCATGCTGTGGCCGGCCACTATCCAGCCTCGTAGGCTGAGCCGGTAGTGAAAGCGAAGCAGGGCAATCGGCGCGTCGCGCCTGTCTCACATTGCCGGAAAGCGGCACGTGCAATCCGCTATCCAAATTGCAGGTGCGAGAGACGACAGGGATCGCGGCACGGGCGATCGCGAGTCCTGTTCGTGCGGCGCAGGCGCCAGGGCCGGTAGGAGCGCTGCTGCTGACCGGCGGGAATTATCCGTCACCAGAACCTTTGCATCCGGCGGTCCCGGCTTACGGCCTTTGGCCTAAGCCGGGCTACTCGCCCCATGCAAATTCATCGATTTGGCCTGCCGGATCGATACAACGCAAGCTTGGTGATCGCCACGAGGTTCGCCGCACGCCATGGCCGTCCCTGGCCGTGGCTGGGTCGGCTTACTCGGTGGCGTCGCTCGCAGCGCTGGCGCGGGAGGCTTCGCGTGCGGCGCGGAACGGGTTGCCCTCATACCAGTTCGGCCAGGTGCCGGAGTCGGTCAGTTCGCGGCCGACGCCGTAGAGTGCGTTGAGGTCCTGGATCAGGCCGCGCAGATCCCAGTTCGGGTCGTATTCGTCGCCCGGCTTGTGGTAGCGGTTGGCGCCGTACTCGGCGGCTCGCTGGCTGATGTAGTCGGCGCCGTGCTCGACGTGCACGTTGCCGCCCTTGGCGTACAGCGAGGGCACGCCGGCCTTGGCGAAGTTGAAGTGATCGGAGCGGAAGTAGAAGCCCTTCTCGGGCGCGCCTTCCTCGACCAGGGTGCGGTTCTGGCTGGCGGCGATCGGGGTGAGGATGTCTTCGAGTTCCGAGTTGCCCAGGCCGATGACGGTGAAGTCCGAAGTCGGGCCGTACACGCTCATCGCGTCCAGGTTGATGGTGGCCACGGTGTTGGCCAGCGGCAACACCGGGTTGGCGACGTAGTACTTGGAGCCGAGCAGGCCGGATTCCTCCAGGGTTACCGCCAGAAACAACACCGAGCGCTTGGGCGGCTCGCCGCTGGCGAACGCTTCGGCGATCTCGATGATGCCGGCCACACCGGTGGCGTTGTCGATGGCGCCGTTGTAGATGTGGTCCTCGCCGTCCTGGCCGCCGTGGTTGCCCAGATGATCCCAGTGGGCCATGTAGACCACCACCTCGTCGGGCGTCTCGCTGCCCGGCAGCAGGCCCAGCACGTTTTGCGATTCGGCCTGGCGGATGGAGCTGTTGACCGTGGCGTCGAGTTTGGCGGCCAGCGGCTTGGCCTGGAAGTCGGCGCTGTTGGCGGCCCGGTACTCGGCTTCCAGATCCAGCCCGGCCTGGGCGAACAACTCCTTGGCCACTTCCGTGGTGATCCAGCCCTGCAGGGGCAGACGCGGTTCCGGATCGGCGCTGACCGGCAGGTCGAACTGGGCGCCGCTCCAGCTGTTCTTCACCACGTCCCAGCCGTAACCGGCGCCGGAGTCGTCGTGGATGATCAGCGCGGCGGCGGCGCCCTGACGGGCGGCTTCCTCGTACTTGTAGGTCCAGCGGCCGTAGTAGGTCATCCGCCGGCCTTCGAACAGGTTCTCGTCGCCGACGTGGTAGCCGGGGTCGTTGACCAGAATGACCACCGTCTTGCCGGTCACGTCCAGGCCTTCGTAGTCGTTCCAGCCGGCTTCCGGGGCATTCACGCCGTAGCCGACGAACACCAGTTCGCTCGCCTCCACGCTGACCGAGGGCTGGCCGGTGCGGGTGCCCAGCACCATTTCGCCGCCGAAGTTCAGCACCCGGCTGCTGTCGCCAAGGTCGAGCGAGACCAGGCTGGTTTCGGTGTCGGCCGTGGTTTCCACCATCGGCACGGTCTGAAACCAGCTGTCGCCGTTGCCGGGTTTCAGGCCCAGGCGCTGGAACTGGTCGCGAATGTAGTTGATGGTGAGCTCTTCGCCCCGTCCGCCCGGCGCGCGGCCGTCGAATTCGTCGCTGGACAGGGTCTCGACCATGACCGAGAAGTCCTCGGCGGAAATGTCCGGCCCGAAGGTGTGGCCGGTTGCAGCGGATTCAGCGCCAGTATCGGCGGCTGGGTTCGGCGTGTCGGCGCCGCAGCCGGTCAGCGTCAGGCTGAGCGCGCTCAGGCCGAGCGCGGCGGCGAAAAAGGGGCTTCGCATCGGGGTAACCTCGTGGCGGTAGAACCCGCGATGATAGCCAATGCCGGTCGCGATCGCCGCATCGGCCGGCAGCGGCGGGCCTGTGGCGGGCGGCGATGCCCGCCGCCGGCCGCGCCTCAGCCACGCCTCAGTCGGGCCTGTCGCCCGAGAAAGTCAGCGCTTCGGCGCCGGTCACCGGACCGATCTGCGCCGTTTCGTGGACGTACAGGGTCACTTCCTGTTCGAAGATCAGCGCGCCGTCGACCTTCGAGCCGGGGCCGATGACCACGGTCGGCGGGGTGCGCGTGCCCCAGCCGAACCAGCGCATGCCCGAAGGCTTGCGCACGGTGATGCCGCCGCGGACGTGCACATCGCGGACCAGATTGAGGCCGCCGTTGACGGTCTCGATCGACTCGAGCTCCGCGCCGTCCAGCGTCATCGAGCCATTGACGTTCTCCACGGCGCCGGCCACCCGGCTGCCGGTGCCGATGGTGATGCCGCCATTGACGGTTTCGATGTTGCCGCTCACTTCCACGCGCTCGCCGACGCGCACCGCGCCATTGACGCTTTCGAGGCTGCCGACCCTGGCGCCGTCGGCGACGGTGATGCTGCCGTTGACCGTACTGGCCTCGTCGACCTCGGCCTCGGCCTCGATACGCACGGCGCCGTTGACCGTGCTCAGCTCGCTGTAGCGGTGCCCGGCCTCGGCGGTGACCGCGCCGTTGACCTTGCTGATTTTAGTCTTCTCGCCGCCGTCCTCGTGGGCCGAGGCGATGATCGGGGCGCCCAGCAGCAGGGCGGCGATGAACAGAACGTTGCGCATGATGGACTCCTTGCCAGGCCGAGCTGGCGGCGGGGTGGGTGGCGGGTGCGGATACAATGGCGCGTACCATCATCGCGTCACAGTGCCGGAAGCCACCGTGACGGAAGTCCCAGCCGGAATACCGCCATGAGCCGACCGAAACCCGTTCTGTTGCTGATCCTCGATGGCTGGGGGCATCGCGATCCGCCGGCCGACGACGACGCGATCAGCGCGGCCGATACCCCCAACTGGGACCGCATGCTGGCCGAGTGCCCGCACACGCTGGTGCACACCGAGGGCCGCCATGTCGGCCTGCCCGACGGCCAGATGGGCAATTCCGAAGTGGGCCACATGAACATCGGCGCCGGACGCATCGTGTACCAGGACCTGACTCGGATCGACGCCGCGATCGAAGACGGCAGTTTCTTCGAAAACCGCGAGCTGTGTGCCGCCTGCGACGCCGCGAACGACGCCACCCTGCACGTGCTGGGTCTGGTTTCGCCGGGCGGCGTGCACAGTCACGAAAACCAGATTCTCGCCCTGCTCGATCTGGCCGCCCGGCGCGGCGTCAAACGGATCGCCGTACACGCCTTTCTCGATGGCCGCGATGTGCCGCCGCGCTCGGCGCTGGCCAGCCTGAAACGGCTCGACGCCGCCTGCCGGGCGCTGCCCAACGCAGTCATCGCCAGCGTGACCGGTCGCTACTTCGCCATGGACCGCGACAAGCGCTGGGATCGGGTCGAACTGGCCTGGAACGCCATCGTCGAAGCCCGCGCCGCGCAGCATGCCGATTCCGCCGTGGCCGCGCTGGAAGCGGCCTACGCGCGCGGCGAGAACGACGAATTCGTCGCTGCCACGGTGATCGGCGACGGCGCCAGGGTCGAGGATGGCGACGCGGTGGTGTTCATGAATTTCCGCGCAGACCGCGCCCGACAGCTGACCGCCGCCTTCGTGCGGCCGCAGTTCGATGGCTTCGAGCGCAAGCGGGTGCCCGCGCTGGCGCGGTTCGTCTGCCTCACCGAATACGAGGCCAGCCTGCTGGCCGCCGTGGCCTACCCGCCCGACGACCTGCGCCACACCCTGGGCGAAGTGCTGGCCGAGCACGGACTCACCCAGCTTCGCATCGCGGAGACCGAAAAATACGCCCACGTCACGTTCTTCTTTTCGGGTGGGCGCGAGGCGGAGTTCCCCGGCGAGTCGCGCATCCTCATCCCCAGCCCGAAAGTGGCCACCTACGATCTCCAGCCGGAGATGAGCTGCCCGGAATTGGTCGAGGCGCTGTGCGCGGAGATATCCGGCGGCCGGTTCGACGCGATCATCTGCAATATCGCCAACCCCGACATGGTGGGTCACAGCGGGGTATTCGAGGCGGCCGTAAAGGCCGCCGAAACCGTGGACTGGGCGCTGGGCGAACTGCGCTCGGCGATTGCTGCGGTCGGCGGCGAGATGATCGTCACCGCCGATCACGGCAACCTGGAACAGATGCGCGACCCGATCACCGGCGAGCCGCATACTGCGCACACCGCCACACCAGTGCCCTTGGTGTACTGCGGGCGCACCGCCAGCCTGCGTGCCGGTGGCGCCCTGCGCGACATCGCACCGACCGTGCTGCATCTGCTGGGCATCGCCCAGCCGGCGGAAATGACTGGCCACTCGCTGGTAGAGTTTTTCTGAGCGCCAGGCGCGATCCGGCGATGCCAGCCACAGCGATCATCGCCCTGGTGCGCAATGCAGCGCGCCGGATCGTCCCGGCGCTTGCGTTTTTGGCGCTGGCATCCAACCCGGCATGGGCCGACGAGAAGGAGGCCGATGCCGAGCGCAAACTGGCCGACGTGCGCGCCCGGATCGCCACCCTGACCGAGCAGCAGCGCGCGATTGCGGCGGAACGTGGCGAAACCGAAGACGAACTGCGCCAGGCCGACGGCCGGGTATCCGAGGCCGTGCGTCGCCTGCGTGGCACCGAGGCCGAGCTGGCGCAGCGCGAAAGCACCCTGGCCCGGCTGCGGACCGAGCACGAGGCCTTGTCCAGCCATCTGTCCGGGCAGCGCGAGGCGCTGGCCGCGCTGGTCCGCTCGGCCTATGCACTGGGCCGGCACGAACAGCTCAAGCTGCTGTTGGCCCAGGACCGCATCGCCGATCTGGCGCGGGTGATGGCCTATCACCGCTACCTGCAGGCCGATCGCAGCGAGCGCATACAGGCGCTGCTGGACCAGTTGCGCACCCTGGCCGAGCTGAGCGCGAAGGTGGAGGAGGAGCGCGCCGCGCTGGCCATCGCCAAGGACGCCCAACAGGCCGACATCGCCGCACTGGAAGCCCGTCGTGGCGAGCGCAAGGCACTGCTGACCCAACTCGATGCCCGGCAGCGCGACGCGCGCCAGCAATTGGCCACCCTGGGCCGCGACGAACAGGCACTGACCCGCCTGCTGGAGCAGCTGCGCGACGTGCTGGCCGACATTCCGCGTCGCATGGACGAAGGCATTCCGCTGGCGCAGCGTCAGGGCGCCTTGCCCTGGCCGGTGGTCGGGCCGCTGCTCACCGGCTTCGGCGGCAGACTGGGCGATGGCCGCACCGCCCGGGGCTGGCTGATCGCCGGTACCGCCGGCGCCGAGGTGCGGGCCATCTCGCACGGTCGGGTGGCGTTTGCCGACTGGATGAAGGGCTACGGGCTGATTCTCATCCTCGACCACGGCGATGGCTGGCTGAGCCTGTACGCCCACAACGACGCACTGCTGAAGAACGCCGGCGACTGGGTCGGTGCCGGCGAGCCGATCGCCAGCCTGGGCAACTCGGGTGGCCTGGATCGCCCCGCACTGTATTTCGAACTGCGCCGGGCCGGTGCGCCGGTCGACCCGAAAGTCTGGCTGCGCAAGCGCTGAGCGCGTGTGGAAGCGGGCCATGTGCGCAGTCGATTTGGCTTCTGTCCGGCGCCGGAACATAATCCCGTCATGGCCCGATACGAACGTTTGCGTTGCGCATTCCTGCTGCTGGCCCTGCTGCCGTTTTCGCTGGGGGCGCAAACCGTTGGCGAACAGGACGACCCGCCCGACGCGGACCCGAATACCGCCGGCATCCTCGCCGGCCCGCTGCCGCCAGCCGACGGCGAGGTCCGCATCCCGCTGGAGGAAATCCGCCGTTACGTCGGCGTGTACCGCACCGTTCGCGATGCCTATGTCGATGAAGTCAGCGACGCCGACCTGATGCAGGCCGCCATCCGCGGCCTGTTGATCGACCTCGACCCGCACAGCGCCTATCTCGACCGCTCGCAGTCGGAGAGCATGGAAGAACTGTCCACCGGCGCCTATGACGGCATCGGCGTGGAGTTGGTGCTGCAACCCGACCGCAGCCTGCTGGTGATCTCGCCGATCGACGGCACACCGGCCGCCCGCGCCGGCATCCGGCCCGGCGATGTGATCGTGGCGGTCGATGGCGAGTCGATCCTTTCCGACAACCTGGACGAAGCGGTGACCACGCTGCGCGGTCCGCCGGGCAGCCGGGTCGGGCTGACCGTGCTGCGCGAGGGCGAACCGGAGCCGCTGGAGCTGATCGTGGTGCGCGAAACCATCCGCATCACCAGCGTCAGCGCCCGCATGCTGGAGCCGGGTTACGGCTATCTGCGGCTGAGCGTGTTCCAGGGTGATACGGCCATCGAGCTGCGCCGTCACCTGGCGCGGCTGAAGACCGAAGCCGGAGACGAAGGCCTGAAGGGCCTGGTGCTCGACCTGCGCAGCAACCCCGGCGGGCTGCTCAATGCCGCCGTCGAAGCGGCCGACGCCTTCCTCGACGCCAAGGCGCTCGACAGCCCGATCATCGTCTCCACCCGGGGCCGCCAGCCGTTCGCCAACAGCGAATACCGCGCGCACAGCGGCGACCTGCTCAATGCCGCGCCCATGGTGGTGCTGGTCGACGGCGGTTCGGCCAGCGCCTCGGAAGTGCTGGCCGGCGCCCTGCGCGATCACCAGCGCGCCGTGGTGATCGGCGAACGCACCTTCGGCAAAGGCTCGGTGCAGACCGTCCTGCCGCTCGACAACGGCGACGCCATCAAGCTAACCACCGCCCGCTACTACACCCCGAGCGGCCGCAGCATCCAGGCCAGCGGCATCAGCCCCGACATCCTGGCCAGCAACCGGCCGGCCAGCAGCGCCCACAAGGGCGCCGACTGGCTGCGCGAGCGCGACCTGCCCGGACACCTCGAAGGCGAGAACGAGCGCCCGGCCGAAATCGACGTCGAGCACACCGGCCACCTCGAAGGCG
>JAXMJH010000028.1:0-17857 GCA_034376725.1 Lysobacteraceae bacterium | reverse complement strand
GCCCCACGCTGAGCCTGTGGCGGATCGGCTGGGAACTCCTCAAACGCGGCTGGCCCCCGGCCAGACCGTGGACCGAACCACCCGACGCGCCACCGTTGCGGCTGGAGGTGCTGGGGTGAAAAGATGTGGGGAAACCTCAGCAGCCGCAGGCACTCCTCGCGCCGACCGGCATCGGCGATGCCGGCCAGAAATTGATCGACATCGGCCGTGGTGGGCTGGGTTTTCAGCGGCTTGCTGGCCATGGATTCACCCTTTGAGAATGACCGAGCGACCGCGCGGGGTTCCGCACCGACAGGCGTCAGAGCAATACCTTATGTTATCTGGGAGCCTGTCGAGCTTTGGTGGTCGAGGCGAAAATTCGGCTGCGCGAGGACAGATTTTCGGCGATTTGCAGGCCCATAGCAGGGCTATGGGTCAAGAATTGACGGGAATATGGACCGCGTAGACGGATTTGCAGCCCGGCCGACCAAGGCCCGACAGGCTCCTAACCGCGCTGCCACTTTTTCCGCCAGCAGAACGACCGCTGACAGACCGGGCAAATCTTGCTCGGCAGCGTTTGGCCGGGCCGGCGACTGGCTGGCCGGTGAACATTCGATGTCACGTCGGCACCGATGCGGATGATGCGCAAGAGTCTGTCAGGGCCAACGTGAGCGCGCCGCGAACGGCCCGCCGCCCTCCTCAAAATACCGGTGTGGGCGTAAACCTGGCGCCAATTCGCTGCTCTCCGTAAAACGGCAGGTTGCCCTGTCCCGCGCCGCCCACCAGCACGAACGAGACCGGAATCGCGGCAAAGGTGGGCACCGGGGAACCATCCAGCCGATCCACGACAAACGTCCAGTTCGATATCGCCTGCACCGCCGAGTGGTCCAGCGGTTTGTGACCGCTGCTGGAAGCCACCGTCACCGTGCCGACGCGGCCATCCGGCTGGATCTCGACGTTTACCAACACCTCGCCTTCCTGATATCGGGAAAGCGCCAACCGCGGATAGACCGGCGCAGGCGTGTCGAGATAGCGCGGTCCGGCACCGGCGTACTGAATCTCGAAGCTGTGCCCGCCCTCCGGCGCGGGCCGACCCCGGACATCGATATACAGATGCGTGGAGAGACTGACCGCCCGGCCATCGAGCATGGCCGGGGTGAACGTCCAGTCGGCCACCGCTGCCTGCACGCGGGCCAGCAAGCGGGCGTCGAGCCGGCTCGGCAGCAACTTCACCCGCTCGACGCGACCCTCGGCGTCGATGTCCACCTCGGCCAGGAGGGTGGCGGCGAGCGGCGCATGACGCTCCGACCACGCAGCGAACAGCGCTCTGGCGATCTCATTCAGCACCCGGCCGCCGCCGCTCCGGGCCGCGTAGTTGCCTCGGCCGAGGTAGGCGTCGGCGCGCACGGCCGCCGAGTACCAGTCGATCGCCTGCTCCTTGCGCTCCAGCCCCCACAGGACATAGGCGTAATGCTTCGGCAGCCAGATGGCCGACGGCAGGCTCTGGCCGGCCTGGTGCCACTCGGCCAGCGCGCAGGAAAAATTCTCGTCCATCGCGCAGACATGGCCTTTCGCCCAGTGCCAGCGTCGGGTCAGCACTGCGTCATCGGGGGGGGATCAGGGCACGGACCTTGTCCAGCTCCGAGCCAGCGACGCCGGTACGACCGCTCTGCATGGCCAGCACGGCCAGTTCGATGCGTGCCGCCGCCTGGGTTTCGCCGGACTCGGCGAGTCGCTTCAGCGACTTGCGCCGATCGTAGTCGTTTTCATTCGGTTCGCGCGGCACCGCAGGCGACAGCGCCGGATCCTCGGCATCGAACACCTGGGCCGGAGAAGGTGTGGCCAGGCAATCGGCCAGCGTCTGTCCTTCGCAATCGGGCGTCTGAGCGGCCAGCGGATTGGTCAGCAGCGCAACCAACAACCATTCCAGCGGAAACCGGTACTGCATGGTCTGCTCCTTGTCGTCGTTTTCCATAACCCGATCAGCACTTGCCGACAGGGGCACCGCGCCGGTCAACCCTCCCCGGCGGGACCGAGAAAATCGGCCTTGCCTAGCGCCACGCCGGCCTGGCGCAACAGGTTGTATGTCGTGGTGGTGTGGAAGAACAGATTGGGCAACACCCACGCATTGAGATAATCGATACCGTGAAAACGCAGCTCGCCCCGGCTGCGCGTCGGTACCACGGCGGTCCGGCTTTCGCTGCCTTCGAACTGCGCAGGCTCAAAGCTTTCCAGATAAGCCACCGCCCGGTCGATGCGCGCAAACAGCGCCTCGAAGCTGGTTTCATCGTCGACGAATTTCAGCGGCTCCACGCCGGCCATGCGCGCTACGCCGTTCTTGGCCATGTCGGTGGCGATCTGCACCTGCCGAAGCAGCGGAAACATGTCCGGAAACAGGCGCAGACCCAGCAGCACCGAGGGATCGATTCCCCGCTCGAGCGCATGTCCGTGGCCCTTTTCCAGCACATGACGAAGCTGACGCAGCGCACGAACAAAAACCGGAACCGAAGCCTGATACATGAACGAGGTCATCGCGGATGTTCTCGATAGAGGTGAAGGGTGGGCAGGACTATGGCCGAACCGGATCCCGGTTCGCCGCCCATTCGACTGGCCAGAGCACCGCGAAACAACCGGCTCGACCGCGAGTTGCGTCGGATAAGCCCCACTTTAGAGCAAAGAGGTAAGCCGACGCACCTGGAACCCCAGAGATTCCAACAGGGTGAGCTCGTGCTGTGCCGCTCTGCTCGAATAACAGAGTCTAGAAATCTGGGCGCGGTCAAATCCTAGGTGCTCTATAAAGCGACCAAATCAAGCTCTTCCAGACGGATCGCCATCGCGTCCACCGAGACCTGAAATAGACTGTGCATCGACCTTATCGGCCTAGTATTGAAGCTGATGGCACTGGCAACAAGTCGAGATAAACCTCGCAAACCGCCGCAACGTCGCCGGACGCTCTCTGCTCCATTACCGCAAAGCGCGAAAGCCATTGCGTCCGTCAGCTCGAACCGTTGAATCCGAAAGCACTCAATGAACCAGTTTTCGACCATTCTCCGAGGCATCAAGAAGTTGGAGGCGAAGTGATTCGCTTGAATTTCCCGCGAATCTCTCGTAACGCCAACGCCTCTAAGTGGCAGGTCTCGATGCATTCCGCCGACGTTAGGGTGGAGAACTGCGTGGCCAAGCTCGTGCGCGCATGTAAACCGTTGGACGGGAGACGGGAACCTCATGGAAATCTCAACCTTTCTTTCACGGCAGTCTATGGCTCCCGCAACTTCGCTTCGAACACCATTCACAACGTGTTCGCCGAGAGAGGGAACTGATTCAACAGAAAAACCTCTCTGCTCCAGCGCGACACCGGGCTCGAGTAGCTTGAACAGGTCCCTAGGCTTGCCACCAAGCTTCCAGAGACGATTCAGCTCTTCGCGAGCAATCTTTTCGATCTCAAACTGATCCATCGCACCTCCGTTTGGCGGAAACTTAGGTCTACATTGAATGCCCAACTCTTTTCTCGCTTCAGCCGCACTTGGAATACCCGCAGCTCAGGCAGGTGGCGCAGCCGTCGAGCAGCACCATGGCCTTGGTGTTGCACTTGTGGCACAGGGTGGCCGACGGTGGATAGCCGGTGTCGGTTTCGTTGGCGGTTGCGCTCAGGTTGCCTTCAGCGTTTTTTTTTACGCTGGCGTCGAACGCCCGGCGCTTCTCGGCGATCATGCGTTTCTGGGCATCGCTGAGTTCTTCATCGACGATCAGCCCGATCGACTTCATGTGTTCTTCGACCACGGCGCCGATCTCGGCCACGATGCTGGGCATGTAGACGCCGCCGGCCTTGAAGTAGCCGCCGCGCGGATCGAACACCGCCTTCATCTCCTCGACCAGGAAGGTCACGTCGCCGCCCTTGCGGAATACGGCGGACATGATGCGGGTCAGCGCCACGATCCACTGGAAGTGGTCCATGTTCTTGGAGTTGATGAAAATCTCGAACGGCCGCCGGCTCTCGTGCTCGGTGCCCTGATTGAGAACGATGTCGTTGATGGTGACGTAGAGCGCGTGCTCGAACAGCGGGCTCTTCACCTTGTAGGTCGAGCCGACCAGGATTTCCGGGCGCTCCAGCTTTTCGTGCATCTGGATGACTTCGGCGCCCTGGTACTCGAACGTGTCGACCGGCGCCGCCGCATCGGCTGGTGCCTGATTTTCGGCACCCTGCTTGACGACGCTGTAGCTCTTGATTTTCTTGCCGATCTTTACAGCCATCTGAAACTCCTGTTGATGCGGGCGGCGCTCTGCCGCCCTTGACGAATTTCGCTCCGGGCGATGGCGACGCCCGGAGCGATGGCGCGTCAGGCGGACTTGCCGGCCTTCTTCGCAGCCGCTTTCTTTGCCGGCGCCTTCTTTGCAGGCGCTTTCTTGGCCGGGGCTTTCTTCACCGCCGCTTTCTTGGCCGATGCCTTCTTTGCCGGCGCCTTGCTGGCGGGAGCCTTTTTCACCGCCGCCTTTTTGGCCGGGGCTTTCTTGGCCGCTGCCTTTTTCACGGCTGCCTTCTTGGCCGGGGCTTTTTTGGCCGGAGCCTTCTTGGCGGCCGACTTCTGCGCGGCGGCCACCTTGGCCTTCACCGACTTCACCGCCGAATCGAGGGTCTTCTTGGCCGAATCGGCGGCTTTCTTCAGCGCCTTGCCGGCCTTGGAGTTCTTGACCTGCTTTTCGGCCTTGCCGATCCGGGTTTTGACCTTCTTGATCTCCGCCTCAGCCCTCTTCTCCGCCTTCTTGATCCCGGACTTGGCTTTCTTGATCTCGGCTTTCGCCTTCTTCTCGACCTTGGCGACTTCGGCCTTCACCTTCTTGCCGGCGGCAGAGTTCTTCACCTTCTTGACGGCCTGGGCGACCTGTTCGCTGGCCGCTTCGACCGCATGTTCGATACCCGCCTTGACACCGCTTTCGTTGCTCATATGCCCCTCCTGAACGGGCCAACTGTAGAGCCGATGCAATGGAAATCCGCAAGCGTCGCTGCGCTGCGGCCGTGCCCTGCGGGCACGAGAAAAATCTACACCTGTTTCGCCTGAAAATCAGGTTTTATATCTACCCCAACTTCAGCGACGAACCAGCCCGCCGTCGCCATCGTCCGGCAACCTCGCCAGCCGCCAGATGACGCGTCGGCAGCCATCAGAACTTGCCGTAATAGCCTTCCTTGAGGGCATCGAACAGGTTGGCTGCGGTGTGCATCTCGCCGTCGTACTCGACCTGTTCGTTACCCTTGACCTCGACCGTGGAGCCATCCTCCAGCTCGAACCGGTACAGCGTGTTTTCCAGATCGGTCTCCTTGACCAGCACGCCCTGGAAGGCATCGGGGTTGAACCGGAATGTGGTGCAGCCCTTGAGCCCCTTTTCGTGGGCGTAGCGGTAGATGTCCTTGAAGTCCTCGAACGGGTAGTCGGTGGGGACGTTGGCGGTCTTGGAAATCGAGGAATCGACCCAGAGCTGCGCAGCGGCCTGAATGTCGACGTGCTGTTTGGGGCCGATATCGTCGGCGGCGATGAAATACTCGGGCAGCCGGGCCTCATCGGTCTCGGCGTAGGGAATCGCCTTCGGATTGATCAGCATGCGGTAGGCCAGCAGCTCGAAGCTGAATACCTCAACCTTTTCCTTCGACTTCTTGCCCTCGCGAATCACGTTGCGGCTGTAGTGGTGCGCAAAGCTGGGTTCGATGCCGTTGCTGGCGTTGTTGGCCAGCGACAGCGAGATGGTGCCGGTCGGTGCGATCGAGCTGTGATGGGTGAATCGCGCGCCGGTGCTGGCCAGCTTCTCGACCAGCTCGGGCGCCGCCCCGGCCACCCGCTGCATGTAGCGGCTGTAGCGGGCATGCAGCACCCGGCCCTTGATGGTGTCGCCGACCCGATAGCCGTCGCTCGCCATCTCAGGGCGCTTGCGCAACATTTCGGCGGTGACCGCGAACTCCTCGTCCATGATCGGCGCCGGGCCTTTTTCCTCAGCCAGTTGCAGCGCGACCTCCCAGCCGGCCAGCGCCATTTCCTTGGCCACCCGCTCGGTGAATGCGCAGCTTTCCGGGCTGCCGTATTTCATGCCCATCAGGGTGACGGTCGAACCCAGGCCGAGAAAGCCCATGCCGTGCCGGCGCTTGCGCTCGATTTCGGCGCGCTGCTCGGCCAACGGCAGGCCGTTGATCTCGACCACGTTGTCGAGCATGCGGGTGAACACCCGCACCACTTCCTTGTATTCCTCCCAGTCGAAGCTGGCCTTGTCGGTGAACGGATCGCGCACGAACTTGGTGAGGTTCACCGAGCCCAGCAGACACGCGCCATACGGCGGCAGCGGCTGCTCGCCGCACGGATTGGTGGCACGGATGTGCTCGCACCACCAGTTGTTGTTCATCTCGTTGACCCGGTCGATGAGGATGAAACCCGGCTCGGCGAAATCGTAGGTCGAGACCATGATCATGTCCCACAGATGCCGGGCCTTGAGATGACAATAGATCTTGCAGGCCACCAGGCCATCGTCGCGGGTGACATAGTTGCGATGCGTGGGCCACTCGCGCCAGACCACCACATCAGGGTTGCCCAGTTCGACCTCGCTCTGTTCCTTGACGTGGACCGGAAACACCAGCGGCCAGTCGGCATCGTCGCGCACGGCCTGCATGAATTCATCGGTGATCAGCAACGACAGATTGAACTGGCGCAGCCGGCCATCTTCGCGCTTGGCGCGAATGAACTCGCGGACATCGGGATGCGAGACATCGAAGGTGCCCATCTGCGCGCCGCGCCGGCCACCGGCCGAGGACACCGTGAAGCACATCTTGTCATAGATATCCATGAAGCTCAGCGGTCCCGAGGTATAGGCGCCGGCACCCGATACATAGGCGCCGCGCGGCCGAAGCGTGCTGAACTCGTAGCCGATGCCGCAGCCGGCCTTCAGGGTGAGCCCGGCCTCATGCACCTTGTCGAGGATGCCGTCCATCGAATCCTCGATGGTGCCCGATACCGTGCAGTTGATCGTGCTGGTCGCCGGCTTGTGGGCCAGCGCGCCGGCATTGGAGGTGATCCGTCCGGCCGGAATCGCGCCGCGACGCAGCGCCCAGAGGAAGCGGTCGAACCAGTACTTGCGCTTCTCCGGCGTTGCCTCCGGCTCGGCCAGGGCGCGGGCCACGCGCTGGTAGGTCTCGTCGATGCTGCCATCGACCGGCTCACCCAGCTTGCTGGTCAGGCGGTACTTCTTTTCCCAGATGTCCTGGGATGCCGGCTGCATCGGAATATCCGCTGCCGATTTCACTTTTACCGCCTCCAGCCTCACCGTGCTCATTATCGTTCGTTCTCCCGTTTGAACCCAGACCCGCAGGTCCGTCCCTGATTTTTCAAGCCGCCCGACCACACTTCCGCGACGAAGCCCGGCCGTCAGACACGAGGCACCCGCCAAAGCACACGGACTGCGACCAGCCTGCGACGGAGCGCGCGGCACCGGCTGACGTCGAAAGGCAGTGTTTGAGCGCTCGGCACATGCGTCGGTTACCCTCGGCGGTGCCCGAACAAACCCCATGGATAGGGTTTGGGGGCGTCACTCACCCCAAGATGTTGTGTGGGGGACAGTTGGTCAAGCTACCGCTAGCGGTCGGGAGTGTCAACCAGAATTCGCGTTTTACCGGCCTTCTTTTTCATGCCCGATTCAATCGCGCCGGTCGAGAATGCCGGCTGTCCTCATCCCGGCGATTTTTCCGTTTTTGCGGCCGCGCCGGGTCATCGTATGCTCTGATTGACTGGTTGACTGTCGAGAATCGTGAGTCCCACGCCCACCATGAACGCCATGAACCGTATGCTGATTTGCGCCATCGCCCTGTTTGCGCTGGCTTCGACCGGCCATGCCACGCTGCCGGCCGCCGATGGCGAGGGGCGCGCCCTGCCGTCTCTGGCGCCCATGCTCACCAAAGTCACCCCGGCGGTGGTCAATATCCACAGCCGGCAGGTGCAGCAGGTGCGCAATCCGCTGGCCGAGGATCCGTTTTTCCGACGCTTCTTCGGTCTGCCCGACATGCCCCAGGAGCGGGTCCGCCAGTCGCTGGGCTCGGGCGTGATCGTCGATGCCCAGGCCGGCCTGGTGCTGACCAACAACCACGTCATCGAAAACGCCGACCAGATCTCGGTCACCCTGTCCGACGGACGCACCCTGGAGGGCGAGCTGGTCGGTTCCGATCCAGACACCGACGTGGCGGTGATTCGCGTGCCGGCGGAAAATCTCACCGCCCTGCCGCTGGCCAACGGCGATCGCGAGGCGCTTCAAGTCGGCGACTTCGTGGTCGCGGTCGGCAATCCGTTCGGTCTTGGTCAGACGGTCACGTCGGGCATCGTCTCGGCCCTGGGACGCAGCGGCATCCGTGGCCTGGGCTATCAGAATTTCATCCAGACCGACGCCAGCATCAACCCCGGCAACTCGGGCGGCGCGCTGGTCAACCTGCGCGGCGAACTGGTCGGCATCAATACCGCGATCTTCACCCCGTCGGGCGGCAACATCGGCATCGGTTTCGCCATTCCGGCGCCCCTGGCCCAGGAAGTGATGCGCCAACTGCTGGCCTATGGCGAAGTGCGCCGGGGCACGCTTGGTGTCGAAGTGCAGGACATCACCCCGGAGATCGCCGAGGCGCTGGCCATGAATCACCGTCGCGGGGCGCTGGTGACCCGCATCTACCCGGAGTCGCCGGCGGCGGCCTCGGGTATTCAGGTCGGCGATGTGATCGTCGCGCTCGACGCCCGGCCGGTCGGCGACCGACAGTCGCTGCTCAATCTGGAGGGGCTGTTGCCGGTCGAGAAACCGATCGCCATCGAAATCGTCCGCGACGGTCGGCCGCGCTCATTCCAGGTCACCCTCACCCAACGGCCGACCGAACTGATCGGCGCCCGGCTCGACCCGCGCCTGGCCGGCGCGACCTTCGTGGAATTGAGCGAGCGCATGCGTCAGCAAGGCTACGTCGGCGTCGTGGTCAGCCAGGTCGAGCCCGGCAGCCGGGTGGCGCGATCCGGCCTGCAACCCGGCGATCTGGTCACCTCGGTGGGTCGACGACGGGTCAGCCAGCTCGATGGGCTGCGCGCCGCGCTCGATCCGCCACCGCCCGAACTGGTGCTGGGCCTGGTGCGCGGTCGGCGCAGCGGCGTACTGCCCATGCAGTGAAGACCGGGCTCCACCGGCCATCGGCTACCATTGTCGGGTGACGCATCCACCGCTTGCCCTGACTCTCGACCTGGACGACACGCTCTGGCCCATCTGGCCGGTCATCGAGCGCGCCGAACAAACCCTGCACGCGTGGCTGAGCCTGCACAGCCCCGCCGCTGCGCAGCGCTGGCCGATCCCGGCGATGCGTGAACTGCGCGCCGTGGTGCTGGCCCGGTACCCCGAGCTGGCGCACGATCCGAGCGCCCAGCGCCGGCGCTCGCTGGAGATCGCCCTGGCCGAAGCCAGCGACGATCCGGCGCTGGTCGATGCCGCCTATGAGGTGTTCTACGCGGCCCGCAACCGGGTCGAACTCTACCCCGACGTACCCGACGCGCTGGCGCGGCTGTCGAGCCGCTGGCCGCTGGCCGCGCTGACCAACGGCAATGCCGACATCGCACGGATCGGGCTGGAGTCGCACTTCATATTCAGCTTGAGCGCGCGCGACCACGGCACCGCCAAGCCCAGCCCGTGCATCTTCCACGCCGCCTGCGCGCGGCTGGATGTCGATCCGGCGCACGTGCTGCATGTCGGCGACGATCCCGAGGCCGATGTGCGCGGCGCGCAGGCGGCCGGGTTGCCGACCGCCTGGATCAATCGCGACGGTCGAGCCTGGCCGTATCCCGAATCGCCGCCTACCGTCGCCTGCGCCAGCCTTGCCGAACTGGCCGACTGGCTGGCCGCCGAATCCCATCGCCCGGAGAACCCATGAACCCCACCGACTGTTTCCTCGACGCCAAGGACCCGCAGGCCTCTGATGCGCTGTTGCTGACCGTGCTCGCCAATGGCGAAAGCCGCGCCTGGCTGGACACCCGCAGCGAGGCCGAACGCGGGTTTCTGGCCCGCCAGGGATTCGACGGCAAGCCCGGCACTTTCGCGCTGCTGCCCGATGGGGCCGCAATGGTCGCCAGCATCGAGGACGCCGCCGACCCGCACGCCGTCGCGGTCTTGCCGCTGAGCCTGCCGGAAGGCGACTACCGGCTGTCGACCGACGGGCACTTGGCCACCGATGTCGCCTGCCTGGGCTGGGGCCTGGGCAGCTACCGGTTCGAGCGCTACCGCAGCGCCGAGCGCAGCGCCGCCCGGCTGGTGATCGACCCGGCCGCGCACGCCGACACGCTGGCGCTGATCGCGGCCAGCCACCAGGTCCGCGACCTGATCAACACGCCGTCGCAGGACATGGGTCCGGCCGACCTGGAAGCCGCGATCCGCACCCTGGCCGAAACCCACGGCGGCGAGTTGCAGGTGTTTTCCGGCGACGACCTGCTGGCCAACAACTTTCCCGCCATCCATGCGGTCGGCCGCGCCAGCCATCGCGCACCGCGGCTGATCGAGCTCACCTGGGGCGACCCGAATCACCCGCGACTGGCGCTGATCGGCAAGGGCGTGTGTTTCGACACCGGCGGGCTCGACCTCAAGCCATCATCGGGCATGCGCAACATGAAGAAGGACATGGGCGGCGCGGCGCACGCCATCGGTCTGGCCCGGCTGGTGATCGAATGCCAGCTGCCGGTCCGCCTGCAATTGCTGGTTCCGGCGGTCGAAAACGCGGTCGGCCCGGACGCCTATCGGCCCGGCGAAGTGATCGCCACCCGCGCCGGGCTGAGCGTGGAGATCGACAACACCGATGCCGAAGGCCGCATCGTGCTGTGCGACGCGCTGACTTACGCAAGCGAGTCCAATCCCGCGCTGATGATCGATTTCGCCACCCTCACCGGCGCCGCGCGGATCGCGCTGGGGCCCGACCTACCGGCTCTGTTCTGCAACGATGACGGCCTGGCGGAAGCCTATCTCGCGGCCGGCGAGCGGACCCGCGATCCACTCTGGCACCTGCCGCTGTGGCGGCCCTACCGGCGCTACCTGAAAAGCGGCATCGCCCGACTGGCCAATTCGGGCAGTTCGCGCATGGCCGGCTCGATCACCGCCGCGCTCTATCTCCAGCATTTCGTGCCGGATCAGCTGCCCTGGGCGCATGTCGATGTCTATTCCTGGTGCGATGGCGATCGTCCCGGCCACCCGTCGGGCGGCGAGGCTCAGGGGCTGCGGGCCGCACTCGCGCTGCTGCGCGAGCGCCTGGGCAACTGACGACTGTCACTCCCCCGCGACACGCGGCGTCGATACACTTGCCCGACCCCAGGCCAGCCACCCACATGAACAACGCCGAACAGCTCCTGCAAAAGCTCAAGATCGATCGCAAGAACCCAGCGGCGCGGCGTCGACGCTGGCCGTGGCTGGTGCTGGCAGTGATCGCCATTTTCCTCGTTGTGCGGGTCTGGTCGTCGATGCAGCCGGTCGAGGTGGAAACCGCACCGGCGCGCAGCGCGGCCGACTCCGGCCCCGCATCGGTGCTCGATGCCTCGGGTTATGTCAACGCCAGGCGGCTGGCCACGGTATCGTCCAAGATCACCGGCAAGGTGCGCGAGGTGTTGATCGAGGAAGGCCAGCAGGTGACCGAGAACGAAGTACTGGCCTATCTGGATGATGTCGATGCCAGCGCTCAGCTGGCCCTGAGCCAGGCCCAGCTGCAGGCCGCGCGGGCGCAGTTGGGCGAGATTTCCGCCAATCTGAAACTGGCCGAACAGAACCTGCTGCGCCAGCAGAGCCTGGTGGCCGAACGACTGGTCGCCCAGGCCGCGCTCGATCAGGCGCGCGCCGAGCGCGATGCTCTGGCCGCAAGGCTGGTCAGTGCACGCCGACAAATCGAAATCAGCCAGCGCGCCCTCGAACTGGCCCAGATCGGCATCGACAACACGGTGATCCGCGCGCCATTCGCCGGGGTGGTGATCGCCAAGGCCGCCCAGCCCGGCGAGATGATCTCGCCGGTATCGGCCGGCGGCGGTTTCACCCGGACCGGCATCGGCACCATCGTCGACATGGATTCGCTGGAAATCGAAGTGGATGTCAACGAGGCCTACATTGGCCGCGTCCAGCCCGGCCAGCCGGTCGAGGCGGTACTCAACGCCTACCCGGACTGGCGCATCCCGGGCAGCGTGATCGCCATCATTCCGGCCGCCGACCGCAGCAAGGCGACCGTCAAGGTGCGCATCGCGCTCGGCGTCAAGGACACCCGCATCGTGCCCGACATGGGCGTGCGCGTGAGTTTCCTCGAAGAGGCCGGACAGGCGCCGACCCAAGGCGCCTGGGTGCCGACCCGCGCAGTGGTCAGCGATGCCGGCGACGCCAGCGTGTTCATCGTCGAAGACCAGCGCGCCCGCCGGGTGGCGATCGGCGAAGGCGAGACCCGCGACAGCGACCGCCTCGCCTCGATCGGCCTGCGCGGCGGCGAACAGGTCGTGCTGTCGCCGCCGGCAGACCTGCAGGACGGCGACCGCGTGCGCGTCAAGACACCCTGAGCGCCGACATGACCGCCCCGCTGGTCGAGATCCGCGCGCTGACCAAGACCTATGAGCGCGGCAAACAACGCATCGAAGTGCTGCACGGCATCGATCTGGACATCCCCGACGGCGATTTCGTCGCGCTGATGGGGCCGTCCGGCTCCGGAAAGACCACCCTGCTCAACCTGATCGGCGGCATCGACACGCCCACCTCGGGCCTGCTCGCCATCGACGGCCAGCGCATCGATCTGCTGGACGGCGACGCGCTGGCCGCCTGGCGCGCGGCCACCGTGGGTTTCATATTCCAGAGCTACAACCTGATGCCGGTGCTCAGTGCCCAGCGCAATGTCGAGCTGCCGCTGCTGCTGGTCGACATGAACGCCAGCGAGCGTCGCCAGCGGGCGGCCATCGCCCTGGAGCTGGTCGGCCTGGCCGACCGCGCCGGCCACAAGCCCAACGAGCTGTCCGGCGGACAGCAGCAGCGCGTGGCGATCGCCCGCGCGCTGGTCTCCGATCCGCGCATTCTGATCTGCGACGAGCCGACCGGCGATCTGGACCGGCACACGGCGGACGAAGTGCTCACCCTGCTCCAGCAGCTCAACCGCGACTTCGGCAAGACCATCGTGATGGTCACCCACGACCCCAAGGCTGCGGAATACGCCGCGCGCACCGTGCACCTGGACAAGGGCACCCTGGTCGATTCCGGAGTGATCGGTGGCTGACCGGCCTGCTGAAGCCATCGCGGGCCGCCCGGTCGGGCCGGCCACCACAGCACCGGGGTGGTCAGGCCGCACCGGCCAGCCAGCGCGCCGGTGGCGGCCATGAAGTACCTGCATCTGGTGCTGTCTGCCCTGCTGCGCAAGAAGACCCGCACCAGCTTCACCATCCTCTCGCTGGCGGCGGCCTTCCTGCTGCTCGGCGTTTTGCAGGCGGTGAATTCGGTACTGGCCGGCGGCGCCGACTTCCTCGGCGCCAACCGGCTGATCAGCCAGTCGCGGGTCAGCTTCACCCAGCCGCTGCCGATGCGCCTGCTGCCGCAGATCGAAGCCGTGCCCGGCGTGCGGCGGGTCGGACATTCGCAGTTTTTCGGCGGCATCTATCAGGACGCGCGCAATTTCTTTCCGCAGTTTGCGGTCGATCCGCAGCGCCTGCGCGACACCTATCCGGAATGGGTGATGTCCGAGGACGAATGGCGGGCGTTTCGCTCGACCCGCAGCGGCGCCATCGCCGGCAAGCAGCTGGCGGGGCGGTTCGGCTGGAAAGTTGGCGACATCATTCCGCTCAACAGCTTCATCTGGACCCAGACCGGCGGTTCGCGGGCCTGGGAGTGGCAACTGGTCGGCATTTTCGATGGCCGCGACCAGGAATGGTCGGATCGGGCCGGGCTGATGTACCTCAACTACGGCTATTTCGACGAGGCCCGCTCGGGCGGCAAAGGCTTGGCCGGGGTGTTCGTGGTGCAGGTCTCCGATCCGCTTCAGGCCGAAGCCGTGGCGGCAACCATCGATGCGCGGTTCGAGAACTCGACCGACGAAACCAAGACCCAGAGCGAGCAGGAATTTCAGCTCGGCTTTCTGCGCCAGCTCGGCGACATCGGCTTCATCGTCAACGCGATTTCCGGCGCGGTGTTCTTCACCATCCTCATCCTGACCGGCTACACCATGAGCCAAGCCGTGCGCGAGCGGATTCCCGAACTCGGCGTGCTCAAATGCCTGGGCTTCACCGACCGCAGCGTGCTCGGTCTGGTGTTGGCCGAGGCATTGGTGCTGTGCGCGATCGGCGCCGGGCTGGGCATGACCGCCGCGCTGCTGGCGATCAACAACCTGCCGGCGGAATACAGTGCGGTGCGGATCGGCGGCAACGTCTGGGGGTTTGTCGCAGCCAGTGTGGTGGCATTGGCATTGGCGACTGGCCTGCCTCCGGCGCTGCATGCCATGCGCCTGAAGATCGTCGATGCGCTGGCCGGCCGCTGAGATGGCACCTCGGGCCATAGCGACAGCCATGTCCGAATGTGGCGCACGCTTCGCCTGCGGCGAGCGACAATAGCCGCCATGAGCACGTTCCGGCAAACCCGCGAAATCGTCTGGATGAACTTGCAGTCCATCCCGCAGCGGCTGGGCGCCTCGCTGGTGATCGTGGTCGGCATCGGCGGCGTGGTCGGCGTGCTGGTGGCCATGCTGTCGATGTCGGCCGGCCTCGGCAAGACGCTGAACGCAACCGGCCGAGATGATCGCGTGGTGGTCATCCGCGGCGGCAGCAACAGCGAGATTTCGAGTTTCCTGGACCGCGCCTCCAGCACCCTGATCCGCCAGGACCCGGCGGTGGCGCGCGACAGCGACAGCCTGCCGCTGGCCTCGGCCGAGCTGCTGGTCATCGCCGAGGTGCCGCGCAAGGGTCAGCGCACCGGCGCCAATGTATCGCTGCGCGGGGTCGAGCCGAAGGCGTTCACCATGCGCCCGGAACTGAAGCTGCTCGAAGGCCGCCGGTTCCGGCCCGGCCTGCGCGAGCTGATGGTCGGCTACGGCGCGCAGCAGCAGTTCGATGGCCTCACGGTCGGCGAGGAGCTGCGCTTCCGGGGCTCGACCTGGACCATCGTCGGCGTGTTTCGATCCGACGACGCGCACGATTCCGAACTGTGGGCCGACTCGGAGTCGCTGCAATCGGCATTCCTGCGCAGCGGCTTTTCCTCGGTGCTGCTGCAACTGGCCAATCCGGATGCCTTCGAAGCCCTCAAGGCCCGCCTCACCAGCGATCCGCAGCTCAATGTCGATGTGCTGCGCGAGCAGGAATACTTCGGCGCGCAGTCGGCCGGCCTGACCCGGCAGATCGGCTTCCTGACCGGCATCGTCGCGGCGATCATGGCCTTCGGCGCACTGTTCGGGGCATTGAACACGATGTACTCAGCCGTTTCGGCGCGCACGGTGGAGATCGGCACCCTGCGCGCGCTGGGCTTCGGCCGGCTGCCGGTGATCGCCTCGGTGATGGCCGAGGCCATGGCGCTGTCGCTGGCCGGCGGGGCGCTGGGCGCGGGTATCGCCTTCCTGCTGTTCAACGGCTACTCGGTGTCCACGCTCGGCGGCGGATTCACCCAGGTGGCATTCAATTTCGCGGTGACCCCGGGCCTGGTGGCGCAGGGCCTGGTGTGGGCGCTGGCGATCGGGTTCATCGGCGGCCTGCTGCCGGCGATCCGCGCCGCGCGCCTGCCGGTCACTGCCGCGCTGCGCTCGACCTGACATGGACGAGACCATCGACCGCGGCGGTCTGCTGGCCACGCTCATGGCCTTCGTGCTGTGGGGCCTGTTCCCGCTCTACTGGGTGCTGCTCAAGACCGTACCAGCACTGCAGATCATCGCCCACCGGGTGCTCTGGTGCGCCCTGTTCGTCGGCCTGTGGCTGCTCTGGCGCGACGGCCGCGGCTGGTTGCGCACCGCGCTCAGTCATCCGCGCACGCTGCCCATCCTCATGCTCAGCAGCGTGCTGATCAGCGTCAACTGGGGCATCTACATCTGGGCGGTGCTGAGCGGCCACGTGGTCGAGGCCAGCCTGGGCTACTTCATCAATCCGCTGATCAACGTGCTGATCGGCGTGCTGCTGCTGGGCGAGCGGCTCAATCGGGCGCAGACCATCGCGGTGTCGATCGCGGCGCTGGGCGTGCTGTGGCTGACCGTGCAGTACGGCTCGCCGCCCTGGGTGGCGCTGAGCCTGGCGCTGAGCTTCGGCTTCTACGGCTACCTGCGAAAGCGCGTGGCGGTCGACGCGGTGCCGGGGCTGGGCATCGAGAGCCTGCTGCTCAGCGCACCGGCGCTGGCCTTCCTGCTCTGGGCCGAGGCCAGCGGCACGGGTCAGTTCGGCCACGCCGGGCTGTCGACCAATCTCCTGCTGGCGCTCGGCGGCGCGCTCACCGCGATCCCGCTGATCGGCTTCGCCTACGGCGCCCGACGGATCCCCTACTCGCTGGTCGGCATCCTGCAATATCTGGCGCCCACGCTTCAGCTGCTGATCGGCGTGCTGCTGCTCGGCGAGCCGTTCACCGGGGTGCAGGCGATCGGCTTCGGCTGCATCTGGCTGGCCCTGCTGATCTACGCCTTCGACGGCGTACAGCGAAACCGCCGCCGCGCGCGACTGCTGGAAGCCGCATCGCCCGGCTGAGGCCTGCCGGGCTTGTTCAAAAACCGGATCGGATCGCGGCTGGGCGCGAGCTGACCGATGTCGCTCAAGCGGGGTGGCCGGAGTTTTGGGCGAGATCAGCTTGAAGGCCCTTCACCGCAGTACGTGAGGGTGCGGCGAGTGCTCATGGCCTCCGCTGGCCCATTGGCGCAAATCGTGCCAATAGCGGCCCGACTTTTGCCTCCAGCAAACGGACGAGATCGGGCTCCATGAATTCGTACTTGTCGGGAATATCGAGGACGATCAGGCGCTTCCCGTTCAGGTACTTCTTGAACTTCCTGCCGACCCTGTTCCGGTGCGCACTCTCCATGAAAAAGACAATTTCGGCCCACTCAAGCAGTTCCGGATCGAGGGGCACGATTGCGCTTTCGTGCGTGCCCGCGGACTGGCACTCAACGCCCGGATACTTCGAGAACACTTCCTCGGCAGTGGGACTGCGGAGTCGGTTCTGGCTACAGACGAAGAGCGCGCGGACCATCTTGTGGGGCTTGATGCCGTCGCCAAGCTGCGCGCGTTAGCGCGTCGGCTCCGGCGGTTGGTGGGCATTCATGGCTTTAGCACGATTGTCGTACCGTCCTGCACCGTCCGCCACAGTTCCTCCATTTCTTCGTTCGTAACCGCGACACACCGAAGCGTCCAGTCCGTAACCCGATGCAACCTACCAAGCCAACCCATGCCGTTGCGCAAACAATGACCTGATTAGCGCCGTACCTCAGCTACCGTCGCAGTCCCTGAGACGCTTGGCCGGCATGGAAGGGGTCCTTGCCGCTGCGGAGTCCTCATCATGGCCATGAATCGCGTGCAGTTCCAGCCCGGCCTGTCGTTGCCGGCGTTCCTCAAGCGCTATGGGACTGAAGCATCCTGCGTCGATGCGCTGTTCCCTGCCCGTTGGCCGGAAGGCTTCGCCTGTCCGGTCTGCACTGAAAAGGCGCACAGCACGTTCCTGCGCGGCTATGCCCCACACGTCACGGGCCATGCCCGGCACACACGCCTGAATTACGGGGTGACGCGAAGCGGCATCCCCTTGAATTGTCCTGATTAGCGCCATACCTCAGCCAGCAAAGACCGGCACATCGCGCAGTTTGCGCTCCGACCACGGCTTGCAGCGCGCGATGGCGACGAGCAGGCGCGGTACCAGCACGTCGAGGCGGAATCGGCGGTTGAAGCGCCAC
>JAXMJH010000027.1:0-9384 GCA_034376725.1 Lysobacteraceae bacterium | reverse complement strand
CGACCACGGTTTGACGCCACGAATCGCAGATTTGAAAGTGAACAGGAAAGTCAATGAAATCAACGATCTACCAACACCACCTCCGCGCCAGTGCTAGCTTTTCGTACCGTCACTTATTGCACTGAAAACGAGGAGACCCCTGCCTGCCTCGATTATCTGGACTGGTTGCGTTGGCCGGACGGTTTTTCCTGCCCGGGCTGTTCTGGAGATGCGGGATGGCGCATGAGTGATGGCCGTTGGTGGTGTAAAGCGTGCCGTCGCAGGATTTCGGCAACGGCGGGCACAATCTTCCATCGCACGAAAACGCCCCTCACCATATGGTTCGCCGCCGCTTGGCACATGACAGCAGCGAAAAACGGGGGTTCGGCCAAAACGCTCCATCGCCTTATGGGGTTTGGATCCTACGAAACTGCTTGGGCGATGCTGCACCGATTTCGTGGTGCCATTGGGCACGCTGAACGCACGCGACTTTCCGGCGATGTGGAGGTGGATGAAACGATGATTGGCGGTGCTCGCCCCCAAAAACGCGGGAGAGGCGCTGCCGGCAAGGTTCTCGTTGCTGTGGCCGTGGAGCAGATCCCGCCAAAAGGATTCGGTCGCTGTCGCATTCAAGTCATTCCCAACGCGGAGGCTGATACGCTGCGATCCTTTCTCCTTACTCATATCATATAGAGCCCGGCGCCAAGATTCTCACCGACGGACTGGCCTCCTACCCGCTGGCAGCGGGGAGTGACTATGTTCATCGAAGCACATCCATCAAGGGCCCTGGCATGGACGCGCACGAAATTCTCCCCGGAGTCCACCGCGTGGCGTCTCTCGTGAAAAGGTGGCTGCTCGGCACCCACCAAGGTTCTTTCAGTGCGGATCATATGCAAGCCTACTTGGACGAGTTTACCTTCCGATTTAACCCCAGAGGTTCGCGCGCCAGGGGAATGCTCTTCTACCGACTCCTTGAGCAGTCGGTCGCTATGCATCCCATCTCCTGTCGAGACCTCGTGGCAAACCCGGGACCCAGAAAAGCAGGGGAAGATAGTCCTGCGCCTCCGTGCTCCGCAAAAAGCGCACCATCATCTCTCCACCTGGAAATTCCTCGCAGCCCATGGCGCCGCTAAGCAACCGCACTCATCCGGATACCCCGCTTTCAGAAAGGCTCCTGACCTCTACTTGCCCAGCAAATGGCCAAGAAACGCCTCGGCCACCGCCGATAAGTGCTTGCCCTTCGGATAGGCGACGTACCATTTGCGCATCAAAGGAAACCCCTGCACGTCGAGAGGTTGCACCAAGCCGCTGAGTCCTTCCAGCGCCAACGTGTAGCCGGAGAGCACGGACACGCCCAAGCCGCCGGCGATGGCCTGCTTGATCGCCTCGTTGCTGCCCAGTTCCAGGCGGACCTTGAGCTTGTGGCCGTGCTCGGCAAAATGCCGTTCAGTGGCGAGACGTGTCCCGGACCCGGGTTCGCGAAAAACGAACGGTTCCTCGGCGATACGTGCCATTGGAATTGCCTTCTCCCCGGCCAGGGGGTGATCGTTTCTCGCGATGACGACCAAGGGATTGTCGGCGATGGGAATGGCCGCCACGTCCATGCCCTCGGGCGGAGCACCGAGGATGGTCAGGTCATCCTCGTTGTTGGCGATGCGGGCCAGCAATTGCTCCCGGTTGCTGACGATCAGTTTCGCCTCGATTCCGGGGTAGTGGGTGCAGAACTCCCCGAGGAGACGTGGCAGCAGGTATTCGGCGGTGGTTACCATGGCGAGGCGAAGCCGCCCGCGCTTCAGCCCTTGCATGTCAGCCAGGCGCATCTCCAGGCAATCCAGCCCCTTGATCGTTTCCCGGCAGGTGGCGAGCACCTCGCGGCCAGCATCGGTGAGGTAAATCTGCTTGCCGATGCGCTCCAGAAGGGGGTGCCCGACGCCTTCCTCAAGTTGCTTGGCCTGGGTAAATACCGCCGGCTGGGTCAGGCGCAACTCTTCCGCCGCCCGCGTGTAGGAGCGGTGCCGAGCGACGGCTTCGAAGATACGGATCTGTCTCAGACTCAAGTGCATTAATTCATAATAGTGAATGATAAAGATAAAATCAATTAAGTTTTAATTAGTGCGCAACTTGCTCATACTTGCACCAGCCCGAATTTCATCGGGCGAGATTTCCGACAACATAGAGGAGAAACGAATGGCCGCAAAGACATACAACGCTGGCGTGAAGGAGTATCGCCAAACCTACTGGACCCCGGAATACACTCCGAAGGACACTGACCTTCTCGCCTGCTTCAAGGTCACCCCGCAGCCGGGCGTGGCCCGCGAGGAAGTCGCCGCCGCCGTGGCCGCCGAGTCGTCGACCGGCACCTGGACCACGGTGTGGACCGACCTGCTGACCGACCTCGACTACTACAAGGGCCGTGCCTACCGGATCGAGGACGTGCCGGGAGATGACACCTGCTTCTACGCCTTCGTGGCCTATCCGATCGACCTGTTCGAAGAGGGTTCCATCGTCAACGTGCTGACCTCCCTGGTTGGCAACGTCTTCGGCTTCAAGGCCCTGCGTGCCCTGCGCCTCGAGGACGTGCGCTTCCCCATCGCCTACGTCATGACCTGCGGCGGCCCGCCGCACGGTATCCAGGTCGAGCGCGACATCATGAACAAATACGGCCGGCCGCTGCTGGGCTGCACCATCAAGCCGAAGCTCGGCCTGTCGGCCAAGAACTACGGCCGCGCCGTCTATGAGTGCCTGCGTGGCGGCCTCGACTGCACCACGGACGACGAGAACGTCAACAGCCAGCCCTTCATGCGCTGGAAGCAGCGTTTCGACTTCGTCCAGGAAGCGACCGAGAAGGCGCAGCGCGAAACCGGCGAACGCAAGGGCCACTACCTGAACGTCACCGCGCCGACGCCGGAAGAGATGTACAAGCGCGCCGAGTACGCCAAGGAAATCGGCGCGCCGATCATCATGCACGACTACCTGACCGGCGGCTTCTGCGCCAATACCGGCCTGGCCAACTGGTGCCGCGACAACGGCATGCTGCTGCACATCCACCGCGCCATGCACGCCGTGCTCGACCGCAACCCGCACCACGGCATTCACTTCCGCGTGCTGACCAAGTGCCTGCGCCTGTCCGGCGGCGACCACCTGCACTCGGGCACCGTCGTCGGCAAGCTGGAAGGCGACCGCGACGCGACGCTCGGCTGGATCGACATCATGCGCGACGACTTCATCAAGGAAGACCGCAGCCGCGGCATCATGTTCGACCAGGACTTCGGCTCCATGCCCGGCGACATGCCGGACGCCTCCGGCGGCATCCACGTCTGGCACATGCCTGCCTTGGTCACCATCTTCGGCGACGACTCGGTGCTGCAGTTCGGTGGCGGTACGCTCGGCCACCCCTGGGGCAACGCCGCCGGCGCCGCCGCCAACCGCGTCGCGCTGGAAGCCTGCGTCGAGGCGCGCAACAAGGGCGTCGCCGTCGAGAAGGAGGGCAAGAGCATCCTGACCGAGGCTGCCACGCACTCGCCCGAACTGAAGATCGCCATGGAAACGTGGAAAGAGATCAAGTTCGAGTTCGACACCGTCGACAAGCTGGACGTCGCCCACAAGTAATTCTTGCGCCGAGCGCATGACACCCCGGAGCCGCAATTGGCGACCCGGGATCAGGACCCAATTTGAAAGGAAATGAAATGTCTGACGTAATGGATTACAACTCCCGCCTTTCCGACCCCGCCAGCCGGAAGTTCGAAACTTTTTCCTACCTGCCCGCGATGGACGCGGCCAGCATCAAGAGGCAGGTCGAGTATCTGGTGAAGAAGGGCTGGAACCCGGCTATCGAGCATATCGAGCCTGAGTACCTGATGGACTCCTACTGGTACATGTGGAAGTTGCCGATGTTCGGTGAAACCGACGTCGATCGCGTTCTGGCCGAGGCCAAAGCCTGCCACAAGGCCAACCCCAACAACCACGTGCGCCTGGTCGGCTACGACAACTTCAAGCAGTCGCAAGGCGCGGCCATGGTGGTTTACCGCGGCAAGACGGTTTAAGTCGCTCGGCGGTTGGCAGTATCTGGCCCCCGCTGCGCGGCAAGCGCAATCGGGGGCTTTTTGTTTTCCAGGAGTTTGCCAACGAATGGTGCGCCGTCGAGTTCGCGTCATTCGTGGATAAATCCGCGTTCTCATCAAGGAGCCCCCGCATGAGCAATATCGTCGATCAATACCGCATCACCAAGGAACCCTACTATCGCGCCGTCGCCGACGAGGTCGAGTTGTTCGAAGCCGCCTACTCCGTGCGCATGCCGATGATGCTCAAGGGACCGACCGGCTGCGGCAAGACGCGCTTTGTCGAATACATGGCACACAAGCTGAACAAGCCGCTGATTACCGTCGCCTGCAACGAGGACATGACCGCCTCTGACCTGGTCGGCCGCTTCCTGCTCTCAGCCCAGGGCACCGAGTGGCAGGATGGCCCGCTGGCCATCGCCGCACGGCATGGTGCGATCTGCTACCTCGACGAAGTGGTCGAGGCGCGCCAGGACACCACCGTGGTGATCCACCCGCTGACCGACAACCGTCGAGTGCTGCCGCTGGAAAAGAAGGGCGAACTGGTCAATGCCCATCCCGATTTCCAGATCGTGATTTCCTACAACCCTGGCTACCAGTCCCTGATGAAGGATCTGAAGCAGTCGACCAAGCAGCGTTTCGGCGGTCTCGACTTCACCTATCCCGAGCACGCCATCGAAACCGAGGTCGTGGCGCATGAATCGGGGGCCAACGCCGACATCGCCGGCAAGCTGGTTTCGATTGCCGAACGCTCGCGCAACCTCAAGGGGCACGGCCTCGACGAAGGCCTGTCCACCCGCATGCTGATCTACGCCGGCTCGCTTATTGCCAAGGGTGTCAACCCGCAGGCCGCCTGCCGCGTCGCGCTGGTCCGCCCGATCACCGACGATCCCGACATGCGCGATGCGCTCGATGCTGCGGTAACCACCTTCTTCTAAAGGCAGCCTGCCATGTCATTCAATCTTGCTGATTATGCCGAATTGCTGGAGGACTTGTCGCCGCACAGCCAGAATGCGTTGCAGGCCAATTGGCACGAAGCGACCAAGGTGTTCTCGCCGCGTGGTCTGGACAACTACCTGAAGGGTGCGGCCGCCATTCGCGGACTCGGCAAGGGTGATTCGCTGGTGGAAACCTGGATCGAGAAAGCGCCGATGGTCGCCAAGGAGGTCGGCGAGGACGTTGTCGGCGACCTGGCTACTGCCTCCCTCGAACTGGCCTCGCGAACCTCGGGGACGGTGATCGAGCTGCTGCTCGCCACTTCGGCCATCGCCGCCAATCGGCTGGGTGATGCCGAACTTTTCATCAAGTACCTGCAGTTCATCAATACCCTGATCGCGCAAGCGCCGCGTGGCGTGCGGCCGATGCTGGACAAGCTGGAAGTCCTGTTCCAGCACCTCACCCTCGGTGGCCTGCGCCGTTGGGCGCTCTGGGGCGCCCATGCACACCGCACCAACTACGAAGAACAGATCCGCTATTTCAGCCTTGATTCCAAGGAGTCGATGGCGATGCTGCAGAAGGAGCGCAAGGGCACCCTGCTGGTAGATGTGCAGCGCCGCATCAACATGTATCTGCGCGCACTGTGGGCCCGCGACTTCTTCATGCGCCCCACGTCAGGCGACTTCGAGACCCGCGAAGGCTACCGCCCTTACATCGAGGACTACCTGCTGCACGTGCCGGATGCGTTCGACGATTTCACGGTCGAAGGTCAGGAGCCAGTGTCCGGTCTGGAGCTATATCGCGCCACGGCCGCCCATTGCGCCGCCCACGTGGTCGAGACGAAGCTGCCTATTTCCGCCGAGGCGCTCAATCCCATGCAGATCGCGGTGATCAGCGTCATCGAGGATGCGCGCGTGGAGACTCTCTCCATCCGGCGCTTTCCCGGCCTCAAGCAACTCTGGAGCAAGCTGCACACGGCCACGCCCGAGATGAATGGCAGCATGGGCGATTATCTCAACCGTCTTGCACGCGCCCTGCTTGATGAGTCATACAAGGACAAGGACCCGTGGATCGTCGAGGCCCGTGCGCTGTTCGCGCTCGCGCAGGAGAAGCTCGATAGCAACCTGACTTCATGGGATATTGGCGTCCAGCTTGCGCACAGCTTCGGCCAGAAACGGATTCCGTTCAATCCACGTACCGATTTGCTCACCGCCCCCTACCGCGACGACAACCGCTACTTCTGGGAGTTCGAGGAATTCGATTTCAACAAGGCAGCCAGTGCCGGCTACGAGTCCATCAAACAGGTGCGCAAGTACGTCAGCGTGATGGAAATGGCCAACGAGATCGATGTCGAGACGGCCGGCGACGATGCCGAGGAAATCTGGGTGCTCGGCACCGAGTTGTTCCCGTATGAAAACATCGGTGACGAGAGTGGCGGCAAGAGCTTCAACGAACTTGAAGGCAAGGAGCCGGTCTCCGACCCCTTCCATTATTCCGAATGGGATTACCAGATCCAGTTGGAGCGCCCGGCCTGGGCAACCGTGCTGGAAAAGCGTGCCAAGGCCGGCGACCTGCAGATCATCGAGGCGATTACCGCACAGTACAAGCGCGAAATCCATCGCATGAAATTCCTGCTCGACGCCATGCAGCCGCAGGGTGTGCAGCGCATCCGCCGCCTCGAGGACGGCGACGAGATCGACATCAACGCAGCGATCTCCAGCCTTACCGACATCCGCCTCGGCAACCAGCCCGATCCACGCATCATGATGCGTAGTGTGCGCAAGACCCGCGACTTTTCGATCCTGGTGTTGCTCGATCTGTCGGAATCGACCAACGAAAAAGTGCAGGACCAGGAATATTCGGTGCGCGAGCTCACCCAGCAGGCCTGCGTGCTGCTGGCCGACGCCATAAACAAGGTCGGCGACCCCTTTGCCATCCACGGCTTTTGTTCGGACGGACGCCACGATGTCGAGTACTACCGGTTCAAGGACTTCGACCAGCATTGGGACGAGACACCCAAGTCCCGGCTCGCCGGGATGACCGGGCAGCTGTCTACCCGGATGGGTGCAGCGATTCGACATGCCGGCCATCATTTGCAACTGCAGCGTTCGGCCAAGAAACTCCTGATCGTCATTACCGACGGCGAACCCGCCGACGTGGATGTGCGCGACCCGCAATACTTGCGCTACGACACCAAGAAGGCTGTGGAGGAGGTGGCAAAACTTGGTGTCACCACCTACTGCATGAGCCTGGACCCACGCGCTGATAATTACGTCTCACGAATTTTTGGCCAGAAGAACTACATGGTGGTGGATCATGTCCAGCGCCTGCCCGAGAAACTGCCGCTGCTGTATGCCGGCCTTACCCGATAGGAAAGACCATGGAAAACACATACCCCGGTTTATACAGCGACAAGCACGGCCTCACCCAACTCGGCCGCATCGTCCTCGACGGCTGGTTGTTCGGCCTGATACCGGAGACGGAGGATTGCTCCGGCTGGCAGGGCGGCCGCATGCAGGCCCTGATGGAACAGGTGCAGGTGGAATGGGACAAGTACAGCAACCTGCCCAGCCGCCTGCCGCCGGAGTTGCTCAAGCGGCATGTCGAAATTTATGACCGGGCCATTCAGACTGCCCGCGCCAAGGGCTGGGACCCGGAACTGGGCGAGGATGAGTGAGGAGAGCGGCCGACAATGTACGAGCGTCTGCGCGACTGTCCCGCTCTGAATGAATACTCCTCAAGCATCCCGGCACCAGTATGGAACGTTTGGCGGCGCTACTGGATGCGCGAGCCGGTGAAGACCTGCTTCGGTCTGGAAGATTTTCCGCCCATGTCCATGCTGCTCGACGACGGGGAGTGGGTGCTGGTTGATTCCAGCCTGTACGACATGCCTGTCATCTCCTGGACGGATTTTCAGGACAAAGGCCGTACCGCCTTGCATGAGCCGGTGGTTTGCACCGTGCGTGATTACCACCAAGGCGCAGCCAAGGTTCGCAACAAGGCACTGCTGCTGATGGCCGAGGAACTGGAAGCACGGTTGCGCAATGCGGTGCGCAAGACCCTGTGACGAGGGCTCTGGACACCTGCCGCAGATTGACGCCGGACTGACGCGATGACGCTCCAGGCGGTGATCTTCGATGTCGATGGCACGCTCGCGGATACCGAGGAGGTCCATCGTCAGGCGTTCAACGCGACGTTTCGCGAATTTGTCTTGCTTTCCACCACGCTGGCCGATTTGCCGCCTGACACCTTCGAGGTCATCGGCGCCGGCGAACAGGCGCTCGAAAAAAAACCCGCCCCGGACATCTACACATGAGGAATGACGCGAATGCAACTGCCTGCGGCAAGCTGCCTCGCCGTCGAGGATTCGAAGAACGGCGTGCGTGCGGCACGTGGTGCCGGACTGCCAGTGCTGGTAACCGTCAATGCCTGGACGCGCGGGGAGGACTTCACCGGTGCAGTAGCCGTGCTGGAAGATCTCCGCGCGACCAACGTGTCTGCCTTGCGCTTGTGGCATGGAGGCGGCGCCTGATGCCGCTCGTGCGCATCAAGGACGGGCGTGATGCGAGTCCCGAACGGACCGTCCGCCGATCAGGGTCGAACTTGATTTCCGGAAACTGCCAGTCTGGCCAGATCATCCAGCGACGTATTGCCGAGGTCTTCGAGTACCGCACAGGCGCCGGAGAGCGAAACCTGCGCCGGCTCGGGGCTTGGCCGCTTGCAAAACCCTGGCCGAGCGGGTCAGTGCCCGCTGGGACGCCTCGGGCGGCTTGCCCAGCCAGCTGCCGGACGACCTGCGCGCCCGCCACCAACGCATCTACGCCGAAGCCTTGGCGCGTGCCCGTGCCGCCGGCTGGTGGCCCCCCGAGGACGAGGACGGTTAAGAGCGCCCCCAGGAAACGGCTTGGCCGTTTCCGCCCCCCGAGGGGGACAAAAAAACTCGGGGCGGCCCTTCGTTTTTTTGGGAGGAAAACGCCATGCCCCTGGTCAACATGAAGGACATGCTCGACCATGCCCATGCCCACGGTTACGCGGTGGGGGCCTTCGATCTGGTTGGCCTGGATTTCCTGGAGGCCATCGTCGTCGGCGCGGAACGCGCCCGCGCACCGGTGATCCTGAGCCTGGCCGAATCGCATTTCAGCCACTTCGATCTCGAGCTGGCCATGCCCGCCGTGGAAGCGGCGGCGCGGCGCGCCCAGGTGCCGGCGGCCATCCATCTCGACCACGGCGCGAGCCTCGATTCGGCCATCCGGGCCATTCGTCTCGGGGCCAACGGAGTGATGGTGGATGCCTCGCACCTGGATATCGGCGACAACATCGACGCGACCCGGGCCGTGACCGCGATGGCCCACGCCTGCGGCGTCTGCGTCGAGGGCGAGCTGGGCTACGTGCCGGGTGTCGAGGGCGAAGA
>JAXMJH010000026.1:0-49138 GCA_034376725.1 Lysobacteraceae bacterium | reverse complement strand
CGACCGGGCGAAGCGAAGGCGCAGCGGGCATAGCCCGCGTTGCCGCGCAGCGGCCGACCGAGCGAAGCGAAGGCGCAGCGGGCATAGCCCGCGTTGCCGCGCAGCGGCCGACCGAGCGAAGCGAAGGCGCAGCGGGCATAGCCCGCGTTGCCGCGCAGCGGCCGACCGCGGCCATCCATGGCCTCAAACACGGGCGCCTTTCCCCCGAGCCCGACTCCGCTGCTCGGTGCGAGACGAAAGGGGTTTCAGAGCCAGGAGCAAGAACAAGGGCAATCGAATCAAGGCAATATCAAGCCCATCGCTTGAGCTCCAAACAGAATGGAACCCTACACTTGTCGCCAGGCCGGCCAAGGCCGGACAGGCTGCCAGCATCAGACTCTCTCGGTCATTTCGCGAACCTGCTCCGAGGTCAGGGCACTGGTCAATTCGTGCAGGTGCCAGCCCAGTGCGGCCACTGCATCATCGGAGCTGAGCAATCCGATCAGGCCCCCGAGCTCATTCACCACCGGCAGCCTTCGGATGCCGGCCTCGCGCATCCGCTCGAGCGCGTCGAACAGCTCACCCTCGCCATTACAGCAGGTGACCGGGGAGGACATCACGTCGCCTACGGTCAGTACGTCGATATCGATGTCCGGGGCGACCACGCCGATCACGATGTCCCGATCGGTCAGAATGCCGATCGGGACGCGCTCCCCGTTGCTGCCCTCGGTCACGACGAGGCAGCCCACATGACGGGTGCGCATCAGCTGGGCGGCCTGGTGAATCGATGCATCTGGCCCGATGGACACCACGTCCTGGGTGCAGATATCCAGCGTTCGCATCATGTCTCTCCTCGAAGGACGGACGATCCGTGGCCCGATCTCGCACGGCGAGCTGGTCGAAACCGCCTGATGGCGGCAGGGTTCGGCGGAGATCAGGCAAGTACGGCCGCCGAAAACCCGCGCCCGAGCCGCCGGTGGCCCACAACGAATGCCGCAGGCTTGCCTGCCCTCCGGACACGGAGCGAAGGCAGCCCACGAGCGCTTGGCACCAGTCTGCCGCCAAGTGGTCATGGGGTGCTTGACGATCGTCAACTCCGGCGCGGATGATCGGCGGCAGTTACCGCGGATGGCCTGACGTTTCGATCACAAATTGCGTGATGAAAGTGCTGACCGGGCCGACGCCTGGGTCTATAGTCCGAAGTTATGACAACCCAACCGGGACGAGGGAGCATGAAACCCACCGATATCCACCAGCCCGACTACTTCCACAAGGTGGTCGACTGCCAGTGGGCCTGCCCCGCGCACACTCCGGTGCCGGAATACATCCGCTTGATCGCCGCCGGCCGACACGCCGACGCCTACATGGTCAACTGGAAGAGCAACGTCTTTCCCGGAATTCTAGGCCGCACCTGCGACCGCCCCTGCGAACCAGCCTGCCGACGCGGCCGGGTAGAGGAAAACAATGGCCAGCATCCCGAGCCGGTAGCGATCTGCCGGCTCAAGCGCGTCGCCGCCGACAACAAGGGCGATGTGAGTGCGCTGATGCCCCGGGCGGCCGCGAAGAAGAACGGCAAGCGCGTGCTCTGCCTGGGTGCCGGCCCGTCGTCGATGACCGTGGCGCGCGATCTGGCGCCGCTGGGCTACTCGGTCACCGTGGTCGATCAGGATCCGAAGGCCGGTGGATTCATGCGCACGCAAGTGCCGCGCTTTCGCCTGCCCGAGTCGGTGATCGACGAAGAAACCGGCTACATCCTCGACCTCGGCGTCGAGTTCATCGGTGGCCGGCGGATCGACTCCATGAAGGCGGTACTGGCCGAGAACTACGATGCCGTCTACGTCGGCACCGGCGCGCCGCGCGGACGCGACCTGGATGTTCCGGGGCGGGCCGAGGCCGACGCGCACATCCACATCGGCATCGACTGGCTGGCTTCGGTCTACTTCGGTCACGTCACCGAAGTGGGCAAGCGGGTGCTGGTGCTGGGTGGCGGCAATACCGCGATGGACTGCTGCCGCTCGGCGCGACGGCTGGGCGGCGAGGAGGTCAAGGTGGTGGTCCGCTCGGGCTTCGGTCAGATGAAGGCTAGCCCTTGGGAAAAAGAGGATGCCATGCACGAGGGCATTCCGATTCTTGATTACCGCGTTCCCAAGCAGGTGCATCACGAGGATGGCCGTCTGACCGGCATGAGCTTCGAGAAAGTGCGCGCCGAGTTCGACGAGCGCGGACGCCGCAAACTGGTGCCGACCGGAGAGCCGGATGAGTTCATTCCCTGCGACGAAGTGCTGGTGGCGATCGGTCAGGAGAACGCCTTTCCGTGGATCGAGCGCGATCTGGGCATCGAGTTCAACGAATGGGGAATGCCGGTAGTCGATGAGACCACCTTCCAGTCGACGCTGCCCAACGTCCTGTTCGGCGGCGACGCCGCGTTCGGCCCGAAGAACATCATCTGGGCGGTGGCGCATGGACACGAGGCGGCGGTGAGCATCGACAAGCTGCTCAATGGCGAGGATGTGCGAGCGCGTCCGGCGCCGGGGGTCAGCCTGATCTCGCAGAAGATGGGCATCCATGAGTGGACCTACGACAACGACGTATCCGGCGACGAGCGCTACAAGGTGCCCTGGGCCACCCCGGAACTGACCTTGAACTCGATCTCCACCGAGGTGGAGCTGGGATTCGATCTCGAAACCGCGCTGAAGGAAACCCAGCGCTGCCTCAACTGCGATGTACAGACCGTGTTCACCGGCGAAAAATGCATCGAGTGCGATGCCTGCGTGGACATCTGCCCGATGGACTGCATCACGTTTACCGGCAACGGCGAGGAGGCGGATCTGCGCACGCGCCTGACCGCACCCTCGCTCAATACCGAACAGGATCTGTACCTTTCGGGTCCGCTGAAAACCACGCGGGTGATGGTCAAGGACGAGGATGTCTGTCTGCATTGCGGTCTGTGCGCCGAACGTTGCCCGACCGGCGCCTGGGACATGCAGAAATTCCTACTGCAGATGACCCATGCCGGCCCCGGTGCGCACGGCGGCCATGACCAACGAGAAGCGGCGTGATCGCGCCCACAGCCAAAGAATCCAGATCAGTGAATTCCTCCTCGATCCAATCGGTCAACGACTTCGTCGTCAAGTTCGCCAACGTCAATGGCTCGGGCTCCGCCTCGGCCAACGAGCTGTTCGCCAAGTCGATCCTGCGCATGGGCGTTCCGGTCAGTCCGCGCAACATCTTCCCGTCCAACATCCAGGGCCTGCCGACATGGTATGAGGTTCGCGTCTGCGAAGACGGCTGGCTGGGCCGGCGCGGTGGCGTGGACATGATGGTCGCAATGAATCCGCAGACCTGGGACGCCGATGTGGCCGAGCTCGTGCCCGGCGGCTATCTGTTTTACGACAGCTCGCGGCCTCTGCCGGCCAGCCGGTTCCGCGACGACGTGACCGTGATCGGCGTGCCGCTGACCGAAATATGCAACGCCACCTACGACGATCCGCGCCAGCGCCAACTGTTCAAGAACATCATGTACGTCGGGGCGCTGTCTGCGCTGCTGGATATCGACCCCTCGGTGATCGAAGCGCTGTTCGGCCAGCAGTTCAAGGGCAAGGAAAAGCTGATCGATGCCAACGTCAAGGCGCTGCATCTGGGACGCGACTGGGTGCGCGACAACCGCCCGGAGCCGATCGGGCTTCGCGTGCAGGCCAGCGACAAGGTGGGCGATCGCATTTTTGTCGATGGCAATCAGGCGGCGGCACTGGGGTGCGTTTATGGCGGCGCGACGGTCTGCGCCTGGTACCCGATCACGCCGTCGTCTTCGCTGGCCGAGGCGTTCCAGAAGTATTGCCAGAAGCTTCGGGTCGACCCCGAGACCGGTGAGAATCGATATGCGGTAATCCAGGCCGAGGACGAGATCGCCTCCATCGGCATCGTCACTGGTGCCGGTTGGAACGGTGCCCGCGCGTTCACTGCGACGTCCGGACCGGGTATCTCGCTGATGACCGAGTTCATCGGGCTGGCCTACATGGCCGAGATTCCGATCACCCTGATCGATGTCCAGCGCGGCGGTCCATCGACCGGCATGCCGACTCGAACCCAGCAGGCCGATCTGCTGTCGAGCGCCTACGCCTCGCATGGCGACAGCAAGCATGTGATGTTGCTGCCCGAAGATCCGACTGAATGTTTCGAGTTCGCTGCCACGGCGCTCGATCTCGCCGATCGCCTGCAAACCCCGGTATTCGTGATGACCGATCTCGATATCGGCATGAATCAGCGCCTGTGTCGGCCGTTCGCGTGGGATGAAGACCGCCGACACGATCGCGGCAAGGTGATGACCGCCGAGGAACTTGAGGCCGGGCGTGAATTCGGTCGCTACCTCGACATCGATGGCGATGGCATTCCCTATCGTACGTTGCCGGGAACCCATCCAGGCAAGGGCAGTTTCTTCACCCGCGGAACCACCAAGGACGCCTACGCCCGCTACTCCGAGCGCGGCCCCGATTATCTGTACAACATGCACCGTCTGCAGCGGAAATGGCAGACCGCGCGCACTCTCGTGCCGGCTCCAGTCGAGCAACGCGGCTCGCGACCGACGCGGATCGGCGTCATCCACTACGGCTCGACCAGCCCGGCCATGGCCGAGGCGCACGTGTTGCTGGATCGTCAGGGCATCGCAACCGACACGCTTCGGGTCAGGGCATTCCCGTTTCCGGAGTCGGTGCTGGAGTTCATAGACCGGCACGACACGGTGTTCGTGGTCGAACAGAATCGCGACGCCCAGTTGCGCGCGTTGTTGATAAATGAGTTCGATATCGATCCGGCGCGACTGGTGCCGGTGCTGCATTACGACGGCACGCCGATCACCGCGCGCTTCATTGCCGGCGCCATTGCCGAACGCGCCGCCGTGCCGGTTGCCCGGGAACAGGTGGCCTGATGCCCGTCCAGCCCCCTTCCGCCTGGCTCTCCGGTTTGCCCGCTACGGCCTTCGAGACACTCGCATGACCTACATCGCAAAGCCCCGTCTGCACCATCCAACCCTGCCGCGCAATGCCATCGGCTGCACCCGCCGCGACTATGAAGGCAAGGTGTCCACGCTGTGCGCGGGCTGCGGGCACGACTCGATTTCGGCGGCCATCATCCAGGCCTGCTGGGACCTGGACATCGAACCGCACCGGGTAGCCAAACTGTCGGGCATCGGTTGCAGCTCGAAGACGCCGGACTACTTTCTCGGTCAGTCGCACGGCTTCAACACCGTGCACGGGCGCATGCCGTCGGTGTTGACCGGCGCCAATCTGGCCAACCGCGAATTGCTCTACCTGGGCGTGTCCGGCGACGGCGATTCGGCCTCGATCGGCCTGGGTCAGTTCGCCCACTGCCTGCGGCGCGGCGTCAACATGGTCTATATCGTCGAGAACAACGGCGTCTACGGACTGACCAAGGGCCAGTTCTCGGCAACCGCCGATCAGGGCTCGGTGTCCAAGCGTGGCGTCACCAATGCCGACGCCCCGATCGATATGGTCGGGCTCGCGCTCCAGCTTGGCGCCACGTTCGTCGGTCGCAGCTTCTCGGGCGACAAGAAACAGCTGGTGCCCTTGATCAAGGCTGCTATTGCGCATCGCGGCGCCGCGTTCATCGATGTGGTCAGTCCGTGCGTGGCGTTCAACAACCACTCCGGCAGCACCAAGAGTTACGAGTACGTCCGCGAGCACAACGATGCGGTGAACCGGCTGGATGTCATGGTGCCGCGCAGCGAGATCCAGGTCGACTATGCCGAGGGCGAAACCATCGAAGTCGAGCAGCACGATGGCAGCGTGATCCGGCTCAAGAAGCTCGACCCTGACTACGACCCGCGCGATCGCCTGGGCGCGATGAACTTCATCCAGCGCCATGCCGCCGAGGGTTCGGTGGTGACCGGGCTGCTGTATGTCGACCCCGATGCCAGCGACATGCACCATCATCTCAATACCGTCGCCTCGCCGCTCAATCGTCTGACCGAAGCCCAGCTGTGTCCGGGCAGCAGCGCACTGGAGCGGATCAACGCGGGCTTGCGCTGAGTCCGGGCCGCATCGCCTGCGGCCAGAATCAGATCACTCGCTTGTGTCGCCGTTGTCGATCGGACGCGGCGGGACGGCGGTACCGGCCAGCATGCCGCCATCGAGGGTGAGTTCGCTGCCGGTCATGTAGGCCGATTCATCGGACGCCAGATAGATCGCCAACGCCGCCACTTCCGCCACCGTGCCGAATCGGCGCAGCGGCGTGTCGCGGGTGTATTCGGCCATGCGTTCGGCGCGATCCGGTCCATCGCCAAGCATCGGTTCCCACATCGGCGTGAGCACCGAGGCTGGCTGGATCACATTGCAGCGGATCGCCATGCCCTGTTCGGCGCAATACAGCGCCACCGAGCGGGTATGATTGCGCACCCCGGCCTTGCTGGCGGCATAGCCGCAGGCGCCCGGAATGCCGACCACGCCCGAGCGCGAACCGATGTTGATGATCGAGCCGGTGCCGGTGGCGCGCATCGCGCCAATCCCGTGTTTGCAGCCCAGCATGACGCCATCGAGATTGGTGGCGAGCACGGCGTGCCAGTCGGTCAGATCGATGTGCTCGGGATCGTGTGGTCGAATCGCTTCCTCGAAGCCGGTGATGCCCGCATTGTTGACCAGTACGTCAAGACGGCCGAACCGTGACATGAGCTCAGCGAGCACCGCGCGCCAATCGTCCTCCAGGCGGACATCCAGACGCCGATAACGGGCGCGCTCGCCCAGTTCGGCGGCCAGCCGTTCGCCGTCGGCATCGCGAATATCGGTCAGCACGACGTGCGCACCCTCGCGGTGGAAAGCATGGGCAATGCCTGCACCAATGCCCCGGGATGCGCCGGTGATCAGGGCGACTCGTTCTTTCAGGCGGGGCATGGCGCACTCGCTTCAGGGGAAGCCTATTGTCGATGGACGCGCCGGGAAAGCAAGCCGTTCTTCAGGTGCGTGCGCCGAGTCGAGTCGAGGCGATTGGTTTGCCCGCGCCGCCTCATGGTCGGCAACGTGGGCGCTGTCTCGGCAAGAAATCAGTGCCAGCGCGCGATGGGGTTGCGGAGCGGGTGCCTTGCGTCCGACGTGCAGCCGATCCGAACACATTCGCGACCATTCGGAGTAGGCTCAACGGCGCGACGACTGGTTCGCGCCTGTGGAGTCCGTCATGACCCTGTGTCCCGTTGCGCTGGCGGTTGGCTGTCAGAAGTGTCCGGTTTTTGCTGTCTGCCCGGCCAAATCGATCATTGGCGACCATCGCCCTGAACCCTCCAGCGACAAGAAATCCGCCGGCAAGCCCGACTCGAAGTAAACTGGCGCGCTGTCGATTGTGTTGGAAGGGCATGAGCTGGATTCAAAGCATTGGCCTCGAGCAGGCCCAGGGCAGACTGCGCGCACTGTATGAGCGGCTGGCCACCGCCGGGTCGCTGGACAACATCATCACCGTCCACGGCCTGCGCCCGCACACGCTGGATGGGCATCTTGCGCTGTACCGCGCAGCGGTGCACCACAGCGCCAACACATTGCCCAAGACCTACCTGGAAGCGATCGGTGTCCGGGTCAGTCGGCTCAATGGCTGCCGCTACTGCGTGGTGCATCACAGCGAGGGCCTGCGGCGTGAAACAGGCGATCCGGACCTGGCCGACGCGTTGCTTGCGGCGCTCGCCGAGCCGTCGCCCGGCGCCCCGTTCACGGCGGCCGAGCAGGCCGGGCTGCACTATGCCGACGTGTTGACGCGCACTCCGGCGCAGATTTCCGAGTCGGACATCCAGCGGCTGCGCGACAGTGGGCTGGACGACGGCCAGATTCTCGAGATCAACCAGGTGGTCGGATATTTCTGCTACGCCAACCGCGTGGTGCTGGGGCTCGGCGTTGCGCTGGAAGCCGATGGCCACGGCCAGTCGCATCCCGACCCCGACAACGACACCCAGGGCACGCCATGAACGAAGCCCCGTTTTTCGACCGCCGCAATCTCGACTTCCTGCTCTATCGGGTGATCGGCGCCGAGCGGCTTCTGAGCTATCCACGCTACAGCGAGCACAGCCGCGAAACCTTCGATGCGGTGATCGATCTGGCCGAGCAACTGGCCCGGGAAACCTTCCTGCCGCACTACCGCAAGTCCGACAGCCATGAGCCGGAGCTGGTCGACGGCAAGGTCAGGTTGATCCCGGAAATCGGTGAGGCGCTGGATGCCTACATCGAGGCCGGCTTCATGGCCGCCACCGCCGATGCCGCGCACGGCGGCATGCAGTTGCCGTTCCTGATCGAAACTGCCTACGGGCTGCCGTTCGCCAGCGCCAATCTGGGCACCGCCGCCTATCCCGCGCTGGCCAAGGGCGTGGCCAACCTGCTGGCCGCGCACGGCAGCGAGGAGCAGCAGCGGCGCTACATGCAGCCGATCAACGAGGGCCGCTACTTCGGCACCATGTGCCTGAGCGAACCTCAGGCCGGCTCCTCACTGGCCGATCTGCGCACCCGGGCGATTCCGGACGGGCAGGGCGGCTACCGTATCGAGGGCGCGAAGATGTGGATATCGGCCGGCGACCACGAACTGCGCGAGAACATCGTGCACATGGTGCTGGCCCGCCTGCCGGACGCGCCGGCCGGCGTGCGCGGAATCAGCCTGTTTGCGGTACCCAAGTATCGGGTTGCCGAAGATGGCAGTCGCGGTGCCGACAACGACGTGCGGGTGGCCGGACTCAACCACAAGATGGGCTATCGCGGCTCGGTCAATTGCTTCCTCAAGTTCGGCGAAAATGGCGACTGTCGCGGTGAGCTGGTCGGTGAAGCCAACCAGGGCCTGGCGCACATGTTCCACATGATGAACGAGGAGCGGATCGGCGTCGGACTGGGGTCCATCTCGCTCGGGTGCGCGGGCTATCTGTACGCGCTGCAATACGCCCGTGAGCGCCAACAGGGCCGGCATCCCGATCAGAAGGATGCCGCGTCGCCGCCGGTGGCGATCATCGAGCACGCCGATGTGCGGCGGATGCTGCTCCAGCAGAAATGCTATGTCGAAGGCGCGCTGACCCTGGCGCTGTTCGCCTCGCGGCTGATCGACGAGCAGAACTACGCGCCGGATGATGCGCCGCGCGCCGAGGCCAATGCACTGCTGGAACTGCTGACGCCGATCGTCAAGGCGTGGTCGTCCGACTGGTGCCTCAAGGCAAACGAGTTGGCCATCCAGGTGCTCGGCGGCTATGGCTATACGCGCGAGTACCCGGTCGAGCAGCACTACCGGGACAATCGGCTCAATGCCATTCACGAAGGCACCAACGGCATTCAGGCGCTCGACCTGCTCGGCCGCAAGGTGATTCAGGACAAGGGTGCGGCGCTGGGCCTGCTGTTTGCGCGGATCGAGTCCACCGCCGCCCAGGCCGACGGCGTTGCGGCGTTGTCCGGGTACGCCGCCGAACTGCGCCGCTACATGGCGCTGGTCGGCAGCACCACGGCGGCGCTCGGCACGACCTTCGCAGCCGGGCAGATTCGCCTGGGGCTGGCCAATGCCAGTCACTACATGACTCTGCTCGGCCATGTCGTCATCGCCTGGACCTGGCTCTGGCAGGCACTGGAGGCCCATCGCGCGCTCGCCGAGGCCGGCGCCGGGGCGGTCGATGCCGATTTTCTCAACGGCAAGCTGCACGCCTGCCGGTTCTTCTTCGGCCAGGAGCTGCCGTTGGTCGAGCACAGCGCGCGAATTCTGGCCCAGGGCGAAGACTCCGCCTTCACCATGGCGCCGGGCTGGTTCTGAGTCCGGCGCGGGTTCACTGTTCCGGGCCGGAATGCGTCGGAGGACGGAGCGGCGATTCCGGCTAAACTTGCCTGACGGACACCCCGGAGGCAGAGCATGAGCTGGACCACACCCGATCTGTGCGACGCCCACAGCGAGCGCGTGCGCGTTGTCACCGGCATCGCGTGGCGGCAATTCGGCGGTCGCCAGGCGTTCAGCGGCAGGGTCGAGACGGTCCAATGCTTCGAGGACAACTCGCGAATCAAGGAACGGCTGGCCGAACCGGGCAACGGAAAGGTGCTGGTCGTCGACGGCGGCGGGTCGCTACGGCACGCCCTGATCGGCGATCTGATCGCCGCCGGTGCGGTGGAAAACGGCTGGTCCGGGGTGATCATCCACGGCGCCTGCCGCGATGTCGATGTGTTGTCCGGACTCGATATCGGCGTGTTGGCGTTGGGCTGCGTGCCGATCAAGAGCGTGCGCCGGGGCGAGGGACAGCTGAACGGCCCGATACGGTTCGGCGGCGTGACGTTTCATCCGGGCGAGCACGTCTATGCCGACAACAACGGCATCATCGTTGCCGACCGCGCGTTGATCTGAGCGCCACGCCGGGATCGGCGCGGTCTGTTCCGATCGGCGAGTACTTGCGGACGACCGCGCCCCTGCCGGTGGTCCGCTGGCGCTAAAATGAACGGCTGACTCCCCAGGCCGCCACTCATGACCACCATCCGCCAGGACGATTTCGTCCAGTCTGTCGCCGACGCGCTGCAATACATCAGCTATTACCACCCGGTCGACTACATCCGCAGCCTGTCCGCGGCCTATGAGCGCGAACAATCGCCGGCGGCCAAGGACGCCATCGCCCAGATCCTGATCAACTCGCGGATGTGCGCCGAGGGTCATCGCCCGATCTGCCAGGACACCGGCATCGTCACGGTGTTTCTCAAGATCGGCATGAATGTGCGTTGGGATGCCACGCTGAGCGTCGAGGACATGGTCAACGAAGGCGTTCGCCGCGCTTACCTGCACCCCGACAACAAACTGCGCGCCTCGATTCTGGCCGACCCGGCCGGCAAGCGGACCAACACCAAGGACAACACACCTGCCGTGATCCACATGCGTCTGGTGCCCGGCGATACCGTCGATGTCACGGTCGCCGCCAAAGGCGGCGGCAGCGAGGCCAAGAGCAAGTTCGCGATGCTCAATCCATCCGACTCCATTGTCGAATGGGTGTTGAAAACCGTGCCGACCATGGGTGCGGGCTGGTGTCCGCCGGGCATGCTGGGCATCGGAATCGGCGGCACCGCCGAGAAGGCCATGCTGCTGGCCAAGGAGTCGCTGATGGAGGCCATCGATATCCAGGATCTGATCGCCCGGGGCCCGGCCAATCGCGCCGAGGAGCTGCGCATCGAACTCTACGAAAAGGTCAACGCGCTGGGCATCGGCGCCCAGGGCCTGGGTGGGCTGACCACCGTGTTGGATGTGAAAGTCAGCGACTTCCCAACCCATGCAGCCAACCTGCCGGTGGCGATGATCCCCAACTGCGCCGCCACGCGTCACGCCCACTTCGTGCTCGATGGTTCGGGTCCGGTAGCCCTCGATCCACCGTCGCTGGCCGATTGGCCCAGTCTCACCTACGACGCCAGCAAGGGTCGGCGGGTGAACCTGGATACCGTCAGTCACGATGAAGTGCAGAGCTGGAAGCCTGGTGAAGTGCTGCTGCTCAACGGGAAGCTGCTCACCGGCCGGGATGCCGCGCACAAGCGCATGGTCGGAATGCTCGATCGCGGCGAGCCGTTGCCGGTCGATTTCCGGGGCCGGTTCATTTACTACGTCGGTCCGGTTGATCCGGTTCGCGACGAAGCGGTTGGCCCGGCAGGCCCTACCACCGCCACCCGCATGGACAAGTTCACCGATCAGGTGCTGCGTCAGACCGGCCTGATGGGCATGGTCGGCAAGGCCGAACGCGGCCCGACCGCCATCGCGGCGATCCGAGAGCACCAGTCGGTCTATCTGATCGCGGTCGGTGGCGCGGCCTATCTGGTGTCCAAGGCGATCAAGTCGGCCCGTGTGGTCGGCTTCGAAGACCTGGGCATGGAGGCGATCTACGAATTCGATGTCGAGGACATGCCGGTGATGGTGGCGGTCGACGCCACCGGAGAGTCGGTCCACGCCACCGGGCCGGCGCAATGGCAGGCGCGTATCGGCAAGATTCCGGTTCGCGTGGAGTAGGGCAGATCGAACCGACCGGGGGCGGTAACCTTCCCCGGTCAAACCGGCCGCAGTCGCCGATCGACGACTGCGATGAACGATTCGCGAACATCGCCGGCCGGGCGCTTGTTTATACTCGCCGCTGTCCTGCTGCCAGAAGGAGCCGCATAGCGTGCAATCAGGAAAGACCGCCGAGCCGGCGAATGGCGCAAGAAGTCGACCGACCATGGCAGACCTGGCCCGCCTGGCAGGGGTGTCCAAGATCACGGTCTCCCGCGCACTCGCCGACAGCCCTCTGGTCAATGACGCCACCAAGGCGCGCATCCAGGAACTGGCCCGCGCGCATGGCTATGCACTCAACGTCTCGGCCCGCAATCTGCGATTGCGGCGCAGCCACACCATCGCGGTGATCGTGGAAATGCCCGCCTCGCCCGAGCGACCGATGTCCGGGCCGTATCCGCTGGAGCTGCTGGGCGGCATCATGCAGGAGCTGACCGGGGCCGGGTACAGCGCACTGCTCAGCGCCGGCCACGATTCGATCACCGCCGCCACCCAGTCCGCTGACGGAGTGATTCTGCTCGGCCAGGGCGCTCATGAAGATGCCGTGCGCACCGTCGAACGCTGGCAGTTGCCGATGGTGGTCTGGGGTGCGCAGAGCGGCAGCCGCGACCATGTCGTGGTCGGAAGCGACAATTACCACGGCGGCGACAGCGTGGCCCGGCATTTTCTTTCCCTTGGACGGCGGCGGCCGTGCTTTATCGGCAGCCTCGAGCACGCCGAGAACGCCGAGCGCTTCGCCGGATTCTCCGAGACCCTGGCCGGGCAGGGCATTTCGACTGCCGTCATCGATGACGTCGACTTCACCGCCGTCGCGGGCGCGCAGGCCATGCAGGCGTTTCTGGCCAAGACCACCAGCCCACCCGATGCAGTATTCGCCTGTAGCGATCTGCTGGCCATGGGCGCGATCCAGGCGCTGCGCGGGCAGGGTCTTTCGATCCCCGATCAGGTATCGGTCGTCGGCTATGACGATACGGCCGTGGGTGCGACGCTGGTCCCGGCGCTCAGTTCGGTGCATCAGGATCTCTATCAGGCCGGCATTCTGCTGGCGCGAAAGCTGCTCAAGCTGATCGCTGGCCAGGCCGAGCAGTCCGATACGCTGCCCACCCGCCTGGTGGTGCGCGGCACCTGATTCGCGCGGATTTGCGTGCGGATTTGACCGAGCGATGGTGAGGCCTTCCCAGCGCGTTCGGATGGTGCATTGCGACAGCGGGGTGATTTGGATGCGTGAGTTTGCCGAGCCTGCGCCGCTTTGTTTTGCGGGAGATTGTGCAACGCACAAGAACGGATCCATCGGATTAATGGTGGGTATGCCGAAGCACGTCGGCAAAAATGCTGGGCCGCAGTAGAACGTGCTTCGGGTTTCTGCTGGCGCTGGCCGAAAAAATGTTATCGATGTCTTGACATCGATAACATTGGCCGCTTAGCGTGCCCGCCATGATCACCGGCAGCACTTGGCAATGAGTCAGGGAAGCAACACCAGCGGGGCGCCATCGCCCATCGACGGCAGCGAGCGGGATGCCAGGCCGGGCCGGTCGGTGCCCGACGCCGAGCGCTGGCAGCTGCGCCGCGCGGGCTACGATCCGGCGCGGGCCGGGCGAGATGAAACGCTGTTTGCCCTGGCCAACGGTACGCTGGGCGTGCGCGGCGGATGCGAAGAGGCGGGTGGCAGCGGCGGGTGTTTTCTGGCCGAAGCCTATCAGCGCTCGCCGATTCACTACCACGAACGATTCGCTGGCTTTGCCTCGCACACCGACACTCGTCTGCCGGTTGCCGATGGCAGCGGAATCGCCCTGTACGTCGATGGCCAGAGGCTCACTCCGACCAGCCCGCAATGCACCGCCTTCGAGCGCGTGCTCGACCTGCGTGCCGGTCACTCGCGTCGGGTCGTGCGCTGGGATTTCGGCGCACGCGGCGTGCTTGAACTGTGCGCCGAGCGGGTCGTCCCGCAGACCCGCAGTGCATTGCTGGCGATTCGCCTGACGCTGGGCTCGGATGGCTTTCAGGGCCGGATTCGCTTCGAGTCGGTGCTGAGCGCCGATCGCCCCGCGCCGGCTCAGGGCGATGATCCGCGCATCGGCTCGGGTGACGGAGCCGGAATGCGCTGGCTGTTGGCCGAGCCCGCGCAGCCCGAAAGCTGGCTGCTCCAGGCAAGTCCCGACGGCGGCGTGCGCGTCGCCTGTGGCCAGGCTCATCGCGTCGATGCCGCGTCGCTGGTTGGCGAGCCGCCCGAGCTGCGCGATCAGCGCATCGTCCAGAACTTTGACGCTGTGCTGGATGCCGGTCAGCGCGTCGCGCTGGAAAAATTCGTCGCCTACGCCTGGGACCACGAATCCGAATCGGCCAGTGTCCAATCGCTTCGCGACCGGCTCACGCTGGCGCTGGACGAGGCCCGAGCCATGGGTTTTGACGCCATCCTCGCCGAGCAGGCTGAGGCCATGGCCGATTTCTGGGGTCGGGCATCGCTCTGGGTCGACGGCGATCCGCATGCCGAGCTGGCGCTGCGCTTCAATCTGTTCCACCTGCTGCAATCGACCGGACGCGGCGGCCACACCAGCACGGCGGCCAAGGGCCTGACCGGCGACGGCTACGAAGGTCACTATTTCTGGGACACAGAGGCCTTCATGTTGCCCGTGTTGGCGCTGACCGCGCCCGAACTTGCGCGCGGCATGCTGGAGTACCGCTTCCGCAATCTGGATGCGGCCCGCCGGCACGCCCGTGAAATGAACCACCCGCGTGGCGCGTTGTTTCCCTGGCGGACCATCGCCGGCGACGAATGTTCGGCCTACTATCCCAGCGGCTCGGCGCAGTACCACATCAACGCCGCCATCGCCTACGCGATCAGACTCTATGATGCCGCCACCGGCGATGCCGGATTCATGGTCGAGGCCGGCGCCGAGATGCTGTTCGAGATGGCCCGGATCTGGATGCAGATCGGCCATTTCAACCCGCGTCGCGACGGTGCGTTCTGTATCTGCGAGGTGACCGGCCCGGACGAGTACTCGGCGCTGGTCGACAACAACTTCTACACCAACCGGATGGCGCGGGCGCATCTGCTGGACGCGGTGGCCACCTGGCACAGTCTGGCCGCTGGACATCCGGACGCCGCCGCCCGACTGGCGCGCGATCTCGCCCTCGATGCAGCCGAGGTGGGGCAGTGGCAGCGGGCTGCCGAAGCGATGTATCTGCCTTATGACAGCGCGCTTGGCATCCATCCGCAGGACGATGGCTTCCTCGACAAGCCGATCTGGGATTTCGCCAATACCCCGGCCACGCACTACCCGTTGCTGCTGCATTACCACCCGCTGAGCCTGTACCGCCATCAGGTCTGCAAGCAGGCTGATGTGGTGCAGGCGTTGGTGATGGATGGCCACGATATCGATATCGCAGTGAAGCAGCGCTGCCTGGACTACTACGCGCGGGTGACCGTGCACGATTCGACGCTGTCGGCCGCGCCGTTTTCGATTCTGGCCAGCGAGCTCGATCGCGGCGAGGCGGCGATGGCGTTCTTCGATGAAACGCTGCGCGTCGATCTCGACGACATTCACGGCAACACCGACCACGGCGCGCACATGGCGGCCATGGCGGGTAGCTGGCTGGGTTTCGCGTTCGGCCTGCTCGGTCTGCGGGTGCGGCCCGAGGGCCCGCATTTCGCGCTGCGGCTGCCGGCGCGCTGGCGCGGCTATGGCTTGAACCTGGTCTGGCAGGGTCGGCGGCTGCGGATCGATGTCGGTCTGGAGTCGGCGCATTACCGCCTGATCGATGGCGCCCCGCTGACCGTGTTCGATAACGGCACGGCGATTGCGCTGAGCACGGGGCAGAGCGTTTCGCGCGAGCTGTCGGCGTCGGCGCGCTGGCCGCTGCTGGCCGGTGAGCATCCCTTCGCGGCGGTGATCTTCGATCTCGATGGCGTACTCACCGACACCGCCATGGTCCATTTCCACGCCTGGAAGCGGCTGGCCGACGAGTTGGGCATTGCCTTCGATCGCACCATCAATCGCCGGCTCAAGGGTGTCGACCGGATGGCGTCGCTGGACATCCTGCTGGAGCGCTCCGGGCGCGAATTCGCTGCGCAGGAAAAGGAGGTTCTTGCGCAGCGCAAGAATGGCTTCTACCGCGACGAGATCGCCCGTTTCACGCCTGCCGATCTGCTGCCGGGCGCGCTTGCCGCGCTGGATGCGGTGCGTGCCGCCGGGCTGCGGGTCGGCCTGGCCTCGGCCAGCCGAAACGCCCCGATGCTGCTGGATCGTCTGGGCATTGCCGACCGATTCGATTACATCGCCGACCCAGCCCAGGTGGCGGCCGGCAAGCCCGATCCCGCGATTTTTCTGGCTGCCGCCCAAGGGCTGGGCGTGCCGCCGCAGGCCTGCCTCGGGATCGAGGACGCGGCCGCCGGCATCGCCGCCATCAAGGCAGCCGGCATGACTGCACTGGGCATCGGCGATCGGCGCGAGCTGGCCGGCGCCGATGCCGTGCTGGACGGCCTTCACCAATTTCGCATCGAGACGATTCCCGTGGATGGGGCGTCCGGGGGCGGAGCCGCGCGCCGGAGTTCCGGCGCCGCGTATCAGCGTGTCGACACGAGCGACAGAACGGGCACAGCCCGCATTCCAGAAAATCGAGACTAGGCGGAGGGGACTAACCATGGCAAGCGGACACATGAGGCAATTGGCGCTGACTGCGGCGATCGCGGCGGCATTCCTACCCGGCGGCGCGCTGGCGCAGCAGGCCCGATCGGCGGAGGGCGAGGGCGACGACTTCGCCAAGGTTCTCGACAGCGTGGTGGTCAGCGGCACCGCCCGGTCGAGTGGCCTGAGCAAGCGCGACGCGAGCTTTTCCATCACCACGGCAACGCCGGAGCAGATCGACGACGCTGCGCCGCGCTCCACCGCCGATCTGCTGAAGATCGTTCCCGGCATCTGGGTCGAGGCCAGCGGCGGCGTGTCGGGCGCAAACGTCGATGTGCGCGGCTTCCCGGGCGGCTCGGACGCGCCGTTCATCACCTTCCAGATGGACGGCTCGCCGATCTTCCCGCCGCCCACGCTGTCGTTCCTGGAAAACTCCACCTTGTTCCGCATCGATGAAACCATCGAGCGGGTCGAGGTGCTGCGCGGTGGCCCGAGCCCGGTGTTCTCCAACGGTCAGCCCGGCGCCACGGTGAACATCATTCAGAAACGCGGCAGCGAGGTGTTCGAAGGCGTTGCCCGCACCACGGTCGGCAGCGAAGGCCTGTACCGTTTCGACGGTTTCTTCAGCGGCCCACTGGCCGAGAACACGTTCTTCAGCATCGGTGGTTTCTACCGTGAAGACGACGGCGTGCGCGACACCGAATTCACCGCCAACAAGGGCGGCCAGATCAGCGGCACCCTGCGTCACGTTTTCGATATCGGCGAGATCACGCTGTATGGCCGTCACGTCGACGACAAGAACGCATTCTTCACGGCAATTCCGCTGGTTTCCAACAATGACGGTCGCAGCATCTCGGCCTTCCCCGGTTTCGACCCGACCTCCGATACGCTGCTCGGCAACGATTTCCGCCGGGTGAACTTCCAGGTTTCGCCGGGTGCAGAGCCGGGCACCATTTCGCCCGATCTGGCCGATGGTCGCGGCATCGAGCTCGACACTTTCGGGGCGACGCTGGATCTCGACTTCGGCGGCTGGACGCTGAGCAACCGGACCAATTACCTCGATGGCGATGCGCCGACCAATGGCCTGTTCACCGGCGCCAATCCGCAGACCCTCGACAGCTTCATCGCCGACACCATTTCGGCGTTCAACGGCAATCCGGATCTGGTCGCGGCCGGGGGCCTTGCCGGCTCCGGTTCGGCACGGTTCTTCAACGGCGGCGGCGCAGTCTCGGGCAATCAGCAGGTCATGAGCGCCGGCTTCTGGGTGGTCGACAAGGCGCTGGAATCGTTCACCAACGAGCTGCGGCTGTCGCGCGAGCTGTTTGCCGGCAACACGCTCACGGTGGGCACCTACTACGCCGATTACTCGTCAAAGGATCGCTGGTTCCTGGGCAACAGCATGCTGCTGACCGCCGAGCCGAATGCCCGCCGGATCGACGTGGAGCTGGACAATGGCGCGCTGGTCACCCGCGAGGGCTTCAACGGCGCTTCGTTCTTCTCGCTCAATGCCGATTACGACGGCGAAAACTTCGCCGGATTCATCGCCGACGAGTGGGAGTTCGATGACCGCTGGCGTCTGGATCTCGGCCTGCGCGTCGAGCGTCAGAAGGTCAGCGGCCGGGTCGAGAACGTCAGCAGCCAGGATCTCGACAACAATCCGCTGACCTTGCACAACAACAACGCCTCGGTGCCCAACGGTACGTTCCGGATCATCGACTTCAAGGACACCGACTACTCCTGGACCGCCGGCCTGAACTACAAGCTGGCCGAGAACACCAGCGTGTTCGGGCGGATCAACTCGGGCTACTTCTTCCCGCAGTTCGACAATCTGCGCGACGGCCAGGACAACACCCAGGAAGTCGATCAGTACGAAATCGGCCTCAAGACCGCAACGCCGCTGTACAGCCTGTTCCTGACCGGTTTCTACAACGAGTTCGATGGCTTGCCGTTTCAGTTGTTCGCCGATGGCCAGAACATCACCAGCATCGGCGGCGCACGCGCGTTCGGTCTTGAATTCGAGGGCCAGTTGCGGCCGTTCGAAAACTTCGAGATCAGCATGACCGGAAACTGGGTGGACGCCGAGTATCGCGATTTCGGCGACAACTCGGGCAATCAGGTGCGCCGTCAGCCGAAGACCCAGTTCCGCTTTACGCCGAGCTATTTCATTCCGAGCCCGGTCGCGGATTTCCGGCTGTTCCTGACCTGGACCCACGTGGGCGACCGGTTCTCGGACATCGAAAACCAGCAGCGCCTGCCGTCTTACGACACGCTGGATTTCGGCGCGGTTGCCTACATCGGCACCAACTGGGAAGTGCGGCTGCAGGGCATCAACGTGACCGACGAGCTGGCGCTGACCGAAGGCAATGCGCGGGTGATCGGCGGCGGCGTGACCGACAATGTGTTCCTCGGGCGGCCACTGGAAGGCCGCAGCTTCGAAGCGTCGCTGACTTACCGCTTCTGAGCCGCGCGGTTGCGCCTCTCCCTCCACGGTACCGGGAGGGGAGGCGCGGCCCGCTTTGTCTTTTCTGAATTCGACGGGCCAGACCATGCCGCATCTGCGCATCATCCTTGCACTGATTCTCGCCTACATGATGTTTGCCGTGCTGATGAACAGCGTCGGTACGGTCATCCTGCAATCGATCCTCAGCTTCGGTGTCAGCAAGACCCAGGCCGGCACACTCGAGGGTTTCAAGGATATTCCGGTAGCGCTGGCCTCATTCTTTCTGGCTTCGCTGATGCCGCGCTTCGGCTATCGGCGCGGCATGATGTTCGGGCTCGCGCTGGTCGCTGTTGCCTGCGTAGCGATGGCCGTGGCCGACAGTTTCTGGATGACCCGGTTGCTGTTCGTGGCCGTCGGCGCATCGTTCGGCCTGGTCAAGATTGCGGTGTATTCCTCGATCGGGCTGATCACCCATGGCCGGCAGGCGCATGCCTCTCTGACCAACACCATCGAAGGCCTGTTCATGGTCGGCGTGCTGGCCGGCTACTGGCTGTTCGGCGCCTTCATCGACGACAGCGACCCAACCAGCCGGGCATGGCTCGATGTCTACTGGGTGCTGGCCGGCCTGTGTCTGGCGGCGATCGCCTTGCTGGCCTCCAGCCGGCTCGATGAAACCGAAGCACGGGTGCCCGGCGAGCGGATCAGCGCCGGTTTCGCGCGCATGCTGCGTCTGGCACTGCGACCGATGGTGCTGGTCTTCGTCATCTCGGCCTGGCTGTATGTGCTGATCGAGCAGAGCATCGGCACCTGGCTTCCAACCTTCAACAACGAGGTGCTGAAGCTGCCCAACGCGATGAGCGTGCAGATGGCCAGCATTTTCGCCGGGGCGCTCGCCCTGGGCCGGCTCAGCGCCGGCATGCTGTTGCGGCACATGCCCTGGCACGTTCTGCTGAACGTGTGCGTGGTGGCGATGGGCCTGCTGGTGCTGCTCACCCTGCCGATGGCGGCGGGCATTGCCGAAGGGCAGACCACCGGGTGGCGCAATGCGCCGCTGGCGGCCTGGCTGTTCCCGCTGATCGGCCTGTTCATGGCACCGATCTATCCGGCGATCAATTCGGTGATGCTCAGTGCATTGCCGCGTCATGAACACGCGCCGATGACCGGGCTGATCGTGATTGCCTCGGCATTGGGCGGCACCACCGGTTCGATGATCACCGGCGTGCTGTTCGGCCGGCTCGGTGGCGAAACCGCGTTCTATCTTTCCCTGATCCCCATGGCCGCCATCCTGCTGGCGCTGCGCCTGTTCCGGCGCGAATCCGAGCGACTGGCGGCCGCCTCGGTTTCCTGAGCGAAGGGATTGTTCGCACGGTGAGAGCGGCAGGCCGCTTACAATAGCGGGATGTCCCTGATTACCGTAAATGACGTCGACTTCAGTGTCGGCGGTCCACTGCTGCTGGAAAACGTGCAGCTGAGCATCGAGCCGGGCGAGCGTATTGCGCTCATCGGCCGCAACGGCGCCGGCAAGTCCACTTTGCTGCGCCTGCTGGCCGGCGAGCTGAAGGCCGATGATGGCGAAATTCGTGTCCAGTCGGGCGTGAAGGTGGCCCGGCTCACCCAGGAAGTGCCGCATGAGGTTCAAGGCACCGTGTTCGATGTGGTTGCCTCGGGCCTGGGTCGCATCGGCGAGGATCTGGCCGAGTTTCACCGGCTGAGCCATCATCTGGATGTGCCCGGAAACGTCGATGCCATGGCCACCGTGCAGGCGCGTATCGAAGCGGCGCAGGGCTGGAGCCTGGATCAACAGGTGACCCAGGTGCTCTCGCGTCTGGAACTGGTCGAGGATGGCGAGTTTTCAAGTCTGTCCGGCGGCATGAAGCGCCGCGTACTGCTGGCTCGTGCCCTGGTGTCCAAGCCCGACCTGCTGCTTCTCGACGAGCCGACCAACCACCTCGACATCGAGGCGATCGACTGGCTGGAGGGGTTCCTCAAGAACGCGCCGTTCAGTCTGATCTTCGTGACCCATGACCGCCGATTCCTGCGGGCACTGGCCACGCGGATCATCGAGATCGATCGCGGCCGGGTGACCAGCTGGCCCGGCGATTGGTCCAACTATCTGCGCCGCCGGGAAGAACGCCTCAACGCCCAGGCTCAGGAGGACGCCCGCTTCGACAAACGCCTGGCCCAGGAGGAGATCTGGATTCGCCAGGGCATCAAGGCGCGTCGCACGCGCGACGAGGGGCGGGTGCGTCGTCTCAAGGACATGCGCAACGAACGCGCCGCGCGCCGCGCCCAGATGGGCTCGGTGAAACTGGCCGTGTCCGAGGCGGAGTCGTCCGGCAAGCGGGTCATCAAGGCGCAGGACGTGAGCTTCGGTTATCCGGGCAAGCCGCTGGTGCGCAGATTCAGCGGCACCATCCAGCGCGGCGATCGGGTCGGGCTGATCGGCGCCAACGGCAGCGGAAAGACCACGCTGCTGCGCCTCTTGCTGGGCGAGCTGAATCCCGACGCGGGCGAGATCATCCTGGGCACTGGCCTGGAGGTGGCCTATTTCGACCAGCACCGGATCGCCCTGCGCGAGGACTGGAACGCGCTGGACAACGTATCCGAGGGCCGCGAGTTCATCGAAATCAATGGCGCCCGCAAGCACGTCATCGGCTACTTGCAGGATTTCCTGTTTACGCCCGATCGCGCCCGTGCCCCGATCACCCACCTGTCCGGCGGCGAGCGCAATCGCCTGCTGCTGGCCAAACTGTTCGCCCGGCCATCCAATCTGCTGGTGATGGATGAGCCGACCAACGATCTGGATGTCGAGACCCTGGAGCTGCTGGAGGAGATTCTCGGCGACTATCCAGGCACGCTGCTGCTGGTGAGCCATGACCGCGACTTTCTCGACAGTGTGGTCACCAGCACCCTGGTGATGGAAGGCCAGGGCAGGGTGGGCGATTACGTCGGCGGCTACAGCGACTGGCAGCGGCTCAGGCCCGAGCCGGTAGATGGCGGCAAGGCCAGCAAGCCTGTCCCGCAGGCGTCAGCCGACCCCAAGGCCGCCGCCAAGCGGCGGTTGAGCTACAAGGAAAGCCGGGAGCTGGAACAACTGCCGGCCCGCATCGAATCGCTGGAGAGCGAATTGAGCCGGCTGGGCGCGGCGATGCAGCAACCCGACTTCTTCAGGCAAAGCCCCGATGCCATCGCCGACGCCAATCGTCGGACCGCCGAAACCCAGGCCAGCCTGGATGCCGCCTATCAGCGCTGGCAGGAGCTGGAAGCGGGCTGAACCGGCGCCGGGCGCGGAGTGTGATTGCGAGCTGCCAGCGACGCCAGCCGGCGTGCCGGGTCTGTCAGCGGATCAACCTGATAGGATTGTTCGCACAGGTCATTTCGTTCCCGGTCAAATCCGTGGAGTCCGCATGGCAGCGATATCGCAGGCAAGAACCGAGGTCGAGCGGTTGTTGGCCCTCGCCGGGATCCGCATCGATGGATCGCGCCCTTGGGACATCCAGGTGCGCGATCGCGGATTGTTCAAACGGCTGCTGATTCACGGCTCGCTGGCGCTGGGCGAGAGCTACATGGACGACTGGTGGCGCAGCGACGATCTCGACGGCACGCTGTTTCGCCTGCTCAGCGCGCGCATCGACCAGCAGCGGCCGAGCCCGGCAATGGTCTGGGCCGGAATCAAGGCCCGGTTGTTCAACGCGCAAACCCGGCGCCGGAGTCTTGAAGTCGGTCGCCGGCACTACGACATCGGCAATGACCTTTACCGCGCGATGCTGGGTCGGCGCATGGTTTACAGCTGTGCTTACTGGTCCGCAGCCAACACGCTCGACGAGGCCCAGGAAGCCAAGCTGGATCTGGTCTGTCGCAAGCTCGGGCTTCAACCCGGCATGCAGGTGCTCGACATCGGCTGCGGCTGGGGTGAGATGCTGCGCTTCGCCGCCGAGCGCTACGGCATCGAAGGGGTGGGCATCACCATCTCGCGTGAGCAGGCCAGTCATGCCGGCGAGCTGTGCGCCGGACTGCCGATAGAAATCCGGCTGTGCGACTACCGCGATGTCGACGGCCGCTTCGATCGGGTGATTTCGATCGGCATGTTCGAGCATGTCGGCGTGCGCAATTACCCGACGTTCTTCGATCGCCTGGTTCGCTACCTGACGCCCGACGGGCTGGCACTGCTGCACACCATCGGCGGCAACCGATCGGTAACTCACACCGACCCGTGGATCGGAAAATACATCTTCCCGAACTCCATGCTGCCCTCCGCGGCGCAGATCGCCACCCACCTTGAAAACCGGATGGTGATCGAGGATTGGCACAACTTCGGCGCCGACTACGACCGAACCCTGCAAGCCTGGCGCAGCAACATCGAGTCCGCCTGGGATCGGCTGTCGGATCGTTACGATTGCCGATTCCGGCGCATGTGGCGCTATTACCTGGCCGCCTCGATGGCCCTGTTCCGCAGCCGGCGCGGGCAGCTTTGGCAACTGGTGCTCTCACCTCACGGGGTGCCGGGCGGCTACCGGTCGGTACGATGAGCCTGTCCTCGCCCGGCCGATGCGCTTGCAGCCAGTGGCGCGTCGTGTTAACTGATGGACGATGGCTCGAACCGTTTCGGGTGCCACTGTGCTGATCTTCAAGAAGCTGTCGATGGTTCTGCTTGGCGTCGGGTTGGTTTTTGCCGCCTGGCTGGCGAGCGCGGACGAAGCCCAGCCGCCGGGCGCGGCCTATGTTCTGGAGATCAAGGGCGGTATCGGTCCGGCCACCAGTGACTACCTGATCCGGGGACTGGAGCGCGCGGCCGAGGAGGGCGCCGCAGTCGTCGTACTGAAGATCGACACGCCAGGCGGTCTGGATGCCGCCACCCGCGATATCAATCAGGCCATCCTGGCTTCGCCAGTGCCGGTGATCGGCTGGGTTTCGCCCGAGGGCGCCCGCGCGGCCAGTGCCGGCACCTACATCCTCTATGCCTGCCACCTGGCCGCCATGGCGCCGGCCACCTCGTTGGGTGCCGCCACGCCGGTTTCGATGACCGGTGCCGGTCCGGGCGATGGCGCCGAGAAAAACAAGGGAGCAGATCGCGAAGCCGAACCGGAAGGCGAAGGCGACGACGCCGAATCGAACGGGCCCGCCTCCGGCACCGCAATGCAGCGCAAGGTGCTCAATGATGCGGTTGCCTATATCCAAAGCCTCGCCGAACTGCGCGGCCGCAACGCCGAGTTCGCCGAGGCGGCGGTGCGCGAAGCCAGTACGCTTACCGCGACCGAAGCGCATGCGCAGGGCGTGGTGGAGATTCTCGCCAGCGATCTTGCCGGACTGCTGGACCAGGCCGATGGCCGTGTGGTCAGGGTCAACGAAGCGGACCACACCCTGGCTACCGCCGGCGCTGCCGTGGTGGTGATCGAGCCGGACTGGCGCAGTCGTCTGCTTTCGGTCATCACCGATCCGTCGGTGGCCTATCTGTTGTTGCTGGTGGGGCTGTACGGATTGGTATTCGAGGGCTACAGCCCGGGCGCCATCGTGCCCGGCGTGGTCGGCGCGATTGCGCTGCTGCTGGCGCTCTATGCGCTGCAAGTGCTGCCGGTGAACTATGTCGGCGTTTTGCTGATCGTGTTGGGCGTGGCGCTGATGACCGCCGAGCTGGTCGCCCCAAGTTTCGGGGCCCTCGGCATCGGTGGCTTGATTGCGCTGATGGCGGGTTCGCTGCTGTTGTTCGACACCGGCGTGCCGGGCTTCGGCGTGCCGGGACGCCTGGTGTTCGGCGTGGGAATGGCCAGCGGCTTGGTCTTTCTGGGCATTTTGTATCTCGCCCTGCGTGCCCGCAATCGCCCGGTAAGCACCGGCGTGGGCGAGCTGGTGGGTCACCGGGCGCAGGTGGTTTCCGGCTTCCCCGGCGTCGGTCGGGTGCATATTCGCGGCGAGACCTGGCAGGCAGTCAGCGATGACGCCTTGCATGCCGGCCAGAGCGTCGAAGTGGTGGGTATCGATGGTTTGATTCTGCGCGTGGCGCCGGCGCTGGACGGCGACCCGCAAACCCGTTGACGAGCGAGGAGAACGACATGTTCGACATCACGATCTGGTTTCCCATTCTGTTTGTCATCCTTGGTGTGTTGCTCAGCGCCATCAAGGTGCTGCGCGAATACGAGCGCGCGGTGGTGTTCCAGTTGGGCCGGTTCTGGAAGGTGAAGGGGCCGGGTCTGATCATCCTGGTGCCGCTGATCCAGACCATGGAGCGGGTCGACCTCCGTACCATCGTGATGGATGTGCCCGAGCAGGACTTGATCTCAAAGGACAACGTGTCGGTCAAGGTGAACGCGGTGCTGTACTTCCGGGTGATCGACCCGCAAAAATCGATCAACAACGTCGAGCGCTATCTGGAAGCGACCAGCCAGCTGGCCCAGACCACCCTGCGCTCGGTGCTTGGCAAGCACGATCTCGACGAGATGCTGTCGGAGCGCGACAAGCTCAACGACGATATCCGGGAGATTCTCGACTCGCAGACCGACGCCTGGGGCATCAAGGTTGCCAATGTCGAGATCAAACACGTCGATATCAACGAAACCATGGTCCGCGCCATTGCCCGGCAGGCTGAAGCCGAGCGGGTGCGTCGCGCCAAGGTGATCCATGCCGAGGGCGAGCAGCAGGCCGCAGAGAAGCTGGTCGAAGCGGCCAAGCTTTTGGGCGCCGACCCCCGCGCGATCCAGCTGCGCTACCTGCAAACCCTGACCGAGATTGCCGGAGAAAAGAACTCCACCATCGTCTTCCCACTGCCGATGGATCTGGTAGAACCGATGTTGGCGAGGCTGAAAGGGCGCACGGACTGAGATCGGACCGAAACGGCGCCTGAAACGATCAGGCGACCAGCGAGCGCTGCCGACGTCGCTGGTCAGTCGCCCCTGAATTCAGCCGGCACATGCTCCATCAGCGCGGGTTGCAGGCGGCGCACTTGATCGAGCGCATGGTCCGATTCGGCGACTGCGCCTTGACGGCGCAGCAGAATCGCTTTTTTCAGCCAGTGCGACGCGTCCGATGGCCACAGGCGGGTGATGGCATTCAGCGCCGCCAGGGCCAGGTCGGGGCGGTTGTGCCTCTCGGCGATTTCCAACCGCAGTTGCCAGGGTTGTTCGGCGCTGGGATAGGTGTCGATCACCGTCTGCGAGTCAACCAGAGCGGCGCGCAGATCGCCGAGATCGAGATTCAACCGCGCCCGGCCGAGCAGCGCGGTGGCGGCCAGCGGCTGCAATGTCAACGCATCGCTGTAGGCTGAGCGGGCCTCCTCAAGTTTGCCTTCGGTCATCAGCAGCGAAGCCCGCAGCGTGTGGAAGGCGACCCGTGGCTCGAGCGGGCTGAGCCCTGGCGGCGCGCTGGCGCGGATGGCCTCGGGTGTGCCCGGTGCGGGAAAGCGGGCGAACCGCTCGCGCGCTTCGTCGAACCGTCCCATCGATGCCAGACCCATCGCCATTACGCCATCCAGCCACAGGCGACCGGAATCGGTATCAAGCACGGGCGACAGTCGTTCGGCATCGAACAGTCGCAGCGCTGCCTTGCGGTCGCCGAACTGGCGGTGGGGCAGATCGGTTTCTGGCGGCGCGATCCGGCGCTGGATACGGTGATCGGCACTGCGCACATGCGGCAGATCGAAGGGTTGGCTGCGCCTGACATGGCAGTCCACGCATCCGCCCTCCGAGCGGGCGGGAGCGCCGGTCACCGCTTCCACAGTCAATGGCGTGTGCGGCTGCTCCAGGTCGGCGTGGCAGGCGCTGCATGCGGCGTCGAAACGCGCGGCGCCTTGTTCCGCCACGCCCTGATGCGGCCGGTGGCAGGTGGTGCAGGTCATTTCGGGAGAGCCGGCGAAACAGGCCGACAGAGACAGCCGCTCAAGTTGCGAAACAAACCGGAAATCATCGGTCGGCTGCACCGTGGTCAGTACCGGTATCTGGCCGGCCAGCGGGACGTGGGGGGAGACATCGCCATCGACCAGATCGATGCGCGCATCGCCCTGCAGGTGGCAGCGGGCGCAGATGTCGCGCTGCCGGGCGGATGGGAGATCAGCGAGGCGCGTCAGTCCGACCTCGCCGGGCGCTGCCTTGGCACGCCCGAGTATCACATCCATGTGTCCGGATACGTCGCCGTGACAGGCATCGCAAGCCAGCGGGGACAGTTGCTCGAAGGCATCGGCGCCCAGGTGATCGCGCGGAAACGGATCGCCGGTCGCTCCGATGGGGGTGGCTGCACTGCTAAGCGCGGCGCTGCGTCCGAGCGTGTGGCAGGTCAGGCAATCATCGGTCAGCGGCAAGCCGAAGCCGCCGGCAGCGCCGTGCAGCTCGAACGGCGCCAGCCGATAGCCAAGGCCGGTGATGGACTCCACCGGGGCGAAGAACAGCCGTCCGGTGATCATTCCCGAGGCCGGCTCGATTTCGCTGCCAACCCATGATGCAGCCAGTTTGCCGGCCCCGATCCGACCGACCAGCCGTTGCTGGCGGATCCCGCCATCGGCGAAACGGGCCGTCAGCACGGCTCCTTCGGCATCCGGGGTGACTCGATAGTGCTGACCGGTCGCCGGGTTGAACGCTTCGCCGGCAGTCACCGACCCGAGCAGCCCCACGCTGTGGGCCATGCCGTGGCCGAGGTAGGCATCGACCACGCCCTCGTGGCATCGGGCGCAGGCCCGCATGGACTCGGGGATGACTGGCGTCGGCGCGGCAACCGTCGACGCTCCGGCGGGCGGTTCGATCGCCTGGGCATCCCCGGCGCGGGTTTCCACAGACGCCCCCAAGGCCCAGGCGATAACCACCGCCGTCGAGGCCGCGAAGCGACGCCAGGCGCTTGGCCGGGTCGGGAACCGACGGCGGACGGAACAACCTGCGGTTTCTTGGATCATCTGCGGGCCTTCGAGGGCGGAACAGGCGGCGAAATCTCTGCCGTGCGCGTCGGACGCGACTACCGCGACACCCGACCGACCGCCGGAAAGAAGAAATATGAGGCATGCGTCACAAAAATCATTGTGCTTCCGCCGAGGCAATGCTATCAAGGCTGGGCGTTTCTGACCGCGACACGACACCGACAGGGGGTTGTCGGGATGCACGGACACGCTGAACGATAACTGTTAACCCTTGGGAGAAGCACTATGAGTGTCACCTTACTTGCTCGCGGTTTGCTCAGCGCGGCGATCATCGCCGGACTGGGCCTGTCGGTACCCCTGGCGCACGCGCAGGCCGATCCGGCCGGCCAGGCGCTGAACTACGTACAGAAGAACAAGCAGAAGTTCGGGCTTTCCGGCTCAGACGTTGGCGAAGTCGAAGTGCTCAGCGTAATTCCGGCCGGTTCCACCGGCGTCAGTCACGTGTACTTGCAGCAGCGTCATCGCGGTATTGGCGTCGCCCATGGCATCTTCACCGTGAACCTTACCGCCGATGGCTCGGTCCTCGCTCCCGGCAACCGGTTCATCGCCAATATCGCGGCCGCCACTGCCGGACAGCGCGCGTCGAAGAGCGCAGTTCTGGCTGCCCAGGCTGCCTGCGACTATGTCGGCTTGAAGGCCACGCGCCCGTTCGAGGTGATTCGCCGTCAAGGCGGCCCGAACGAGAAGGTGGTCCTGACCGATGCCGGTGTGGCCGCTGCGCCGATCGAGGCCGAGCTGGTCTGGCTGCCGCTCGACGATGGCGCGGTTCGCCTGTCGTGGATGGTCGAAATCGAGCAGGCCGACGGCCAGCATCACTGGTACGTCTACATCGACGCCCAGACCGGCGAAGCGCTGGCCAAGGACGACCTGGTGGTGCACGACGCGGGAGAAGCGATCGCAGCGGCGATCGCTCGTCCGGCTGGCGCAGGCCCCTCGGCGCTCACGGTCCAGGCCAATCCGCCGGTGTTTCCTGAGACCGATGGTGCGTCTTACGCCGTATACCCGTATCCGTTCGAGAGTCCCACCGACGGCCCGCAAACGCTGGTTACCAACGTCGCCGATCCGAACGCCTCGCCCCTGGGCTGGCACGACACGGGCTTGGCCGGCGGCAAGCGCACCATTACTCGCGGCAACAACGTGCACGCCTACACCGATGTCGATGCCAACAATCAGCCCGATCCCGGCAGCGAGCCCGACGGCGGCGAGTTCCTGGTGTTCGACGCGGTGCACGATCAGTCGGCCGCGCCGCAGGACTCCCGTCCTGCCGCAGTCAACAACCTGTTCTACTGGAACAACGTCGTGCATGACGTGACCTACAACCACGGCTTCGACGAGATCTCGGGCAATTTCCAGGTCAACAACTTCGGCAAGGGCGGCGCCGGAAACGATGATGTCCGGGCCGAGGCTCAGGACGGTTCCGGCACCAACAACGCCAATTTCGGTACCGCACCCGACGGTAACCGTCCTCGGATGCAGATGTTCATCTGGAACAATCCCAATGTCGCTGCGCTGGAAGTCGCCAGCCCCGCAGCGATCGCCGGAGAATATTCGATGGCGCCGGCCGGATTCGGCGCAGCCATTACCCCAGGCTCCAGTCTGGGTGCACCGCTGGCGCTCGCCAATGACGGAACTGCCACGCCAACCTTCGGTTGCGAGCCGCTGGTGAATTTCCCGGCCGGCCACATCGCGGTCATAGATCGCGGCGCCTGCGAATTCGGTCTCAAGGGTCTGCGGGCTCAGCAGGCCGGAGCGGTCGGTGTGGTGGTGGTCAACAACGTTGCCGGAAACAGCACCATCGCCATGGGCGCCGGCGTGAATGGTGGCGCGGTGAGCATTCCGGCGGGCATGATCGGCAACGACGACGGCAACCTGATCCGCGCGGAATTGGGTGGCGTGGTCGAAGCGTCTATCGTCGGCATAGAAGGCGACCCGGATCGCGACAGCGATTTCGATGCCGGGATCATCGCCCACGAGTACGGTCACGGCATTTCCAACCGCCTTACCGGCGGACGGACGGTGACCAACTGTCTCAATAATGCCGAGCAGCAGGGCGAGGGCTGGAGCGACTGGTTCGGCCTCACCCTGACCACCAGCCCGACCGACACCGCCACCCAGGCGCGCGGCATCGGCACGTACGCCATCTTCGAGCCCGAGGATGGTCGCGGTATCCGGCCCACGCCTTACAGCACCGACATGAGCGTGAATCCGTCGACCTATGCCTCGGTGGCCGATACCGTCGGCATCAGCCAGCCGCACGGCATCGGCTACGTCTGGAACACCATGCTGTGGGAGGTGTACTGGAATCTGACCCACAAGCACGGATACAACCCCAACATCTATGACAGTTGGGAAACCGGCGGCAACAACCTGGCGTTTCGTCTGGTGATGGACGGCATGAAGTTCCAGCCGTGTCGGCCGGGCTTTGTCGACAGCCGCGACGCGATTCTGAACGCGGATGTGGCATTGACAGGCGGCGCCAACCAGTGCGAGATCTGGCGCGGCTTCACCAAGCGCGGCCTCGGCGCCAGTGCCTCGCAGGGCAGTCCGCTTAGCCGGCTCGATGGCGTCGAGGCGTTCGATCTTCCGGCCGAGTGCACGGCTGCGACGTTCGGTGGCTTCAAGCGCCCGGTGCGCCCGGCTCCGACCCTCAATACGGTCGATTCGGGTGATGTGGTTCCCGTCAAGTTCACCCTGACCGGCGTCACCAACACCCTGTCGATCGACACCCAGCCGGTCGATTGCGCCACGTTGGCACCGACCGGCGAGGCGCCGATCATGCTGGCAACGCCAGGCTCGACGGCTCTGCGGCAGCAAGGCAGCGAGTTCCAGCTGAACTGGCAGACCGACGCCAGTTGGTCGGGCACCTGCCGCAGCGTGACACTGCGGATTCCGGCAGCGTCCGACGCGGTGGCTCACTTCCGCTTCAACTGAGTCGATGCTTCATGACGGGCGTCGCGCCGGAGGGCGCGGCGCCCGTTTCCTTTGGCCGGATACTGAATCGGATCGAAAGCAGCGCCGCTTGCGAGGCGGGATCGCTTCGGGCGCTGGCGCGGGTCAGGGCTGCGGAACAGCGGCCAACCGCAGTACTTGTCCCTCAGGATCATCGGTCAACAGGTACAGTGCACCATCCGGCCCCACTTCGACATCACGGATGCGCTGGGTGAGCTCGGACAGCAGGCGTTCTTCGTGGACGACGTTGTCATTTTCGTCCAGTTGCAGGCGGATCAACAGGCGCTGTGCCATCGCGCCAATGAACAAATTCCGCTGCCAGCCGGGGACGCGCGCGTCATCGTAGAACACCATGCCGCTGATGCCGGGCGATACCGGCCAGAAGTGATGCGGTTGCTCCATCCCGTCCTGCTCGGTGCCGACTGCTTCGGGAATCGGCTCGCCGGAATAATTGATGCCGTGGGTGATCACCGGCCAGCCATAGTTGTGGCCGGCCTGCGGAATATTGATTTCATCGCCGCCCTTCGGCCCGTGCTCGTGGGTCCACAGGGCGCGGGTCCACGGGTTGAGTGCGGCGCCCTGCTGGTTGCGGTGACCGTAGGACCAGGTTTCCGGCTGGACGCCATCCTGTTCGATAAACGGATTGTCCTCAGGCACTCGCCCGTCCGGGAACATGCGCGCCACGGTGCCCATATGGCTGGAAAGATCCTGCGCGGTCGGCCGCACGCCACGGTCGCCCATGGTGATGAACAGGTAGCCCGCATCGTCGAACACCAGGCGCGATCCGAAGTGATGGCGGGTTTCCAGTTTCGGCGATTGGCGGAAGATCACGTCCACATCGACAAGTGATTCACCGTCCAGCCTGGCCCGCGCCACGGCAGTTCCGGCCAGCGCGCCTTCGCCGGGTTCGGCGTAGCTGAGGTAGATCAGCTGATCGTTCGCGAAGTCCGGCGACAGCGCGACATCGAGCAGGCCGCCCTGGCCCTCGGCCACCACGGCAGGGACGCCGGAAATCGGCGCGGACAGCGTTCCGTCGGTGGCCACGATGCGCAGCGAGCCGACTCGCTCGGTTACCAGCAGCCGCCCGTCGGGCAGAAAGGCTGCGCCCCACGGGTGCTGGAGCCCACTGGCGAAAACGCTGAGCTCGAGCGGGCCGGTTTCGCTGGCGATGCGCTCGCCAGCGCGCGTTCCGGCAGCGTTCGCGTCCGCTGCTTTCGCTGCGGCTTGCGTACTGGCCGCCGACTCGGTGTTTCCGGCCTCCGGCTGGCAGGCGCTGAGGCCCAGGGCCAGCGCAATGGCGAAGGCGATTCGGGTGGGTGAACGGGACATGGCATACCTCCGGTATCGTGAGATGGCAGCGCATCGCCCTTGTGCGGGCGCTTGAATGAACGCAAAGGGTAACCCGGTTGATTCGATGATGCGTCGGTGGGCGGCGCGCAGCGCCTTCGGCATGGTGCCGTGATCCTGCGGGCTGATAGGCAACTTCAATCAGCGCCCGCTTCGGGTCCGGCTCAGTACCGTCAGCGCCACCCCACACAGGATGGCGCTGCCGGCCAGCCAGAGCCGCATCGTCAGGGGCTCGTAAAGCCAGACAACGCTGGCGACAGCGGCGATTACCGGAACCGCCAATTGCAGGGTCGCCGCGCGGCTGGCGCCGAGGCCGGGCAGGGCGTGATACCAGAGCACATAGCCAAGCGCCGAAGTGATCGCCCCCGACAGCGCGGCCAGAGCCACGGCTTCCGGCTGCCACTGGTCCCATGACATCCCGAACAACAGCAGCGGGAGGGCCAGCAGGGTGGCGCGGGCGAAGTTGCCGGCGGTCGCATGCAGCGGGTTGCCGGGTCGACGGCCGAGCAGCGAATAGCCGGCCCATGCCAGGCCGGCCAGCGCCATCAGTACGGCGGCCCAGAGCGGTGGTGCGTCGAGGCCCGGCCAGACCAGCCAGGCCAGGCCAGCGCTCGCCATCAGCCAGCCCAGCCAGGCGGGTGCGCTCATCCGCTCGCCTTCCAGGCGACCGATCGCGATCATGCCGACCTGCACCGCGCCGAACAGAATCAAGGCTCCCATGCCGGCATGCAGCGCGAGATAGGCGTAGGAGAATCCCGCAGCGTAAATGAACAACGCGGCACCGGCCAGCCAATCGCGCCGTCGGCCAGCGATCGGCAGCTTCACGCCGCGCAGCCGCAACAGCAGCCAGAGCATCGCAGTGCCCGACAACAGGCGTATCACCGTGTAGCTGGCGGCGTCGCCGTGACCTTCGTAAAGGGCGAGTCGGGCGAGGAACGAATTGGCGGCCAGCGGAAACAGTGCCGCCACGCCAAGCAGCAACGCGGTTCGGCTTGCGCTGGTTTGTGTCAAAACACCAGGGCCGTCATGAACCAGCCGAGCATCAGCCCGCCGATGGCGAGCTTGGCCACCGCGCCGACAATCATGCCGATCCAGGTGCCGACGCCAACCTTCGATGCCAGCCCGACTGCCCGTCCGTGCGCCACTTCACCCACCACCGCGCCGATGAACGGCCCCAGCAGCAGCCCCGGCAGGCCAAAAAAAATGCCGATCACGGTGCCGATGGCTGCGCCGATCAGGCCGGCCCGGCTGGCGCCCACGCGCTGTGCGCCCAGGATGCCGGCAAGGAAGTCGATCATCTGGGCGATCAGCGCCAGGCTGCCGAGTACGATCACGCTGGTCACGCTGATGGCAGCGAAGTCGCCCACCCAGGCCGCCAACAGCATGCCGACAAACACCAGCGGCAGGCCCGGCAGTGCCGGCAGCACCACGCCGAGAAAGCCGACCACCATGAGCAGTGCGGCCAGGATGTACAGCAGAATGTCCCAGGACATCGGGTTGTTCCAATGCGGTTCGGCCGATAGTGTACTGTCTGCGCCTGCATTGATCGGCATCGGCGCGCCCGGGCTGACCTGAGTGCGCAATCATTGGCCCGACAGGGTGCCCGCCGGATCGATGTTTTCCTCCGTTGGAGATAATCACCTGATGCGAATCGAAAGCGGCCGACACGGCATTCACATTGTCGACACCGGGTTCCACCGCCCCCGATTCGATGCCTGCTACCTGATGGTCGAGAATGGCCGGGCGGCGTTCGTTGATTGCGGGACCAATCACTCGCAGCCGCATCTGCTGGCGGCGCTGGCGGCGGTCGGCCTGGGTGTCGATGCGGTCGATTATCTGCTGCTTACCCACGTTCACCTGGACCATGCCGGCGGCGCGGGAGCGCTGATGGCGCAGTTGCCCAATGCCCGGCTGGTGGTCCACCCGCGCGGCGCGCCGCACATGATCGATCCGTCGCGGCTGATCGCCGGCGCCAGCGTGGTCTACGGCGCCGATGAGGTTGCGCGTGCCTACGGCCAGCTGATTCCCGTCGAACCGGATCGCGTCATCGAGGCAGGAGACCAGTTCAGTTTCGAACTGGCCGGCCGTCCGCTGGTCTGTTTCGACGCGCCGGGACACGCGCGTCACCATCTGGTGCTGTGGGATGCGCGCAGCCGGGGATTGTTCACCGGCGACTGCTTCGGCCTGGCCTATCCCGAGCTGGACACCGCGCGTGGGCCATTCATCCTGCCAACCACCACGCCGGTTCAATTCGAACCGGAAGCCCTCAAGGCCACGATCGGCCGGATGATGGCGCAGGCACCCGAGATCATGTATCTGACCCACTTCGGGCCGATCGAGGCTGCGCCAGAACTGGCCCGTGCATTGACGATGCAGATCGATTTGATGGTCGAATTGGCGATTGCCGCCACTCGGTATCCGGAATCGTCGGCTCGGCTAAGGAACGACTTGCGAACGCTCTATCTGGATCGCGCAGTGGCGCATGGCTGTTCGCTCACTCCCGAGCGCATCGCCGGGCTTGTGGAAATGGATATCGAACTCAATGCGCAGGGCTTGGAGATATGGCGGGATCGGGCCGCCAAGCGGGCTTGAACCGGGGTAGCCAGGCCCCGGCGCGGCCCGGACTCGACCGAATCGGACCTGACTTGCAGCCCTTGACAAGCGCGTGTAGACCTGTCTCGCTTTTTCTGAACGGCCGATGTACGATTGAGGCCGCTGAGTTTGCCAGGGTCACAGTGAATCGTGACCCGATGTCGTCGATCGTCACGATCCACTTCATCGCGTCGTTTCGCTTCTCCTTGCAACCAGCGACCGCGCCGGGAGTCAGCGCCCGGCGGTTTTCAATCCGTTCAAGGAGTAGTCGCGCATGTCGGATCGTCAGACTGGAACCGTCAAATGGTTCAATGACGCCAAAGGGTTTGGTTTCATCAGCCGCGAAAATGGCGAGGACGTTTTCGTCCACTTCCGTGCCATCCAGGGCACCGGCTTCAAGTCGTTGCAGGAAGGTCAAAAAGTGAGCTTCAAGGTCGTTGAGGGTCAGAAAGGCCTGCAGGCCGACGAAGTCACACCGCTGTAAGCCCATTCTCGTTTCGGAAACCCCGGCCAGCATTGGCCGGGGTTTTTTTACGCTTCTTTCGCCGCCTCCAGCCAGACTTCCAGGCCATTGAGCGCAGCGTTTCCCGACAGGCCGTCAAGGCGGTTCGGGTCGGTGAGATCGTTATAGCTCTCGCCGCAAACGCCCGATGCCAGGCGTTGACCATTGCGGCCGTCCTGGTGGCCATAGCCATGCGGCAGGCAGACCACGCCCGGCCGGATATCGGTATTCGCCTGAATATCGACGTCGATCGCGCCCACAGCCGAGCGCAATCTCACGCGCGAAGCCCCGGTCAATCCGCGGCATGCGAGATCATCTGGATGCACCCACAGGTGATGTCGAGGCTTGCCCTTGATCAGCCGTGGCGCATTGTGCATCCAGCTATTGTTGCTGCGCAGTTCCCTGCGGCCGATCAATCGCAGGCTGTCTGCCGCGACGTCGGATGCGACGTATCGAGCCAGTTTGTCGATTTCGGCCAACAGCGGCTGCGGTGCGCACTCGATCGCCCCCGATTCGGTTTCCAATCGGCCCAGCAATGAGGGTCGCAGCGGGCCGAGGTCGAGTCCGTGCGGAGCTTCCAGCAGCATCTGCATGTCCAGCTCGGATCGCCCGGCCTTGAGTCCGTGCGCGATCAGCTTCATCGGCTCCGGAAGCGGCATGTGCGCCACGCCTTTGCGCGCGGCGCAGGCTGCGGTCAGCGATTGGAGAATCTGCCAGTCGGCGCGCTCGTCATCGGCGGCGGGGTAGAGCGGCTGATTCAGACGGGCGACGCGGCGGACCGCGAACGCATTGAAGATCAGGTCGTAGTTGGGCTGGCTCAGCGCCGAAGCGGGCGGCAGGATCAGATCGGCGTGGCGAGTCGTCTCATTGACGTAGATGTCGATGGAGACCATGAATTCGAGATTCCGCAGGGCGCCCTCCAGCGCTCTGCCGGCCGGAGTCGACAGCACCGGGTTACCGGCCACGGTGATCAGTCCACGCACCTGGCCCGGGCCGGGCGTCAGGATCTCCTCGCCCAAAACGGCAACCGGCAGCTCGCCAGCGAATTCCGGCAATCCGCGCACCCGGCTGCTCCAGCGGCCGAGCTGACCCGGCGCAGTGCCGGGGCCGGTGATCGGAATCGCCGATTCGTTGACCAGGGTGCCGCCTTCGCGGTCCAGGTTGCCGGTATAGATGTTCAGCAACTGAATCAGCCATTGGCACAGGGAGCCGAAAGCCTGGGTGGAGACCCCCATGCGGCCGTAAACCACGGCAGTCGGCGCGGCGTAAAGCGCTTCGGCGGTGCGTCGGATGTCGGCCAATGAAATGCCGCAGGCCGCCTCGATCACGGTCGAGTCGAAAGTCGCAATGGCATCGAGCGCCTGGTCGAACCCGGCCAGTTTGTCCCGGTATCGTTCGATGCGCGCCGGCCCGATCGTGCGCAGATTCTGTAACAGGCCGATCAGGAAAAATGCATCGCCGTCCGGCTGGATGGCAAGGTGTTCGCTGGCGATGGCTGCCGTTTCGGTTCTGCGCGGGTCGACGACGATCAGTTGGCCGCGCGCCGCCAGTGCCCGCAGCCGGCGCGGCATCCCCGGCGCGGTCATCAGGCTGCCGTTGGATGCCATCGGATTTGCACCGAGCATCAACAGAAAGTCGGTCCGGTCGATGTCCGGGATCGGCAGCAGAAACTGGTGACCGAACATCAGCCGACTGACGATTTGGTGCGGCCATTGGTCGACCGAAGAGGCGGAGAATGTGTTCCGGCTGCGCAGTAGCCTCAAAAGCGGCGGAAGGTAGGCGATCGAACCGAAATTGTGGACGTTCGGATTGCCGAGATAGGCTGCCACCGCATCGTTGCCGTGCTGCGACTGGATATCCACCAGGCGCCCGGCAGCCAACGCGATGGCATCGTCCCAGCCGATCTCCTCGAAATCGCGGCCGCGGCGGACCAGCGGACGGCGCAGCCGATCCGGGTCGGTCTCCATGTCCAACAAGGCGTTGCCCTTCGGGCAGATGAAGCCCTGGCTGAAGGGGTCCTGCGCATCTCCGCGAATGGCCGTCAGCCGGCCGCCATCGAAGCGGAAATCCAGCCCGCAGATCGCCTCGCACAAGTTGCAGGCGCGATAGCGATGAGAAGACTCGCCGGCCATCGGATCAGCGTCGAGGCTGCAATTTGTGACGATCGGCCGCGATTTCCCGCGCGGCGGCAAGAATCACCGGGCCGGGTACCCTGACCCGATAGTCCGGGTGCACGTAGGCAAACTGCAGGATCGATTGGCGATCGAATATGAAAACGCCAGGCGCAGGCAACAGGCCATGGTCGCTTCCAGCTGCAGCGCCGAGGTCGAGTCCGGCCTCACGGTAGCGATTCAGTACATCGGTTTCGACCCGGAAGGCCACGCCGAAAGCCTGCATGGCAAGCGCATCGCTATCGGAAATCAATGTGTAATCGAGATCGGTATTGCCCAGCGTCTCGTTCAGTTTTTCAGTCGAGTCCGGGCTGATCGCAATGAGCCGGTACCCCAGTTCCTTGAGCTCGGGATGAATCAAGCGCAGATCGGCCAGCTGAAGATTGCAGAACGGACACCAGCCACCGCGATAGAAAACGATCACCGCCGGGCCGTCGGCCACTGCGGTCAGGTCGACGGCTTGACCGTCACGGTCGCGCACCGAAACCGAGGGCAGCGCCGTACCGGGAAGGATCGGCGTGACCTGCTGAGCCGAGTCGGCGATCGGCCCGGCGCTGGCACCGGTGCAAACCATAAACGAAACAAGCAGGAGTGCGGTCCATTGGCGTAACACGATTCATTCTCCTTTTCCGTGGGTATTGGATTGACGACGTCTCCCGGATGTTACGCGAATGGCCGAACCGCCGCAGTCGGGTTTGGAACCGCGACCAACATCCGTTCGCAGACGCCACGCGTCCGGTACGAGCGAAAGTTGCGCCCGATAAAAGTTACTGATACCGTTCGCTGCGTGTGGGTCGAGCTGAACAGGGTCGAAAGGACCCGAGGCCAGGCCGGACACAAAAACTTGGTGGTCTTTAGTCCAACTTGCGATGCAAGCTCACAACAGGGGGTGAGCGCACATGCAAAGATGGCATTTTTTCTGTACGCGCCCTAGAGAGCGCGTGCGAGCGCGTTGCGCGGGTTCAAGCGTGCCCGGCGCACAGCCGCTAGGTGGCCTGCGTCTTTTGGCCGGCTACACGCTCGTCGAACTGATGATTGCGCTGTCCGTGGTTGCCATTCTGACGGCCGCTGCGGCGCCTTCGATGGTCGATCTGATCCGCCGCAATCGCATCGCTTCGCTGAACAACGAGCTTGTGGCCTCGTTGCAGTACGCGCGGGCCGAAGCGCTCCAGCGGGGTCGACAGGTCTCGGTGTGCTCCAGTAGCGATCTGGCGACCTGCAATGGCGGTGCCGATTGGTCTGCCGGTTGGCTGGTGGTCGTCGACAGCGCAAATACCGGCGCGCCCGCCATCGTCGAATTGCTTCGAGTGGCGGAGGGCGTGTCTCCCGGAGCCACCGCCACCGCAAGCACCGGAGACGGCTACTTCAGGTTCGGCCCCACGGGTGCAGTCGGCTGGGCGGGCACGGGCGGCACGGCCGAGCGCTCCGTTCGCATCGCTGCTCCGAACTGCCGTGAGGCTGAGGGGCGACTCGTTTCGATCAGTCGTATCGGGCGGCTTCGTTCGGAGGCAGTGCCGTGCGCTTGACTGATCGAAGATCCATCGCTGTACGTCCTGGCAGATCGGGCCGTGGAAGCCTGTCGGCCCGTCGCTCCGGTCGCGGATTCTCCCTGATCGAAGTGCTGGTTGCGCTGGTGGTGACCAGCATCGGTTTGCTGGGCCTGGCGGCCATGCAACTGGTCGCCCTCAAGCAGAACTACAACGCCTACTCGCGCTCCGAAGCCGTGCAGATTTCTCACGCCATCATCGAGAGCATGCGTGCCAACCGGCGGGCCGCACTGGCCGGCGATTACGATATCAACTTCGCTGATCCGCCGCCGATCGGCATCTCCGTTGCGGCTCGCGACCTGGGCTACTGGCGGCAGCGCATCGCTGCCACTCTGCCGGACGGCACCGGCGCCATCGATGTCGACGCGATCAGTGGAACGGTAACCGTGGTGGTGCGCTGGGACGATGCACGGGGTGAGACCGGCCCGGAAAATCCGGCACCCGGCGACGCGCTGGAGTTTCTGGTGGTCACGGAGCTTTGAACATGCAGTCGAAGTCGCCTTCCAGACCGCCCACCGCCGGCTTTTCGCTGGTCGAATTGATGGTGGCGCTTACCCTCTCGTTGTTGCTGATCGGCGCGATTCTTCAGGTCTATCTGGTCAACAAGCGCAGCTTCGTCAAGCAGGATCAGGACAGCGTCGCCCGCGAGAGCGGGCGCTTTGCGCTCGAATTCATGGCTCGCGATATCCGCATGGCCGGGCTGTTCGGCTGCGGCAGCTTCTCGCTGTCGGATCGAACGCTGCCGATCCGAAGCTACCTCAACAACACGGCTTTCCCGTTCGAGATCGAAGTCGGACTGCGCGGGTTCGACGCAACCGGCACCGGTGTCGGCGGTGCGGTCACGCTTGCTTCGGTTTCGCCGTCCCCTGGCGGAACCTGGGCGCCGGCCCTGGTTCCAGGCCTGGCCGGAAATGTTCTGGCCGGCAGCGATGTGCTCACCGTGACCGGCATCGAGTCGGGAGGCTGGGCCTTGGTGAGCCCATTCACGTCGGGTGCGCAGATCTTTGTCGAAACACCCAACGACATCACGCGTGGCGATGTCCTGCTGGTCAGCGACTGCAATCAGGCGCAGATATTCCAGGCATCGGCGATCGGTGGTGGCGGTTCGAACGTCACCGGTGCGCCGGCCGCGCTGACACCGGGCAATGCCTCGCCCATCGCAACGCGAGGCCCGGTTGGGCCATTCGGTGACGGCAGCGAAGTGATGCGGGTGAAGTCCGTGGCCTACTACGTGGGGCAGGGCGCGGACGGCCAACCGGCGCTGATCCGGGAGAGTCTGCAAACCACCAGCGCCAGTGCTGCCGGCATGGTGCGCGACGAGCTGGTCAGCAACATCGAGTCGATGCAGATCACTTACGGGCTGGATGATGACGAGGACTTTCAGGTCGATCGCTTTGTTGCCGCCTCGGTGCTCACCGATTGGTCCGCCGTGCGAGCCGTTCATGTCGGTCTGCTGGTCCGAACACCCGATGACGTTCTGCCGGCCGCAGGCGTCGAGACATACCGCGTGAATGAAGTCGACATCACCGCACCCAACGACCGACGGCAACGATGGCCGCTGACCATCAATGTCTCGATCAGGAATCGTCTGCCATGATCGGTCAGCGCACGCTTACCAGGAGAACGCAGCACGGCAGCGTTTTGATTCTCAGCCTGCTGGTACTGCTGATGCTCACCCTTTTGGCGCTGTTTTCGCTGCGCCAGTCCCTGCTCAATGAGCGTGTGGCCGGCGGCAGCCGCAATCTCGATATCGCATTTCAGGCGGCCGAGGCGGCATTGCGGGCCGGCGACGACGCATTGGCGCAATCGGCCATCCCGGACCCGGTAGCAACCGCCGGCTGGTATCACTACGCGCTCAAACCGGCGCCGCGCTGGACGACGCCCGAGACCTGGGACCTGAACGCAACACTGTCGCTGGCAGGATTGCCTGGCGTGACGCGCGATCCGGAATTCGTTATCGAGGAGCTGGCGCCGGTATTCGACCCCGGGGCCTCGCTGGAGGCCGGGGCGGAACTGCCGCCGACGATCATGTACCGCATATCGGCGATCGGCTACGGCGGCAACGGCGCGATCAGCGTGATCCTGCAAACAACTTACCGGCGCTGAGCGCACTTGCGCGCACCGGGCGAAAGGCGTCGAGCGATGCACTGGAGAATGGCAATGAAAATCACCAACGCAACTCCGTCCGAATCCGCCACCGCTCGGTTGGTCGCCTCGGCGATCGCCATGTTGATGTTCAGTTCGGCCGCGCTGGCGGAAATCAGCCAGGTGCCTCTGACGGTGACCACCAGCGTCAAGCCGAACGTCGCGCTTATCGTCGACGACTCGGGCAGCATGGACTTCGAGGTGCTGGTCCCGACCAACGACGGCAGCTTCTGGTGGAACGCTACAACCCGCGACTTCTGGGGCATCGATACCGGGTCGGGCGGCAATGCCGGCTTCAACTTCAATCAGACCGGAGACTCCAACAACACCTGGCGCAAGTACGTGTACCTGTTCCCGAACGGTACCGGGGCGGGGAATCGCTCGCTGGACGATGGCAGCGGCCATTACGCGGTGCCGCCGACGCGAGATTACGCGTTTGCGCGCAGCTCGGCCTACAACGCCGCCTTCTACAACCCGTTCAATACCTATCGGCCATGGCCCGACGGGGGTGGCTTCGTGTTCACCGACGCCAACCCGGCCGCGGTGCGCTCCGACCCGGTGTTTGGTGGCGCGACCATGAACCTGACCGCCAACATCGACAGCAATGCCGGCAACTGGACGTTCCGGCTTTACGCCGGCATGCGCCGAGCGAATGGAACGCTGGCCACCGGCACGGTCAATTCCGAGCGGTTCTCATATTTTCCGGCAACCTACTATCAGCCGGTTCCCGACGCGCTGGCGTTCACCATCGCGGGACAGACCTACAGCTGCGCCAGTCCCGATCCCGCTGCCTACGATCCGTTCGTCGCGGCCACTGGCGCAACCCAGACGCTCATGCTCGCCTCGCTCGCCGCCATCGATGTCGATGCCATCGGCCCTGATGGCCGGTGTCTGAGGCGCTACGAAATCCGGCCCGGCGAAACGTTTCCGTCCGGGCGAGCGTATGCCCAGGAGATCCAGAATTTCGCCAACTGGTTCCAGTATCACCGCAAGCGCAGCCTTGCGCTTCGCAACGGCGAGGGGACAGCGTTCAATCCGGCCACCAGCATGCGGGTCGGCGCAGTGCGCATCAACAATCGCACCCCGCTGAACATGTGGGATATCGACACCCAGCGCGACGACCTGCTGAACTTTCTTTACCGCACCGGCGCCAGCGGCGGAACGCCGAACAGACAGGCTTTGGATTTCACGCGCCGTCAGTTCGAAACCAACACCAACGTGATGCAGCTGTCGTGTCAGCAGAATTTCGTGCTTCAGTTCACCGACGGCTTCTCTGAGGTGTCGACCGGTGCCGGCGTCGGCAATGCCGATGGCGGACAAGGTGTGCCGTTTGCCGACGGTTTCAACGAAACCCTGGCTGACATCGCCATGCGCGGCTTCCTCGGCCCATTCCGACCCGATATCGAGCGCGGCAAGGTGCCTGTGGCCCCGCAGTGTTCTAGCGCCAACCCGCCGGCCTGGCTGGATTGCAATCGCGATCCGCATCTGAACCACTTCGGCATCACCCTCGGTGCCCAGGGCAATATTTTCGGGGTGAGCCATAACCGGGTGCGCGATGCGCACGACAATCCGCCGATCTGGCAGAACCCGAATGTGACCCGTAGCCCGGTGCAGGTCGACGACCTGTATCACGCAACCGTCAACGGTCGCGGCGAAATGCTCAATGCCCGTTCGTCGGACGAGTTGACTCAGATTCTCGAACAGGCGCTGCGCGTCATTACCGAGAACGTGTTCAGCGCTACGGCATCGACGGCCGCCAACTCGACACGTCTTAACGCCGACACGCTGGTCTTCCAGGCGCGGTTCAACGGTGTCGACTGGAGCGGCGAAGTGCTGGCGTTCGAGATCGAACCCGACGGCAGCATCGGTGCGCTGCGCTGGAACAGCAACGACGGCGTTCCCGGCCCGGCCGCGCGCAATGTGTTCGTTGGTCAAGGTTCTGGATATACCGCACCTTTCCGCTGGAACAGCCTTACCGCCGCGCAGCAGGCGGCGCTCAATGTCGGCCCAGGCGGCGTGGTCGATGGGCTGGGCGAGGATCGTGTCAACTGGCTGCGCGGTGCCACCGGCAATGAGATTCGCAATGGCGGGCCGCTGCGCGATCGGTCGCGGATCTTCGGCGATATCGTCAATTCCGGCCCGGCTTTCGTCGCCGCAGCAAACTTCGGCTACGACCGTCTCCCGGTGGGCAGCCCTGGCCGGGACAGTTACCAGAGCTTCCGTCAGTCGAATCAAAGCCGTCGGCGGATGGTCTACATCGGCGCCAACGACGGCATGCTGCATGCCCTCGACGCGGAAACCGGAGTTGAGACCTGGGCGTACATTCCCACCGAGCTGGTGCCGGATCTCAACAGGCTGACCGACCCCAACTACCGTCACCGATTCTATATGGACGGTCAACCGGTGGTCGGCGACGCCTACTTCGACAGCGCCTGGCATACCGTCATGATCGCGCCCACCGGCGCCGGCGGGCGCAGCATCGTAGCCGTCGATGTCACCGATCCCGACGCCTTGGGCGCCGGCAGCGTGATGTGGGAGTTCACTCACCCCGATCTGGGTTCAGTCTTGGGCCGGCCCAGCATCGCGCGTATGCGCAATGGCGAATGGGCGGCAATCTTCAGCAGTGGATATGGCATCGACCGCGCAGCGCGACTGTTCGTCGTTCGGCTTTCGGACGGCACCTTGATTCGCACCATCTCCACAGTGAGGAATGCGGACGAAGCCAGCGCGCAGGCCAACGGGTTGTCGCCGCCGTTCCCGGTCGACCTCAACGGCGATGCGATCACCGATCTGGTCTACGCCGGGGATCTGTTCGGCAATCTCTGGAAGTTCGACGTCGACTCGCCGTCGCCGGCATCCTGGGATGTGGTCTATCGCGCCGCCGGTCGGCCGCAACCGCTGGTAACCGTCTGCGCGTCGGGCGATGTTGCCGGACCGTTCGCCTGTCCTGCTGCGCAGCGCCAGCCAATCACCGGTCGTCCGGTGGCGGGTCTCGGACCAGGCGACGGAATTGGTATCTTCTTCGGCACCGGTAAATTCTTCGAAGTGGGCGACAATCTGGTTGCGCCCAGCGATGCGCGTCAGTCGTTCTACGCCATCTTCGACCAGAATGACGGCACTGCCTCGGATCGCGTGCCGGGACGGTCGGCGCTTCTGGAACAGCAGATCCTGGCCGAGATAGCTGCCCAGGGGCAGGAGTTCCGGGTCACCACCAACGTGCCGCTCGATCCATTGCTGCGCGGTTGGTACATGGATTTCGTCTCGCCGGCGCGGGGCTTCGAAAGCGAGCGCGTGGTCTCCGATCCGGTGCTGCGCGGCGGGCGGGTAGTCTTCACCACTCTCATCCCGGATCCGGATCCCTGCGCGGCCGGCGGTTCGAGTTGGTTGATGGAGCTTGAAGCCTTTACCGGCGGGCGCTCGGGCCGGCCAATTCTGGATATCGACGGCGATGGCGATTTCGACGCCGATGATCTGGTCGATCACACCAACCCCAGCGGCGACCCGGAACAGGTGCCGCCCAGTGGCAGACGTTCGGAAGTCGGCATCATTCCTACGCCTTCGATCATCGAAGGTTCGGAAATCGAGCACAAGATTTCCAGCGGTACGACGGGCGGATTGGAATCGGTAGGCGAGGCCAGCGCTAACCCGCGCGGGCGCCAGTCCTGGCGGCAACGCTGGCCGTGACCATGGCAATCAAACCAGGGACGAATGGCATGAAGAGGATCCTTCGGGCGCGCGGCTTCACCTTGATCGAATTACTGATCGTGGTTGCCATCGTCGCGGTTCTGGTGGCAATTGCCATTCCCAGCTACCGCGAACAGGTGATCAAGACCCGTCGGGCCGAAGGCAAGGCGGAGCTGGCCGAGGTGGCGCAGCGGCTCGAGCGCTGCTTCACCCGGTTCAATGCCTACAATTCGGCCGAGTGCGCCGCAACTGCAGCAGGCACCTCGGAGAATGGCTGGTATCAGGTCAGGGCCACCGCCATAACCGCAACTTCGTTTACCTTGGCCGCCACCCCGCAAGGCGACCAGGCTGCCTCCGACCTGCGCTGCGGTGTGCTCAGCCTGACCCATACCGGCGTCAGAACGCAATCGCTCACTCCGCCCGCAGGCTATCGGTGCTGGTGAGGTTACCGAAGCGCCGACCTTTCACTCCGCTTCGGGCAGGCGTGAGCCGAGCCATGCGCCGAGCAGGCTGAATGCGGCCAGCAGGGTCAAGGCGAGGGCAACGGAAATGCTCGCCATCGCGGCGCCGAGCGCGCCGGCAAACAGCAGCAACAGGCCGATCACGGAGTTGCTGACCGCTACGTAATCGGTCCGCTGCGGACCCTCGGCGACATTGACCAGATAGGTCTTTCGGCCCAGGCGAACGCCTTCGTGAGCGACCGACAGTAGGAAGAACGCGACGGCCATCGGGCCCGCCCGACCGGGCCACGCCGCATCGAGCCATACCGCGCCGGCAACGATCAGCCCGAGCGCGGCGCTCAATACCGCGCCGGCCAGCATGACCCGCCGGCTCGAGCGGTCGGCCAGCCGGCCCCAGAACGGACCGCTGACCATTCCGGCCACGCCCGAGGCCAGCACGAATGCAAAGAGCAGTTGCGGAGAGGTGCCATCGGTGGCCTGGGCGATCACCAGGAAATACGGCGCGGACAGCGCCGAGCCCAGCAGCAACGCGCGAGCGATCACGAACCGCAACAGCAAGGGATCGGTTTTGAGCAGACCAAGACGCTGCCAGGGAGACTGCGCACCTTGTTCGGACTGCTGCCCGCCAGGCGGGTCAGTCGGTTCCCGGACCAGAGCCGAGAAGACCGCCGCAATCAACCACATGACGCCGCCCGTGGCCAGGATGGCAGCGAGAACACCCGTCGACAGCGAGTCGGGGTTGAGCCATATCGCCAGGCTGCTGGCGGACAGGGTGATCAGGCCGGCGGCGCTGGCCGCCCAACCGGTGACTCGGCCGCGGCGATTCTTGGGCAGTACACGGCCGAGAACGTCCTTCGATGCGACCGATGACAGGCTGCGGGCGAGCGCGAAAAGTCCCAGAAAGCCGACGATCAGCGCCGATGCCGCAAGGCCGTTCAGCCAGAAGGCGGCACACGCCATGCCAAGCACCGCCCCGGCCTGAAGCAGGCCACCGAGCATCCATACCCATTTTCGTTGACGCGCACCCTGCACCCGGCCAGCAATCAGAATCTGAAACACCATGCTGCCCGATTCCCGGATCGGCACCAGCAGGCCAATCATCCAGGCGGGGGCAGCAAGGGCGCCGAGCAACCAGGTCAACGTGGTCTTCGGATTGACCAGCACATCGCCGAGCTTGCTGGCCGTGTGGCTGACGAGGATGCTCAGGAAGTTGCGCGGAATCGCTGCGCGCCCGCCGGCATCGAGCGAATCGTCGTGCGGCAACGTGCGGTCGCCGGTCAGGCGTTGGTAGATCGCATGCAGCATGGCCGCGTCAGTGTAGCGGTGATGCCAGCCGATTGCCGGTCTGCACTCTCGCGTGGCTGAGCCTGACCGCCGCTGAGCGTGGGTTTACTTCTTTGACCAAGCGCCCGGCACGATTTGACGGGAAGGTGCGGCGATGTGGACAGGAGCTGGCCAGCGCTGGCCAAAAGTTGCGCCATCCCTGGCGCGGTCGGAGGGAGACTGCATCTTCAGGATCGATGCGTCCGGTCAGTCCGGGATGACCACCGCATCGATGACGTGAATGACGCCATTGCTGGCCATCACATCGGTGGCTGTGACGTTGGCGCTGTCGACCCTTACGCCGCCATCGGCCACGGTGATGGCCAGCGACTGACCCTGGGCGGTGGTGGCCGATTCCAGACCGACGACATCCGCCGCCAGCACTTTGCCGGGCACTACGTGATAGGTCAGGATAGCGACCAGTTGGTCCCGGTTCTCCGGCTTGAGCAGCGAATCGAGGGTGTCGGGCGGCAGATCGGCAAACGCCGCGTTGGTTGGCGCAAAGACCGTGAATGGACCGGCGCCGGACAGCGTGTCGACCAGCCCGGCGGCCTGCACGGCAGCGACGAGAGTCGAGAAATCCGGGTTGCCAGCCGCCACATCGACAATCGTGCCGGTGGGCTTGTGGTCATCGGCCAGCAGCGGGGCAGAGACCGCCATGCCGGCGATCATGAGCGCAGAGAGCGCGGCGCGAATTTTCATTTTCATGGTTTCTCCAGGGAAGGGACTAATGCCGTTTTGGCTGGGCCAGTGTCCCCCGGAACGAGTGCAGGCCGCGTACAGGCAGCGTCAATGCGCGCTTCACATCCGGACTGCCAGCACAAAAAAAATCGAAGCCGGCATGCGATGCCGGCCTCGATGGTCCAGGGTTGAGTTCGGGCTGCGCGGCTCAGCGGACCTGGAACGCTTCGCTCCCGCGCATCTCGATATAGGAGCCTTCGCGAATCCCGCCAATCTCGCGCTGGTTGACGACGATCCGGCGGCCGTCGTCCATGCGAATGAACAGGTCGTAGGTCGGGGCGGCGTTTCGATTCTTCTCTACTTGATTGCCGGCGACCGCGCCGCCGATCGCTCCGACGGCGGTTGCCGCGCGTCGGCCATCGCCGCTACCGATTTGATTGCCGATCACACCGCCGATGATGCCGCCCAATACCGCGCCGCCGCCGCCGGAACTGCGCTCGCCGCGCACCACTTCGATGCGTTCGACCGTGCCGCAGCTCTGGCACCGCGCATAACCGTCGTCGTAACCCCGATCGCTGTAACCGCGGTTTCCGCCCGGGCTGGTGGCGCAGGCGGCAAGGAACAGGGCCGAAAGAATCACAAGTGCAAAACGCGTCGACATGATCGGTTCCTCAGAATTGTTTGAGTGCAGCCACATGCTCGACCCCGACGCCTGAACAGGCTTTCAACGCCCACAGGCGCGTTCCGTTGCCGTTCAATGTTGGCTTTGCCATCGATGATGAACCCGCGTCATTTGGCGATTTGCGCTCAGCGAAAATCGCGATGACAGAAGTCGCAGCGCTGCTTGATTTCGGAGATCGCCCGCTCGAGTGCCGGGCAATCGTTTCTGTCATCGGCGAGGATGATATCCAGGGTGGATCGGTAGTCGTCGATATAGCGCCGGGCGAGGGCGTCGTCGAAGCTAGTGTAGTGCTTCGTTCTTCTTTGAACTAAGGCGCTGGTTGGCCCGAATGACCTTCTGGAGAATGTCTTTGGCCTTGGCGGTCCAGACGAAGGGCTTGGGGTCTCGATTATGCACGGCGATGTACTCCTCGATGGCGGCGATCAACTCGGGCACGCTGCGAAAGACGCCGCGGCGCAGCTGCTCGGTCGTGATGCCGCGAAAAAAGCGCTCGACCATGTTGAGCCAGGAGGCGGAAGTCGGCGTGAAATGCACATGGAAGCGCGGATGCTTGTCGAGCCACTCGATCACCTTCGGATGCTTGTGCGTGGCGTAGTTGTCGCAGACCAGATGCAGCGCCTTGTCCTTGGGCGTCTCGCGATTGATCTGGCGCAGGAAGTCGAGCCACTCGATATGACGATGACGCTGTGCGCAGCGGGAGATCACCGTCCCGTCGAGCGTACTCATGGCGGCAAACAACGTCGTCGTGCCATGTCGCTTGTAGTCGTGAGTCATCGTTTGTGCCCGCCCCTTCTTGAGCGGCAGGCCCGGCTGCGTGCGATCCAGAGCCTGCACCTGACTCTTCTCGTCACAGCACAGCACGATGGCATGCTCGGGCGGGGACATGTACAGACCGACGATGTCTTCGAGCTTCTCGACGAACTTCGGATCGCGCGACACTTTGAAGGTTTCGACCAGGTGGGGCTTCAACCCATTGGCCCGCCACACTTTGAGCACCGTCGTATCCGAGATATCGAGCCGGGCGGCGAGCTTGCGCGTGCTCCAGTGCGTCGCGCCCGCCGGCTTCTCCTGTGTCGTCATCCGCACGATCTCGGCAGTATCG
>JAXMJH010000025.1:0-55141 GCA_034376725.1 Lysobacteraceae bacterium | reverse complement strand
CCCGACGCAACGACTTGCGCGCCTCGTGAACGCCGACATGAATGCGCCCACCGCGCCAGCCCAGCAGCGCGTGGGCACGATCCAGCTCGGCCTTCAGGCGCATGCCGAGCGCCTCGCCGAGATCGCATCGCAGCGCGGCTTGCGAAGGAGACGCGGTGTCGGTCATCCGGGTGGCCCGATGCCATGGTCGGCCAATCATAACGGGCTGGCCGTCGGGGCTGCTTGTCGCGCGTCAAATCCGGGGCGATCCGACCCGATGCAATCAGCTGCGATCAGCCCCGCGCCGGCAGCATCTGGACGGTTTCCCCGGTCACCGTGCCATCGGGCGCGAAGCGCCGCTCGGCGAACAACACAGCGTCCTTTTCGACCAGCACGATGGTGCTGCACCGGGTGCCGTACTCGGGGCTGACGATGAACGGCGAGGACAGAAACCGCTCCCGGTCGAGGCCCACGCCAGTGTCCGGCAGGGCGTCGTCCGGCGCCGGGGCGCGATCGGCCATGGCCGCGAACAGTGGTGCCAGTTCGGGTTGCCCGGCCAGCGATTCAGGGCTGTCCAGCCAGTCCGACAGCCCGCGCACCGCGCGGCTCGACTTGTGCCAGAGCTGGTCCATCGGCCCATTGGTCATCGCATGGCGGCCGGCCGCGACCGGCCAACTGGCATCGCCCGGATGATTGCCGACGAAACGCAGGTCATCGCCGGCCCACAGCAGCAGATTGAACGGCGCGAACTCGCCTGCCCTGGCGTCCAGCGCCCCGGCCGCCACGTCGGCCGGATCGTCGGCGCGGACGAAGTCCAGCACCAGCGCACCGCGCGAGCGCGGAGCCGGGCCATCGACCGGCACCCGGACATTGGTGACCGCCGCCAGCCGCCCGCGCGCCGAAGCCATCAGCCAGCCACCGCCGGCTTGCAGGTCGCGACCGCCGAACACATCCCCGGCTCCGCCGCCGGTATCGAATCCGGCCGGCGCTGTGGGCCGGGCATGAAATTCATCGCGATTGGCGATCAACGCCAGCCGATAGCGCGGGTGGTCGCGCCAGGCGAAAGCAATCAGGCACATGTGGGCAGGGCGTCTCGGGTCTGGTTTGCGCCGCGAAGGATGATTTCCGGAATTCGCCGCGCGTCAAACCGACGCAGGCAAACCCCGTTGGGGTGAGGCGATCGGTGGGCTGGTCTGGATCAAGCCGAACGACACTCCCGCCTCGCAGTCAGGTGGCCGCATCGCGCACCCGCGTGAAAACGGGAATGCCCAACCCGCTCCGGGGACGCCGGTAAGCGCCCCCGGAACGAGACACCTGCACTCAGTCGTCGCCCGACAGGAAGGCGAACAGGTTGAGCAGGTGGGTGAACAGGACGGTGATGCTGGCGAACAGCGAAACCACCATGAACACCGGATTGGTTTCGCCGTCGTGGATCATCCGGCTGGTGTCGTACAGGATCATGCCGCACATCAGCATGACCGCGACGGCGGAAATCACCAGCGACAGCAGCGGCATGGCCAGAAAGATGTTCGCCACGATCGCCAGCAGCACCACGATCAGCCCGGCGAACAGGAATCCGCCCATGAAGCTGAAATCCTTGCGCGAGGTGACCGCGTAGGCCGACAGCGCGACGAACAGAATGGCCGTGGTGGCCAGCGCGTTGAACACGATGCTGCCGCCGCCCGGCATCGACAGATAGGCGTTGACCAGCGGGCTGAGCAGGAAACCGACCAGACCGGCCCAGATGAAGGTCATCCAGATGGCGGCCTGGCCGGACTTGGCGGCATTGATGGCGAACGGGCCACCTATGAACACCACCATGAACACCAGCCACATGCCGATGCTCCAGCCGATATTGGCGGCCAGCCCGATACCGGCGCCGACGGCCGCCACACCCAGCGCCACGCTGAGCAGCAGATAGGTATTGCGAAGGGTGCGATTGAGGCCAACGGTCTGGACCGCGGATTGGGTTGCGATTCGGGGTTCGGACATGTTCGACTCCATTTCGAATGGGGATGCCGCGCCAGTATCCAGCACGGCGCGTTAGCGGCAAGTGTATACGGCAACGCCGCCGGCCACACCAGCCGGCGGCCGGATTGCCCGCTGGTGTAGTGTATCGGCTGCCTTTCCGATTGCCCGGCATGTCCCGAACCGCCGCCCGCCCGTTGCTTGCCCCCGGCCCACGGCGCTGGCTGTTGCTGGGCCTCACCCTTGCCTGGCTATGGGCCGGCTCGGCGTTCACGCCGTGGGCGTTGAGCGCGGCCTCGATGATGGTGTTCTACGACGCTCTGTTCTACGCCCGCTTCGGCCTTGCCGGCTGGTGGCTGGTGGAACTGGGCCTGCTGGTTCATCGCAGCCGCCCGACACTGGCGGCAATCGCCCCACTGGCCCTCGCCCTGGTGCTGGCCGTGCTGGTGCCGCAGTTGCGAAAGACCGAAGCCGGCCTGCATCTGCTGCTCCGGTTCAGCCTGCCCGCGCTCGGACAGGCCATCGGCGACCGGCAGACCGGCGGACACGCCCTGACTCCGGCCGACGATAAGCGTCGGCGGATCGGCGCGTTTCTCGTCGACACCTGGCGCCTGCCCTGCACCGCAGACCAACCCTGGCTGTGGCTGGGCCGGCCGTTCGGCGCCGGCAGCGGCATCAATCAGGCGCTGGTGCACAGCCAACACACCGCACCCGACTCACCCGACCGGCACGCCTTCCGGTTCCGCAGCCTGGGTCACGGCTGGTGGCTGGCCTACCAGAACCCCACCCAATACTTCCGCCCCGGCGGACCCGCCAGCCGCCCGCCCACCGACTGCCAGCCCGGCGAGACCCTGGACCGGCACCGCGACGGACTGGCTTTCATCGAGAAAGGCGCGGATCGGGCCAGCGACTGAGCCGTCGCGTCGGCTGACTGCGGCAGACAGCCGTGCTGCGGCGATGGCAGGACCAGCCCGGCAGCACCAACGGCTATTCCGTTGGACGGCTGGCTCCGGGGTTGCGTATGGCGCGTTTGTATTTCTCTTGATAGGCCCGTCGCTGCTTGGTGATCTCGTACAGCACAATTCCGGTGGTGGTGCCGAGATTCAGGCTCTCGATCAAGCCAAACATGGGGATGGAAATGCAGCATGCGCTGCGTTCCACCGCCATGTCGCTGATCCCTCGGGATTCGTTCCCGAACCAGACGGCCAGTCTCGGATGCGTGTAGTCCGCCTCGTGAAGGATATGGTTCGCTCTTCCCTTGACATGCGGCGACGTGACGATCGAGACAAAACGATTCTTCTCCAAGTGGGCGAGGCACGCCTCGGTGCTGTCGAACCGTTTGACGAAGGTCCACTTGACGGCGGAAACCGAGGTCTTTGAGAGCGACTTGCGCTCACGCATCTGCTGCCAATCGTCGGGCAGCGAACCGCGGGTGTCGACGATATAGGTTTTCTCGACACCCAATGCATTGACGTTTCGGATCACCGTACCGATATTTTTGATATCCATCGGGTTTTCCAATACCGCGATGAGGTTCTTGCAGCGATACGGCTTGACCGCATTGGCCCGATGTCGGAGCGTTTCTCCCTGACCTGCCGTGGGTTTCATGGAAATGCCGGACGCCCTGTCGATCTTGCCTGTCGAGTCCGGCCCACACCGTGCCTGGTGGGGCTGGCCTGCATTTTCGCGAAAACAACAATGCCAACCGGCGCGCTTGAACCAAGCCGACGCGAAGTCGGCATTACAACAGCCAGGCGGCGAGGATGGCAATCAGAGCTACCGACAGCAGTAGCGCCGTGACGATCCGGTAGTTGCTGCTCGTCTCGTCGACACGCGATCGCACGGACAGCGTTGCGTAGCGAAACAACAGGAGTACGAGCAGGGCGCGGGCGATCAGGAAAGCCGCCAACGCAACCAAACCGGTGACCCAGGTTCCGGGGCGCATCCAATAGTGGCCTGCAGCGAAGGCAACGAGCATCGGCAGAAGATTTACGACGCTCACCAGATCGGCCGGCGGCGAGAGCGCGGCGGCGCAGTTGGCGCACGTCTTTCTCACGTAGACGAATGCGGATAGTCCGATGCGTGGCGTTGGGGTGTGAGGACAGGACTCCATGCTTCCTTCTCCTACGCGGCCCGGAGCGGGCGAACATGCCATTCGGATGTGATCGTCAAGCGGGAAGTGTGGCTGGCAGCCGGGAGATCGCCGTGCCGCCGGGCACTTGGAGAACGCTGGCAGCGATCGCACTGATGCCCTGCCGGGATCGGTGCCTGACCCGATCAGCGGACACAACCGCTCACCGCACATCCTTGTAAACCACGCCGTGCTTCATCACGAAGCGCACGTCTTCGAGCGCGGCGATGTCGGTCAGCGGGTTGCCGGGGACGGCGATCAGGTCGGCGCGCAGGCCGGGGGCGATGGCGCCGGTGTCGGCTTCGATGCCGAACAGGCGGGCGGTGCCCAGGGTGGCGGCGCGGATGGCCTGGATCGGGGTCATGCCGAAGCGGACCATGCGCGAGAACTGCCGGGCGTTGTCGCCGTGCGGGTAGACGCCGGCATCGGTGCCGAAGGCCATGGCCACACCGGCCCGATGGGCCTTTTCGAAGTTAGCGCGCTGCTGGCCACCGACCCGGCGCTCCTTCTCCAGCGATTCGGGCAGGATGCCGGCCTTCTCGCCTTCGCCGAGGATGTATTCGGTGTTGTAGATGTCCATCACCAGCACGGTGCCGCGCTCGCGGGCGAGGCGGATGCCTTCGTCGTCGATGAAGCTGGCGTGCTCGACCGAATCGACGCCGGCCAGGATGGCATTGCGGATACCGCTGGCGCCGTGCGCGTGAGCGGCCACCTTGCGGCCGTGGCTGTGCGCCTCTTCGACCATGGCGGTGAGTTCTTCCAGGGTGTACTGGGGCGCGCCCACCTCGGTGCCCTTGGACAGCACGCCGCCGGTCGAGCAGGTCTTGATGAAGTCGGCGCCGAACTTGACGTTCTGCCGCACTTTCTGGCGCACCGCCCAGGGGCCGTCGGCGACGCCGTCGCCGCTGGCCTTGTACTCCGGCGGCAGCAGGTTGTTGTCGCCGCAGTGACCACCGGTGATGCCGATGCTCGGGCCGGCCACCAGCAGGCGCGGGCCGATGACCTCGCCGGCGGCGATGGCGTCGCGCAGGGCGACATCGGCATAGCCCGGCCCGCCCGGCACGCGCACCGTGGTGAAGCCGGCTTCCAGCGTCTTGCGGGCATTCTTGACGCCCTTGATGGTCGCCGCCGGGGTGGACACCGCCAGCCGGCGGTAGCCGTGAATGTCGGCATCGCCGAGCAGATGGCTGTGCGCGTCCATCAGGCCGGGCAGCAGGGTCACATCGCCCAGCTCGATGATGGCGGCGCCGTCCGGCGCTGGCGTGTCGGCGGCGACCAGCGCTTCGATCCGTCCATCGCGCACCAGCACCGCGCGGCCTTCCAGCAGCTGGCCGGATTCGACATCCAGCACGCGGTCGGCGCGCACCAGTACGGGGGCGGAATCCTGCGCGTCGAGCGGAGCGGCAGCGAACATCGAAAGGGCGAACAGCAGGATCGGAATGCGCGGCATGGCGGTCGTCGGTTTGCGGGTGGCCGGTCAGAATACCCCAGACCGGCGCGGCTCAAGCCGCCAGCCGGACGCAGTTGCGGCCCTGACGCTTGGCCTCGTAAAGCGCGGCGTCGGCCGCCTCCAGGGCATCGAAGATACGGCCGGAGCCGGGCGTCCAGACCGCCACACCGATGCTGACGGTGAGCCGGATGTCGCCGAACGGCTGCGCGGCGATGGCGCTGCGCAGGCGCTCGGCCACGGCCATGGCGTCGGCCGGGTCGTCGCACTCGGGTACCAGGATGGCGAATTCTTCGCCACCGTAGCGGTACAGCGGGCTGTCGCTGCTCAGCACGGCGCCCAATGCGGCCGCGACCTGGGTGATGATCCGGTCGCCGACCAGATGGCCGTGGCGGTCGTTGATGGCCTTGAAGAAATCGATATCCAGCAGCAGCAGCGCGCACGGCGGGCGTCCGGCCGGCTGCTGGTCGAGGCGCTCCAGCCACTCGTTGAGGGTGCGCCGGTTGAGGCAGTTGCTCAGCGGGTCTCGCTCGGAGTAGTAGCGCAGCATCCCGGCGGCGCGGTGTTCGAGAAAGCTGTAGGTGGACAGAAAGCCGACCAGCACGAAGTAGCTCAGGCCAAGCCGGGCGGTATCCAGCGCGCCCATGATGGCGAGCGAAAGGGCGACGGCCATCGCGCCGTACAGGGTGGACAGCGCAAGCATCGGCCAGACCGGCAGCACGAACAGGATGCTGACCGGAAACAGGTAGTACCAGTAATGAAAACTCCGCCCCTGCGTCCAGCCGAACACCGGCAGAAAGGCAAAGATGAGCGCCACCACGACGAAAAAGCCGCGCCCGCTGCGCTCGCGCTCGACCACGAACAGCAGCACCAGACACAGCCCGAGAACGCCGGCGATGACCAGATCGAGCGCCACCACCGCCTGATGGCCGCTGCGGGCGTTGAACACCGCCAACAGCAACACGGTGGCGATGAAGAACAGACACAGCGCCACCGCGATCCGCCAGCGCACCTGCACGCGCAGGGCGCGATACGAACCGATCCTGGCCCAGTCGATCTGGTCCGCGTCGTTCATTTTTCGATTATGGGTCAGAATTTGTCGTTACGTCACCTCGTTTTCGTCGTGTAGGCTTTAGCGATGTCCGATACCACGCTTGAATCCAGCTCTCCCGAACCGCTGCGGGAAATCGATCTCCCAGCCAACGACCAACCGCTGCGCGAGGATGTCCGTCGGCTTGGCGCCCTGGTCGGCGAAATCCTCGCCGAGCAGGTCGACGACGAATTCCTGGCTGAGGTCGAGCGCATCCGCATCGCCGCCATTCGCCGTCGCGAGGACGGCGCGCCGCTGCCCGAGCTGGCCGACCACCTGACCGGCCTGGATACCGATCAGGCCGAGCGCCTGGTGCGCGCCTTCGCCACCTATTTCCAGGCGGTCAATCTGGCCGAGCAGGTGCACCGGATCCGGCGGCGGCGCGACTACCAGCGGGTCGATGCAGCGCCACAGCCGGGTGGGCTGGAGGCGGTGCTCGGCCAGTTGCGCAGCCAGGGCATCGCTGCCGGGCAGCTGAGCGCCATGCTTGCCCGCCTGCGCATCGAGCCGGTATTCACCGCCCATCCCACCGAGGCCACCCGGCGCGTGCTGCTGGAGAAGGAGCGCGAAATCGCCCGGCAGCTGATCGAGGACATCGACCGCAGCCTGACGCCGGGCGAACGCGCCCGGATGACCGAGCGCATCCGCATGCTGCTGACTGCCGCCTGGCAGACGGCGCTGACGCCGCCCGAGAAGCCGACCGTCAAGGACGAACTGGATCAGGTCGGCTATTACCTGATCGAAACGCTGTATCGGGTGCTGCCGGCGTTCTACGATCAGTTTCAGCACGCGCTGGCGGCCAGCTACGGTGACACCACGCCGGCGCCGGACGTGCTGGGATTCGGCTCATGGGTGGGCGGCGACATGGACGGCAATCCCAACGTGGGCGCCGACACCATCGCCAATGCGCTCGCCAGCCAGCGAACCCAGGTGCTGGCCGCCTATCGCCGCGACCTGAGCAAGCTGGCCTCGCTGCTTACCCAGTCGCTGGATCTGGTCGGCGTGGCGCCGGAGGTGATTGCCCGGCTCGACCAGTACCGCCAGCAGATGCCGGACGTGGCCGCGCGACTCAAGCCCCGGCAGGCCGACATGCCCTACCGCAACCTGCTGATTCTGCTCAGCGCGCGGCTGCGCGCCACTGCCCGCGGCGAGCCGGACGCCTACCACCGCGCCGATGAGTTTCTGGCCGACCTGCAGCTGGTCGAAGCCAGCCTGCTGGCTCATCGCGGCGAACATGCCGGGCTGTTCGCCCTGCGCCGGCTGATCCGCCGGGTGCGCTGTTTCGGATTTCATCTGGCCACGCTCGACCTGCGCCAGGAATCCAGCCATCACGACGCCGCGCTGGCGGCGCTGCTGGACGATGCCGGCTTCGCCGAGCGAACCGCCGAAGCCCGCGCCGAGCGACTGCGCGAGCTGGTCGCCGGCACCCGGCCGGCAGCCGAACCCGATGCCGGTGCCGCTGCCGGAACGCTGGCGGTGTTCCGCACGGTGGCCGAATCGCTACCGCGCTACGGCGTGCGCGCCTTCGGCCCCTACATCGTCAGCATGAGCCGCAGCGCCGCCGATGCACTGGCGGTATTGGCGCTGGCGCACGTAGCCGGCTGCGTGTCGGCGCAGGGCGATGTGCCGCTGGACGTGGCGCCGCTGTTCGAAACCGTGGACGATCTGGCGGCCGCCGCCGATACGCTTCGCTCATTGTTCGCCGATCCGGTCTACCGGGCGCATCTGCGCTCGCGCGGCGGGCGGCAGATCGTGATGCTGGGCTATTCCGACAGCGCCAAAGACGGTGGGCTGATCGCCTCGCGCTGGGCGCTGCAACGCACCCAGGTGCAGCTGACCGCACTGGCCGCCGAAGCCGGTATCGACATCGAGTTTTTCCACGGCCGTGGCGGCTCGATCAGCCGGGGCGGCGGCAAGACCGAGCGGGCGGTGATCGCCGCGCCGCGCGGCTCGGTCAATGGCCACCTGCGGGTCACCGAGCAGGGCGAGGTGATCCACCGCAAGTACGGCCTGCGCGCCATCGCCCTGCGCAATCTCGAACAGACCACCGGCGCGGTGCTGCGCGCCAGCCTGACGCCGCGCCCCGCCGAACCGCGCGAAGCCCGCTGGCGCGAGGCCGCTGCCGGGATCGCCGACGTCTCGCGCCAGCGCTACCGCTCGCTGGTCTGGGAAGACCCGGACTTCGTGGCCTACTTCCGCGCCGCCACGCCGATCGATGTCATCGAGCGGCTGCGCATCGGGTCTCGCCCGTCCAAACGCGGCAATGCCGGCGGCGTGGCCAGCCTGCGCGCGATTCCCTGGGTGTTCGCCTGGGCGCAGAACCGCGCCGGCCTGACCGGCTGGTTCGGCGCGGGCAGCGGACTGGCCCACGGCATCGAAACGCTGGGCCTGGAAGAAATGTCGCAAATGGCCCGCGACTGGCCGTTCTTCGCCAGTCTGGTCGACGACCTGGAGATGGTGCTGGCCAAATCGGAGCTGGCAATCTTCGAGCGCTACTCGCGCATGGCCGGCGATCTGCACGAGCGGTTCTTTCCGATCATTCAGGCCGAGCATGCCCGGGTCCGCGACGCGGTGCTGGCGATCAAGGGCAGCGACCACCTGCTGTCCGGCGACCGCCGCCTGCGGATGTCGATCCGCCTGCGCAATCCCTACGTCGATCCGATCAGCCTGCTGCAAGTCGATCTGCTGGCCCGCTGGCGTACCGCCGACCGGCCGGACGATGGCCTGTTTCATGCGCTGGTGGCGACCATCAACGGAATCGCTGCCGGCATTCAGAACACCGGCTGACCGACCAGAGGCATCGCCGCTCGGCGGGGCAGCCCGGTTCGGCGTGCCGCCTCAGCCGGCCGGCGGCTGGAGCCGGAAATCGGTGCGCAGAAAGCGATCGCGATACAGCGTGGAATCGCCGCGATAGACCGTGACCGGCTTTTTGAACATCGGGCCGTCGGTGGCGCAGGTGTGGAACTCGCCATATTCGCCGCACGGGTCCACGCCGGCCGGCAGCTCGTGCAGCAGGCTGGCATTGAACTGGCGACCGGCGAACTCGGCGGGCAACAGCTGGGTGTCCACGCAGCAGATGCGCGCCTTCAGGCCGGCGGCGATCATGGTATCGGCGAGCTCCACCGAGTCGGCGCCGAACAACGGGTACAGCGATGTCCAGCCCAGGCGCGAGCAGACGCTGTCGCGATAGGCGTTGATGTCGGCCAGGAACAGATCGCCAAAAGCAATGTGCGCCAGACCCGGCCAGCGCACCCGGGCCAGCTCCAGCGCGGTTGCGAACGCCGACTCGTAGGCCACATTGTCGGCGCGGTCGGGCATCGGCGCTTCCAGCAGCGGCAGGCCGATCGCCTCGGCCTGGGCGGCGACCACATCGCGCCCGACGCCGTGCAAAGCAACCCGCTCGCCGTCCTCCAGCGTGGTCATCAGCGCCACGGGCTGGTATTCGGCCGACTGCTGCAAGAGGTGAAGCATCCAGGCCGCGTCCTTGCCGCCGCTGAAGGAAATCAGCACAGGGGTCTTGTTCATGTCGCCAAGCTACCGTGACCGCCGATGGTCGGCAAGCGCGGGATCAGTCTTGTGCGCTCAGACGGCGCGGCCATCGAAGTCTTCGGGGGGGTGCGGCTGCCGATCGTCGCCGGCAGACGCGCTGTACTGGGCTTCGAAGTACGATTGCCAGCGAGCCTCCGGCGATCCAGCGATGTCCTCGCCAGCCGGCAGGTCGGCGATCTCGACGATGAACGTGGCGCCCTCGCCGGGCCGACCCTCGGCATGCACGCTACCCGCCAGCCGCTCGGCCATCCGCCGCACCAGTGTCAGCCCCATGCCGGTGCCAGGATACTGCTGGCGATCATGAAGCCGCTGGAACGGCGCGAAGATCCGCTCGGCGTGCCGAGGCTCGAAGCCGATCCCGTTGTCCGCCACGGTCAGCCGCCAGCCGGCAGGCGTGGAATCGGAAGATGGCCCGTTCCGGGCGCCGAGTTCGATTCGAATCGCCAGCGGGCGCGCGACATCGCGGTATTTCACGGCATTGCCGATCAAGTTGTCGAGTATCTGCCGCAACAGCACCGGATCGGTGCGGATTGCCGGCACCGCTTCGTCGACCTGGATGGCGATCCGGCCGGCGCAGGAAGCGAGCGCCTCTTCGGCATTGCGCTTGGCAACCGCAAGGATCTGCTCGGGCGACACCTCCTCCACGCGCAGCGCAGCGCTGTCATTGAGCGAGTAGGCCAGCAAGTCGGCCAACAGCCACTGCATCCGCTCGGCAGTCGCTGCCATGCGCTCGACATAGTCGCGGATCGCCGCCGGATCCGTCGCCTCAGCTTTCATCCGCTGGTCGAGCAGTCCGGCGAACACCTGTATCTTGCGCAGCGGCTCTTGCAGGTCGTGCGAAGCGATCTGGGTGAACTCGCGCAGGTCGCGGTTGCGCGAGTCCAGGTCGACGATGCTCCGCCGCAGGGCCTGTTCCATGCGGTAACGCTCGGTCACGTCCTGAACGGTGCCGTGCATCACAGCCATGCTGCCGCTCTTGTCGATGTGCGGTCGGCCGCGAACGTGCAGGAGCCGGATCTCGCCGTCCGGCCGGACAATCCGATAATGCGCCTCTCCCGGCCAGCTCAGCGCAACCAGTTGCTTGCGCTCGGCAATCACCCGTTTTCGGTCATCCGGGTGAATCAGTCGGGCACTCTGTTCGGGCGTGATCGCCGGATAATCCGGGTCGAGGCCGTGAATGATGTAGGTCTGCCGCGACCAGCCGACCCGACCGGTCTCCGGATCGAGCTCCCAGGAACCCATCTCGGCGATGTCCTGGGACAACTCCAGCAGTTCCAGATTGCGCCGAAGCTCCTGCTCGGCCAGGTGGATTTCGGTAATGTCCTGGACGGTCCCCAGCAGGGCCACCGGTTTTCCGCTCTCGTCCACGCGCGGCCGCCCTACCGCCTGCAGCCGACGCTCCTTGCCATCGGGACCAGCCAGTCGATACTGCACCCTGAACGGCCGCAATTTGATCAACGCCTGATCGCGTGCCTCGCGCAACGCTTGACGGTCGTCGGCATGCACCTTTTCGGTGGCGCCGAACATGCGCGGCTGGTAGGTTTCCGGGTCGACACAGTGAATGCGATAGGTGTTGTGCGACCAGTGCATAAGCTGGGTAGCGAATTCGAACTCCCATGACCCGAATCCGGCGATCTCCTCGGCGGAACTGAGCAATTGCAGGCTGCGCTGAAGTCGCTCTTCGACACGGGCCTGATCGGTGACATCCTGTATCGAACCGTGCACGCCCAGACGGCGCTGTTGGTCGTCGAGCAAAGCTTCACCCAACAGGCGAAGGCGCCTCTCGCTGCCATCCGCGCGCACGATGCAGTAGGTCAGATCGATCGGTGCGCTGTTGCCGCGCAGCGCCTCGCGCGCTTCGCTCACCCGCTGTCGGTCCTCTGGCCGGATCAGGACCAGTTCGGCTTGCAGTGACGGCTGGAAGTGCGCCGGATCGACGCCATGTATGCGATAGGTCTGGTCCGACCACGAAACCTGATGATCCCCAGCGCTTTCGAACCAGGAGCCCAGTTGGGCGATCTCCTGCGAAAGCGCCAGCAGCGCTTCGCTTTGGGCCAGGCGCTGGGTGGCGGCACGCTCGTCGGTGACATCGCGGAAGTGGATCGCCAGCCCGCCGAAATGCGGATGGGCACGCACCGCCATGTGTCGCGCGTCATCAGGAGAATCCATGGCAAATCGGGTTTCGGCGCATTCGGCATGGGCTTGGCGCAACGCGGTCTCGGCATCGGTGTCGGCGAGTTCGGGCATCGAACGCCACAGATTGCGCCCGACCATCGCCGCCACATCCCGGCCCAGCAAGTCGCGCAGCGCGCTATTGGCGGCCAACACCGTCCAATCCGGCGCGACGGTGAGAATGCCATCGCCAAGACTCTCGACGATGCTGTGGGTTTCCGCGCGCGAGCGGCGCAGCGCCGCCTCGTCGGCCTTGCGCCGGTTCTGCTGCTCGCGAAGGCTGTGCAGCAGACGCTCGGCGTGGGTCGCTCGCGCCCGCAGGGCGTCGGTCAGTTCGATCGCCATCAGGGCGAGCGCCAGCGCAATGGCGCCGGCAAGCAACACGAAGCGCGGCAATCCGGTGCCGTGCAGAGCGTGGGCGTCGGCCGTCATCCCCACCTCAAGCGCGAAATCCGGACCAAGCGAGGGTAACGGAATTGTCAGCGTATCCATCAGCACTGCAGGGATTCCGGGGTGTTGATTCAGAGGTATGCCGCCCATGCGCAGCGAAACCGAATAGGCATCCGGAACGCGCGCAAACAGGTACCGGTCGACCGCTGCGCCGTCCCACAACGCCAGCAGCAAGCGGCCATCGCCCTGCGCACCGATATACCTCTGGATCAAGCCAACCAGCGGCTCGCCGGCTTCCCCTGGGATCAGGGAAAACCGCGCCCCGTGCTCACCAGGCGCCAGGCTCGTCGCCTCACGCACGCCGGCCAGTGAACGGCCCCGGAGCAGCGCATCGATCCGTTCCTGCGATGGCGCCAGCAGAGCGCGCCATTCGCCGTCCCGGTATTCGAGAAGTCCAAGCAATCCGGGGTTCTGCAGCCCGTACCAAGTCAGCAGGGCGCCCGACTCGCGCCCGAGGGTCTGATCCCATACGCCCAGCATTTCTGCCAGACCGGCCAGCGCACGCGTGCGGGTAGCGGCTTGCGAATCGACGATCCGGCTGGCGAGATCGGCAATATTGTCTACATCACTGGCCGCGCGCTGGGACTCGATGCGCTGAGCCTCCAGCCAGAGGCTTCCTGTCAAACCGGCTACCACAGCGATCGCGGAAAGAACAGGAACCCAACGGACTGCGGGCGCTCGTGGGGCGTGCAGCGGAGAAAACAATAGCGTCAACGCGAGCACCAGGAGGGTGAGCAGCAGCGGCAGGGGGGTGCGCACCGCGCCATCCCATGCCACCAGCCCCGGCGTGCCGATCGCATAGCCGATCGCCACCACACAGGGCACCATCAAGGCAACCACTACCAGCGCCCAGGCGACTGCACGGGCCCAAAGCCGGGGCGCTCGCTGCGCCGACAATTGCAGCGACAATCCAATGCACGACAGCATCACCGCCGTTTGAGTGCCCATCGGCCCGATGGTGTCCGGGTAGAGAAAGGCAAGAATCGCTCGAGATCTTTCCGCGCCCTCCGATGAGCCAACGGCGAGCGACCAAAAGCCGAGCAGCGCCGGAAGCGCAGCCATGGCGGCGGCGAATCGCAGCCTGCGCACCATGACGGCGAGAAGTCCCAGGCCGAGGACCGAAGTGGCGACCGCCGAATCGATGCTTTCGGACAGGTGGCCGGCACCGAGCGTGACAAAGCCGGCCACACCCACGGTCACGGCAATCATCGCCGCCGCGAACCAGAACGCGCTGCCGCGACCCAGCGGAACCGGGTCGAATGCGATCTGGTCGCTTCGACTAGCAATCATCCGCGCAACCTTCTCTCGAACCACCGCGCATCGAACCACTGCCCCTGGAAAGCCGTAAGACAAAACTATGGAGTCAAAAGGCACTGCGACAAGCCAGCGCTTCCGACCTCCGTGAGGACCTGGCGCCTCGCCCCGTCTCTTGGTTATCGGCTGTCCCCGGCTTTAGTTGAGCATACGCGTGCCAGTCGGCGACAGCCCTGCTCAGGGCTGGACCGCCGGACCCGGTGTCCGTGGCAGGCCGCGAAAGCCAGACCGCGCGCCGGCCGGCACTCCGGAATCGGCGCCAGCCCGCAGTGACTGGTCGTCAGCTCAGTGCGCGTGTCCCGGCCCGGATTTCGGGCAGTGGCAGGGCGCGGTGGGGCCGTACTGGATGCCGAAGCTGCGGCCGTCGCGATGGCGCTGCCAGTAGAACTCCGGTGCCGGCGCGGCCCGGTTGCCGATCTCGGCCATGTCGTCGCCGACATCGAACAGGCGGCCATCGACCATCACCAGCGCGGTGTTGTCGGTGTCGCGGATGTCGTCCAGCGGGTTGCCGTCGAGCAGCACCAGGTCGGCCTTCTTGCCCGGTTCGATCGAGCCGAATTCGCGATCCAGTCCGATGTAGCGCGCGCCGTCGATGGTCGCCGCGCGCAGCGCCTGCCAGTTGCTGAAGCCGCCCTGGGTGAGCATCCAGATTTCCCAGTGCAGCGCCAGGCCCTGCATCTGGCCGTGGCCGCCGGTCATGATCCGCACCCCGGCATCGCGCAGCGCCTTGGCCGATTTCGCGACTTCGATGTGCCAGTAATCCCAGTCCGGGGCGGTCTCGCGGCGGATCGACAGGGCATCGAGGGTTTCGCGCGGGAAGAACCGGTTCAATCGGGGCTCCTCCCAGACCGGATCGCGGGCATACCACCAGCGCTCGCCGGACAGGCCACCGTAGCTGACCACCAGGGTCGGCACATTGCCGACATCCGTGCGCCGCCACAGGCCCAGCACGTCGTCGTACAGCGGCGCGACCGGGATGTTGTGCTCCACGCCGGTCACGCCATCGAGGACCATGGTCATGTTGTGCTGGAAGGTGGAGCCGCCCTCTTCGACCACCAGCATGTTCAGCTCGCGCGCGGCCTGGTTGATCTGCTGGCGCTGGTCGCGGCGCGGCTGGTTGTAGCTCTTGACCGAGAAAGCGCCGTGCGCCTTCATCCGGCGCAGATGGGCGCGGGCGTCGTCGAGCGAATTCACCACCGCCTTGAAGTCGCCATCGGCGCCGTACAGGATGGTGCCGGTGGAGAACACCCGCGGCCCGACCATGGTTCCGGCCCGGACCCGCTCGGCCTGCGAAAACACGAACTCGGTGCTTGCCGACGGGTCGTGCAGCGTGGTCACGCCGAAAGCCAGATTGGCGTAATAGGCCCAGTTGGCCTGCGGCACCACGCCCGAACCGAAATGCGCGGCGTGGGCATGGCTGTCGACCAGACCGGGGATCAGCGTCTTGCCGGCGGCATCGATGATCCGCGCGCCGTCGGGGATGGTCACCTCGGCACCGACCGCCACGATGCGGTCGCCCTCGACCAGCACCGTGCCGCGCTGGATGACTTCCTGCTGACGCTCGGCATCGCGCAGGGTGATGATCCGGGCATTGGTGATTGCCACCGTATCGCTCGGCACATACACCGGCAGCGACAGGCCGACAGCGATGCCGTCGAGCGCGGCCGGTTCGGGCAGCTTGGCCGGCGCGCCGGGCAGGAAGGCAAAGGCGTCGGTCAACCGCCGGCTGAAATAGCGCTCGCCGACCATCCAGTGCAGCGCGCTGGAATCGGCCGCCCAGTGCAGATACGAGCCGACATCCTGGCTGATCCGGGTCACCGGCAGCGCCTTGGTGTCCTTGTTGAGCGCGATCACGCCGCCGGTGGTCGGCAGTGGCGCGACATAGGCGTTGAACAGCTCGGTGAATGCGACCCAGCGACCGTCCGGACTGAGCGCGACGGAATCGACGTACTTGAGGTCGAACACTTCGCGCGGCCGCTCGCCGTGCAGTCCGACGCTCATCAGCTTCTTCTTCAGGCCGCCGCCGGTCAGATAGAACACCCGGCTGCCGTCGGCGGAGAACTGCGGATCGCTGCCCTCATCGGCGATGCGTCGCGCCGGGCCGCCGACGGCCGGCATCGCGTAGATGCCCTGCTGGCCGGCGTGCAGGCTGCCGGTCAGGCCGCCACCACCCTGTTTCGACCAGACCACCAGCGCGCCATCGGGCGAAAAACGCGGGCCGTAGTAAAACCCTTTCTCGGGTGTCAGCGTGCGTCGCTGCCCGCTGCTCAGATCGAGCGCATGAATGGCGCCAAGCCCGGCGTCCGACCAGGTGGTGAACAGCAGCGTGCCGCCATCCGGGCTGAAGCTGGGCTGGTACTCGTCGTCGATCCCATCGGCGATCAGCCGGACCGGTTCGCCATCGGGCAGCGACTTGCGCCACAGCTTGCCGACGGCATGAAACACCAGGGTGCGGCCATCCGGGCTGGTGGCGACATCGCGGATCATCTTCGGCGCGAAGCGACCGCTTTCCAGACGCTGCTCGAAGCGCAGCGGGGCCGCCAGCACCTGCTCCACGTCGGCACGGAAAGGAATCTGCTGCGCCTCGCCGCTGGCCATGTCGACCCGCCACAGCCTGCCCTGTGCCCAGATCGCCACCGCCGCCGAATCCGGCGTCCAGGCAAAATTGGGATACGGCCCGAAGATCGCCCAGGCCTCCTGCTGATCGTGGCTGAGGCCGTCCCAGACCGGGCGAACGGCGCCGCTGTGAAGGTCGAGGACGTGCAGTACCGACTTGTCCCGCACGCGCTTGACGAACGCCAGGGATTTGCCATCCGGCGAGGGCTGCGGGCGCACCGCGCCGCCCGGCGTGGCGATCAGCGTGTCGGTTTCGCCGGTTTCCCGGTCCAGCCGCTTGATGGCGTAGATCACCGCATGCGGGTTCTTGTTGTACTGGAAGCTGGGGCCGGGGCTGACATCCTCGGAGTAGTAGACGTAACGACCGTCGGGCGACAGCGCCGGCTCGCCGAGATCCTGCTGATCGTTCTTGCGGGTGGTGAGCTGCAGGCCTTCGCCGCCGGTCTTGTGGTAAAGCCACAGCTCGCCCGCGCCGAGCGAGCGCTCTGAGGTGAAGTGCTTACGCCCGATCAGGTACTGGCCATCCGGCGTCCAGGCCGGGTTATTGAGCAGACGGAAATCCTCCTTGGTGATTTGCGCCGCATTGTTGCCGTCCACTCCGATCCGCCACAGATTGTTGCCGCCGCCACGGTCCGAGGTGAACGCCAGCTCGCGGCCATCGGGCGAGAAGCGCGGCTGCACGTCCCAGGCCCGACCGCTGGTCAGTCGCCGAGCCTGACCGCCTTCGAAGGGCAGCAGATAGATATCGCCCAGCATCGAGAACGCCAGCGTGCGCCCGTCCGGGCTGAGGTCGAGGTCGAGCCAGGTGCCTTGATCTACGCTGAAGCGCACGGTCTGGCTGGGACCATGCGCGGCGTTGACATCCCAGCTCGCCTTTTCATCGGCGGCGTGGGCGACGCAGGCGACCAGCAGCAGCGGCAGGCCGGCAATGCGGTTCAGGCGAAGGTTCGGGCGAAAGCTCGACATGGACGGTCCCGGCGGAGATGGAACGGCGAATCCTACCAGCGTTGGCATGCCGCCGCCGATGCTCGACTGGAGAACGGCCGGCCCGGCGGGCAAGGCAGAAACGAGACAGGGCCCCGGCCGAAGCACGGGGCCCTGTCGGATTGCCAGGATCGAACCGGGCGACTTACTGCGCGGTCACCTCGACATCATCGATCAGCCAGCCGAGGAAGCTGTTGGCGGTGCCATCGACGCTGTCGAAGAAGAACCGGACCCGGAACTGCGACGTGGCGAAGCTGGACACATCCAGGGTCTCGGTCACGAAGCCGTTGGTGGCGGCATCGCTCGAATCCCACTGAGCGATGGTGGTCCAGCTGGAACCGTTGTTGCTGCTCGCCTCGACCCGCATGATGTCGAACTCGCCGTTGAACGACTCGACCTGGCGACGGCTGCTGAACTTCAGCGTGGCAGTGCTGAAGCCGCTGAGGTTGATCTGCGGCGAGCGCACCCAACCGGTCACCCGCGCGCCATTGCTGTAGGTGCAGTTGGGCGAGGCACGGTTGAAGGCCAGCTTGAAGGTGCCCGAGGCAGCGGGCGCGCAGTCGCTGGACAGGCGCCACAGGTCGGCGGACGAGGAGGACTTGTTCCATCCGGTTGCCGTTCCGGCGTCGAAGTTGGCCGAGAACACCGTCTGACCGCCCGGCGGCGGCGGCGGAGTGCCGCCACCACCGCCTGCGGTGAGCGTATACAGCAACAGGTTCGGCGAACCGGAGCCGACGTTGCTGATCACGTTCGGAGTGGCGTTGTCGGTCAGCGCCGCCCTGACCTGGGCGACCGTCCAGGTCGGGTTTTCTTCGACCAGCAGCGCCGCCGCGCCGGCCACGTGCGGCGCCGCCATCGAGGTTCCGCTGATGGTGTTGGTCGCCGTGTTGGAGGTGCTCCATGCCGAGGTGATGCTCGAACCCGGCGCGAAGATGTTCAGGCAGGTACCGAAGTTGGAGAACGAGGAACGGGCATCGGTGCTGGTGGTCGAGCCCACCGTATAGGCAGTCGCGGCGCGAGCCGGCGAGCTGTTGCACGCGTTGGCATTGTCGTTGCCGGCCGCAGCCACGAACAACACACCTGCCGCAGTCGCATTGTTGACTGCCGCATCCAGCGCCGAGGACGCACCGCCACCCAGGCTCATGTTGGCCACGGCGGTCTTGGACTGGCTCGACTGCTGGTTGGCGACGAAATCCACGCCGGCAATCACGCCGGCATTGGTACCCGACCCGTTGCAGCCCAATACGCGCACCGCGTACAGGGTTGAGTCCTTGGCGACGCCGTAGGTCTCGCCGCCAGCGGTGCCGGCGACGTGGGTGCCGTGGCCGTTGCAGTCGTTGGTGCCATTGCCGTCGTTGATGGCGGTGAAACCCGATATCACCCGGCCACTGAAATCGACATGGCTGGCGCGGATTCCGGTATCGATGATGTAGACATTGACGCCGGTACCGCTGAAATTGAAGGTGTAGGCGTTGTTCAGCGGCAGATTGCGCTGATCGACGCGGTCCAGGCCCCAGGTTGCCGGCGACTGGGTGGCAACCAGGGCCACTTCCTGATCGGCTTCGATGTAGGCCACGTTGGGATTGCGGGCCAGCGCGCGTGCCTGGGCTTCGGTCATGCGCACGGAGAAACCATTCAGGGCGCGATTGAAGACGTGCTGGACATCCAGGCCCTGCGAACGCGCGGTCTGCTGGGCGAACGCGGATGCGCCCATGGCGCCTTCGTTCAGCACCACGATGTAGCTGTCGTGGATGCGCTTGTCGCTGTCGAGTGCGCGGAGCTTTGCTTCCGCGCCATTGCCATTGCCGGACTGGCCGAATGCCATGCCGGCAGCCAGGGTAAGACCGATGGCCAAGGCGGATTTCTTCACGTATCGGTTCATGTGCTCACTCCTTTGATGCTGCGAGGACACGCAGCTCGATGGGATGGAAAGCTCCAAGCGATTTCGGGGCTTCCCCGGCCACCCGAATCCGCTGCGCGGACGCACGATCGCGTCCAGGCCAACCTCGCCTTGCACACCGCGAACCGGGTCAAACGGCCACGTCACTGTCCGGACATCGACGCCACTCAATCCCTGGATCCGCAGCACCACCCGAACCATCATGGAATTACGCCGGCACCCCGCCCTGGCAGCCTGCTGAAGCTAGCGCCGGACCGACGCGGACGTGAGTAGCGGTGGTCACAAAAAGCCCGCGATCCGTCGAATTTCGTGTTTATTTGCGTTCGCCGTCACATCTTTTGAGCAACGAAGACCCGTCTGTGCCGCGGCCGCACAATTCACCGCAGCCGCTCACACTCGGCTGATACCCACCGGAAGAGAGGCCAGACGCGCCATCTCACCGCGCTCCATCAGCGTCGGATCGGCCAACGCCGCCAGCGCGAAGTCGTGCGCGTCCTCGCCCCAGAATCGGCACCCGGAAAACGCCAGGGTAGGCACACCGAATACACCGGCGGCGAGCGCCTCATCGGTATTGCGCCGAAGCGCTTCGCGGACCGACGGTGCGGCGGTTGCCGTGGCCGGGTCGGCGATACCCAGCCGCGCGGCCACCGGTGCCAGCGCCTCGGTGCTGTCGCCCGGCTCGCCGCGCGCCCAAATCCAGTCGAACAGGGCATCGACCGACGCCGGCGTAACCCCCGCCGCGAGGCACAGCCGCAGCGCGGCCAGCGGATTGAACGGGTGCGCGGGCGGGAACCGCATCGCCAAACCCCGCTGCTGTGCCCGCCACTGCGCGTGGCGATAGGTGAATTCCCGCTTGCCGGGAATCTCGGCGGGCCCCTTGTGATCGAGCCTCTTGAGCAAGCCGGCAAACAGGATCGGCCGAAGCGCGACGTCGCGCTCGGCCATCAGCGCGCGCACGCGCGGCCAGTGCAGATAGGCGAACGGCGAGATGAAGTCGAAATACCAGACCACCGGCTCGCCGCTGCCCGGTTCGATCAGTGCCAAAGCGCCAACACCAGCCCGATGAGCGTGAATTGCAGGGTGTGGTAGCCGGCGTTGATCAGGAACAGCGCCATCGGCTTGCGCTCGAACAGATAATTGATGCCGAAGCTGGCCGACACCCAGAACAGACCGGCCGAAAACCCCGTGCCCAGCCCCAATGCCAGCGAGGGCTTGGGCCCCAGAAACAGCGCGAAAACGAAGGCCGCCAGCAAGCTGAGCACGAAGCTGACCCCGAAGATCACGGCGACATTGCCCGACTGCAACTCGGCGTCGCTCAAACCAGCGGCACGCTGCCAGGCCCGGCCGAACAAGACCGGCGAATACCACATCCCGCCCAGCACGAAACTGGACACGGCGGCGGCCAGCACCGCCCAGGCGTTGAATTCAGGCATATCCAGAGTCCTCCCATGCAGTTTTTCCCCCGACCGCCGGCCACGGCCGGCAGCCGGCCCGAACCCGCCCTACTATCGGCCAAGGCGCTGACCAGCGCCAGTGGCCGGATCGCCGACCGTTCACCCCGACGGCCCGCCTGTCGCCCGGCAGTCAGGCCAACCGGATGATCCGCCCTCAGCGCGCCGGGTAAGCGCGCGGCAGCCGGTCCTCGGACCGGAGGTAACGGTCGCGCAACTCGGTCTGACGCGATACCAGCGGTCGTTCGACACCGCCCAGCCACATGCGCTCGGCCATGGTGTTGACCTCCAGCGGGTCGCCGGACCACAGCACCAGATCGGCCTGCTTGCCGACCTCGATGCTGCCCAGCTGTGCGCCCAACCCGAACGCCTCGGCCGGTACCCGGGTCAAGCCGGCCAGACCAGCCTCCCAGGGCAGGCCGTTGGCAACAGCATTGCCGGCCAACTGGCGCACCTTGCGGGCATTGTGGCTGGCGTCGCCGCTCTGGCTGAAACCGACTTTGACCCCCGCAGCATGCAGCCGCGCGGCGGCATCCAGACGCGCCGCGATGGCATCGAAACTGGCCGGCAGATTGGCCAGCGAATCGATGAACACCGGCACCCCGGCGGCGGCGATCCGGTCGGCGAGCAGCCAGCCTTCGGCTGCGCCCGAGAGCACCAGGCTGAACCGCTCGCGCTCGGCCAGCGCCAGTACGCGGCGGATATCGGCGGCGCGATCGACCGAAACCACCAGACGACCGGCATCCAGTTGCCGCGCCAGCGTGCCGCGACCGGCCGGGGTGAGCAGATTCGACGGCAGATGGACCGGCACCGCGCCGCGCGCTTCGGAAAATGCCTGTTCCAATAACATGTACTGCGCGGCGCGACTGTTGCCGGACAGGGGGGCGAGCTGGCCACCCAGATTGACGAACAACGCGCTCGACCCGCCAAACGGCACGTCGAAGCCGCCATCCAGCCGCACCGCGCCACCCTGCCCGGCGATGATCGAGCCGCCCTCGCCCGACCCGGCAGCCAGCACGGTCCAGCTCAGCCCGCCACGGCGGGCGATCGGGAGCAGGGTCGAGCGCGGGTTGTAAGCCGTTGCGACATCGAATTCCGGGCGCATCTGCGGGACCAGAGGCGCCGGGTAGCTCAGCGCACCGTCGTTGCCGGACGGCTCGGCCGACACTTCCTCGATGCCGATGCCGGTCAGCCCGGCAAACAGGCCCGGCGTCAGCGGGCGACCGCCTGCTTCGACCACCAGCACGCCGTCCGGGGCGACCAGCCCCTGGCCGACCGCGCGAATGGTGCCGGCCTCGACCAGCACATCGGCACCCTGCAGCGAACCCTGGGGGCCGACGGTGTGTACGGTGGCGTTGCGGATCAGCACATTCTGGGCGATCGCCGGAGCCGACAGGCCGATCGCGAACAGCAGGGCCAGCAGCGCGGCCACCGGTCGCGCGCCCGAATGCCGCGAGGGCAGCGGCTGCGCCAGCATGATGCGAACGGCGATCATGGCGTCACCTCCTGACCGAGCATGAAGTCCGAGACCGGCTGCAAGCCCGGATCGGCGCTGTCGAACAACAGCGTGCCGTCAATGAACACCTTTTCCGGTTTGGCATAGACGCTGAACGGGTTGCCGTTCCACAGCACGACGTCGGCCATCTTGCCCAGCGTCAGGGTGCCGATATCGTCGAGCACGCCCAGCGAACGCGCCGCGTTTTCGGTCAGCCAGCGGATCGCCCGCTCGGGCGGAATCTGCAAACCCGCCTGACCGGCAGCGGCGATGACCTTGGCCGCTTCCTGATTGAGCCGCTGGATGCCTTCCGACGAATCCGAATGCACGATGGCGCAACCGCCCTCGGGGCGGTCGACCAGGGCGATGTTTTCCAGGATTCCGTCGTAGGCTTCCATCTTGAATCCCCACCAGTCGGCCCACAGCGCGCCGCAGATGTTCTCGCTGGCCAGCGTGTCGGCCAGCTTGTAGGCCTCCACGCCATGGTGGAAGGCGGCGATTTTGAACCCGAATTCGCGGGCCAGATCGATCATCAGCGCCATTTCGTCGGCGCGGTAGCAGTGAATGTGAACCTGAATTTCGCCGGCCAGCGCGCCGGCCAGGGTTTCCAGACGAAGATCGCGCTTGGGCGGCTTGCTCTCGTCGTCGGCTTTTTTCTTGCCGTCATCCTTGGCTCGCTTGGCCTCGTAGTCGGTCCACTGCTGCCGGTATTCGGCGGCCTCGATGAATGCGGCGCGATAGCCGGCCAGATTGCCCATTCGGGTCATCGGCGCCTGGCCGCGCTGGCCGTAGACCCGCTTCGGATTCTCGCCGCAGGCCATCTTCAGGCCATGCGGGGCGCTGGGAAACTTCATCGCCTGCACGCTCCCGGCGGCCACGTTTTTCAGCGTCACGCCACGGCCGCCGATCAGGTTGGCCGATCCGGGCAGCACCTGCAGGGTTGTCACACCACCGGCCAGCGCGGCCGCAAAACCGGGATCCTGCGGCCAGACGCCGTGCTCGGCCCAGACCTGTGAGGTGACCGGACTGGTCACTTCGTTACCATCGGAGTGCGCATCGGCACCCGGGCTGGCGTAAACGCCCAGATGCGAATGCACGTCGATCAATCCCGGCGTCAGCCATTTGCCAGCGCCATCGAGGACAATCGCATCGTCCGGCGCGTCCAGGCCGGCACCCAAACCGACGATGCGGCCTTCGCGCATCAAGAGGTCGCTGGCTTCCAGCCGCTGCCCGTCGCCGGTCAGCACCGTGGCACCGCGAATCAAAACCGGCGGCGAGGCGACCGGCGCATAGGTGCTGGCAAACGCTGCCGGCTCGGCGGCGGACGTCAGCGCGGTTGCGCCAAGGAGCGCCGCTGCCAGTCCGATCTGATGGGGAAGACGCATGACGGCCTCGGGTGCGAGTCGGGAATGGGCAACCCTACATTCTCGCGCCACCATCGGTATAGGCCATAGGTCATGGTTGGCGCTGTGCGCCTACAATGCGGCAACCACGACGACCAGAAAAACACGAGGGTAACGATGAAAAACAAAGAAGACATCGTCAACAACTGGCTGCCCCGCTACACCGGCATACCGGTGGAGGAGTTCCCCCCCCACATTCTGCTGACCAATTTCGGCGGCTATCTGGATACCTTTTGCCGACTGACCGGTGCGAAAGTGCGCGGCCTCGACCGACCAATGGCCAGCGCGACCGCCGACGACATCATGATGATCAATTTCGGCATGGGCAGCGCCAATGCCGCCACCATGATGGATCTGCTTAGCGCGGTCAGTCCGCAGGCCGTGTTGTTTCTCGGCAAGTGCGGCGGGCTCAAGAAGAAGAACGCGCTCGGCGATCTGGTGCTGCCGATCGCCGCCATCCGCGGCGAGGGCACGTCCAACGACTACATCCTGCCGGAAGTGCCCGCGCTGCCGGCGTTCGCCCTGCAGCGCGCTGTTTCCACCATGATCCGCGATCTCGGCCACGACTACTGGACCGGCACCGTGTACACCACCAATCGCCGGGTCTGGGAGCACGACACCCATTTCAAGGCTTACCTGCGCAAGACCCGCTGCATGGCCATCGACATGGAAACGGCGACCATTTTCGCCACCGGCTTCGCCAACTCGATCCCGTCCGGCGCGCTGCTGCTGGTGTCCGATCAGCCGATGATCCCCGAGGGCGTCAAAACCGAGGCCAGCGACCAGGTCGTTACCTCAAACTTCGTCGAGAATCATATCCAGATCGGCATCGAGGCCTTGCGTCTGATCCGCCGCCACGGCAAGTCGGTCAAGCACCTGCGCTTCGACTGACCTCCACCTCGGGGCGATCCCCCGATCGTCCTGTGCCGCCGCCGGATCATCGATACCGACGATGAAGCGATCGGCCTCTGGGACGATCGGGTGGCCGGGCCGGTCGCTCGACCGAAGGGTCAGCGCATCCTGGTCTCGTCCTTATTCGGTGCCCGCTGGCACGCGCAGGGCGCGGCTTCCGGGCCGCTGGCGTCGAGAACGCCGATCTTTCGTGGGTATAGCCGATCCACTTCCGGCGTTCGAGCGTGCCGATGGCGATCATTGCGCCACCATCGTCGAATGCCCGGCGTGCCGCGCAAGCAATCGTGGCGCTGCTCAGCCGTGGTCGAGACCGCCGCATTCGGCCTGCGGACCGGTCGGGCGTGGGCGTGGCGTCAACCGAACCGGCCGCTGCCGAACAAGCCGATCAGGCCGATGACGATCAGATAGATGGCGACGATGAAGTTCAGCAACCGGGGCATGACCAGAATAAGTATCCCGGCGATCAGCGCGATGATCGGGGTCAGAGACAGGTGCAGGTTCATGGTGGTGTCCTCGTGATGGCGGAATGGGAGCAGGCCGGCTGCCCGCCCCGGCGCCAGGCGTCCGATACTGCGACGCCCGGCCAAGAGTCTTGAATGCCGCCCGCTGGATCAACGATCGTTGTCGAGGCAATTGTCCTTGCAATCCTCGGCCACGTTCTCGACCGCCCTTCCGACACTCTGGACGTCCTGGCCGGCGCCGGAGATGGTGTTGCAGGCAGTGAGCATGCCGATGGCGAATAACGACAGCAACAGCATGGTAAGTAGACGTTTCATGGCTGGGATCCTTGGGGTTGAGGGTGGGTGGGTGTCACCGATGTCGAGCGGCAAGCGAATGTGCCTGGCACTGCACGGGCAACGGGCTCGGGTCGCCCGGCGCGGGGCCCGCAGCCGGTCGAACCTTTTTCCGGCCGGACTGCTAGCGCTTGCGCCCGCCGACCAGCAGCACGCCACCGGCGATGACCGCGACGATGCCGGCCCAGAGCGGGACATTGACACGACGCTTTTCGGCAATCGACAGGTTCATCGGGCCGATGCTGGCTTCGTGGGTTTCCTTGGTGTAGCTGAAGCCGCCGTAGGCAAGCGCCAGCGTGCCTGCGACGATCAACAGTACGGCCGCGATCCTTAGGCTGTTCATGATTCAGCTCCTCCTGCCCTGGATCACCCGGATCAGGATCACCACGATGGCAATGACCAGCAGGATGTGGATGAACCCGCCCAACGAGTACGAGGTGACCAGGCCCAGGGCCCAGAGGATGAGCAGGATGACGATGATGGTTTCGAGCATGGCGGTTGTCCCCGGACGGATAATGGACGGCGGAGTGCTCAACCGTGAGTCAGCGTACCGGGTCGTGTCTGTACGGCAGCACACCAACGCGCCATGCCGGAAAATAAGGGCCTGATCCGTCGGCACGGTAGGTCGGTCAAGCACCTGCGCCTCGATTGACCATCGGCTGGTGTTGGCGGCCGGGCGTTTGCCCGGGCGGCGCGTCGTTCAGTCGGGCACGTGAATGCACTGCTTGATGTGCTTGAGGTGAGCGACGATGGTGAAGGTCATCACCACCAGCAGCGACCACGAGCTCCATTTGCCGACGTGAACCGCCGACCAGGCACCGAGCTGCTCGGGGTACTGCCAGACGCCGTGAAAGGTTCCGAAGTTTTCCGCCAGCCAGATGAAGAAGCCGATCAGCGCGAAGGCCAGCAGCATCGGCATGCGCCGGTCGCGGTCGTAGGGGCGAAAGATCACCGTGGTGCGGGCATACAGGCCCAGCGCACAGGCCGCGATGTACCAGCGCCAGTCGCCGATGTGGTGATGGGTGAAGAAGTTGGCGTAGATCAACAGGGCGATCAGCGTCGCCAGCCAGTACGGCGGATGATGGCGAATGCGCACATCCAGCATCCGCCAGGCCTGGATGATGTAGCTACCCACCGCCGCGTACATGAACCCGGCGAACAGCGGCACGCCGAGAACCTTGGTCCAGGCCGCGTCGGGATAGCTCCACGAGCCGATCGCCGGAGAGACCTTGTACGCCTCCAGCGCGAAACCGATCAGATGAAACAGGCCGATGGCCTTGGCCTCGTCCACGCTCTCCAGTCCCGAACGCAGCAGCCAGGCCTGAATGGCCAGGGCGATCAACAGCAGTGCGTCGTAGCGCGGCAGCAGCCAGATGCCTTCGCGCGGCACCAGCAGGATGGCGGCGAAGATCGACGCGGCGAACAGGCAGGAACGTGCCTCCTTGATGCCGAACCAGACCAGTTCGACCAGGAACCGGCGCGCGCCGGACAGGCCCGGAAGCATCGGAGGGTGCAACAGAGCGGCATCGAGTACGCGCAGATTCATTGGTGGTTCGGCGGCCAGACGGGGAAGGTCGGCGCAAGTCGAGGACGAACGATGATAGGCCAACTGCTGCGACTCGTGCGCGAGTAACGCCCACTCATCCCCTGCGTCTGGGGGTCTCATACCGGACGTCGCGGTCTGCGAATAGAGGTGCCGCCCCATCCCGGCAGCCCGGCGTGCCAAGGGTCTCGTCGATAATGCCGTGTCACGGAGCGGCAACACCCCGGTCATTCCGGTGTGATGCGGCGACCCCAGCCTTGGTCTGCGGAAAGGTCGGGAATCCCACGATGACACCGCTTCGCTTCCGCACAATCTTCATTTCCGATGTTCACCTGGGAACGCCGGACTGCAAGGCCGGCTGTCTGCTGGACTTCCTTCGCCGCACCACGTGCGACACCTTGTACCTGGTCGGCGACATCATCGATCTTGAGGCGATGGTGCGCCGGGTGTACTGGCCAGCCGAGCACGGTGCGGTGCTGGCCGAAGTACTGAGAAAAGCCGAATCCGGCACCCGGGTGGTCTATATTCCGGGCAACCATGATGCGGCCCTGCGCAGTCTGTGCGGTTCGCGCATCGCAGCGATCGACGTCCGCTTCGATGCGGTTCATGTCGGAGCGGATGGCCGGCGCTTCCGGGTCAGCCATGGCGATGAGTTCGATCCCGATGCCGACGGCCGCGACTGGCTGCATGGGCTGGGCGATCGAGGCTATCGCTTCATCTGCTGGGCCAATCGGACCTTCAACCGGCTTCGGCAACGCTTTGATCTGCCCTATCTGCCGCTGTCTCTCCTTGCCAAATCGCGCATCGGAAAGGCACTGAAATACATTCAGTCCTACGAAAACCGAGTCTCGAAAACGGCTTCAGAGGGCGGCTTCGATGGGCATATCTGCGGACACATTCATTTCGGCGCAATTCGAACCCTGAACGGGGTGCTCTACTGCAATGACGGCGACTGGGTGGAGCATTGCACCGCGCTGACCGAAGATGCCAGCGGTCGGCTCGAACTGATGCACTGGAGCGAGCAGCAGATCAGCCTGGTTCAGGAGCGGGGTGCCGATCAGTCGGCCTGGCCTGTTCCGTCGACCGCATTCGCTGCCTTGGGCTTGGCCATGGGCGGGCTGGCGCCCAGCGGCCGACCCATCGGGCGACAGTAGCCCCGCGTACAATTTGGACCAGTGCGTGGCCACAACCGGGTCGGGGCGCTCGGCCATCTAATCCATGGTTTCGGTCATGGATCATTGCGGTGACCGGTATCACGCTGCAGATTATGCTGGTCACGGCTCGGCCCGGGTCTGCGTAGTCACGCCGACCAGCATGCTCTCGACTTCCAGGAGAACTCCCGTGGCCCAAATCCGAAACATGATTCTCTCCGCCGCAACGCTCGGCCTGATGTTTTCCAGCGTCATCGCGCTGGCCGAGGTGCGCACCGAAGTGGTCGACTATCAGGTCGATGGCGAACCGTTTCGTGGCCTGATCGCCTACGACGACGCGTTTGAAGGACCGCGGCCCGGCGTCATCGTGGTCCACGAGTGGTGGGGCCACAACGAGTATCAACGGGAACGCGCCAAGGCGCTTGCGGCGCTCGGCTATACCGCCTTCGCCATCGACATGTACGGCGCCGGAAAGCAGGGCAGCAATCCGGACGAGGCCGGCGCGCTGATGGGCGCGGTGATGTCCGATCCGGCTGCGCTGGAGAAGCGGTTCAACACCGCCCTGAAACTGCTGCGCGAACATCCGCGCACCGAGCAAGCCAAGGTTGCCGCACTGGGCTACTGCTTCGGCGGCGGCGTGGTGCTGCACATGGCGCGCCAGGGTATCGAGCTGGCCGGGATCGGCAGCATGCACGGCATCCTGTCAAGCCCGGTGCCGGCCGGATCGGGTTCGGTCAGGACTCCGCTGCAAATCTACACCGGTGGCGCCGACCCGTTCGTCCCCACCGAACAGGTCAACGGTTTTGTCAGCGAAATGCTGCGGGCGGGCGCGCGCTTCGATCTGATCGCCTTCCCCGGCGCCCAGCACGCCTTCAGCAACCCGGCCGCGACCGACGCCGGCAAGCGTTTCGGCATACCACTGGCTTATGACGCCGACGCCGACCGCGAGTCCTGGGCTGGGTTCACCAGATTTCTTGAGGCGGTCTTTTCCGGCCCGGCGGCGCGCTGAGTGATGGACCTGCCGCTCCGCGGCCGCCGCCCCTCGAAGAGATCCTTCTCGGCCTCGAACAGCTCGACGGCGAACTGACGGTAGGCGGCGACCCGCGCGTTGTTGCGGGCATCGGGATGGCTGAGCAACCAGATGTCGATATCGGTCCAGGAGGCGATACCGGGTAGCCGGCGCAAGTCGGCGTCATCGTCGCCGAGCCGGCACGGTAGCGGCGCCACACCGAGTCCGGCCTTCACTGCGGCCAGCGCCGCCAGCTTGGAATCGACTCGGCAACCAAGCCGCGCGCGTGGCAGATGCGCCTGAACCCAGCCCGGCGGCGCGGGATCGTCGACCCGGCCGATCCAGGCCAGCTCCACCCGCCTGGGCAGGCGCCTGGCCGAGCCGATGGTCGATTCGAGGTAGCGATCGGCACCGTACAGCGCCATGGCCTGACCGCACAGCCGCCGCCCGACCAGAGTTTCCGGTGGCCTGCGGGTGGCCCGCACGGCGACATCGGCCTCGCGCCGGTACAGGCTCAAGGGTTCATCTGCGGCGATCAGGCCGACTTCGATATCGGGAAAGCGCCGATTGAACTCCGGCAGTTGCGGCAGCAGCACCCGTGCCACCAACGCCTCCGGCGCAGTCACCCGAAGTACCCCGGACGGTGTTGAATCGCGATCTGCCAGACGCCGGCCCAGTGCCGCGAAGTCGGCCTCGATGCGTTCGGCGGTCTCCAGCATGTCCGATCCGGCGCTGGCCAGCACCAGGCCATCGGGCATCCGGTCGAACAGCCGGGCGCCAAGCCGGGCCTCGAATGCGGCCAGCCGCCGAGACACCGTGGAGTGATTGACGTTCAGACGCACGGCGGCGGCGCTGAGACTGCCATGCCGTGCAACGGCCAGAAAAACGCGAAGATCGTCCCAATCGTTCATCTGTGCATTTTTGCACACCTGCGTTGCATGTTTTGCGAATTTACGCGATCCCCACCGTGCCCCAGGATGTCCTTCACATCTGGAGCATCAATCGAAGGAGCAACGCGTGACCGCTTACGCAATTGGATTTCTGAAAGTGCATGACCCGTCCTGGCGCGCCGAGTACGGCGCCAGATTGCCGGCCGTAGTTGCCCGTCACGGCGGACAGATACTCGCCGGCGGCGGGCCTCAGGAGGTATTGGAAGGCCGTCCGCCGGCTTCCGATGCGGTCGTGGTTCTGGCGTTTCCCGACACGGAGCGGGCGCGCGACTGGTATCGCGATCCGGACAACGCCGAGTTGGTCGCACTCCGGCAGACCGGGTCGACGCTGGATCTTCTCCTGATTCAAGGCAAGGAAACCCCGTGATGTCTCTGATGAGAAAGGCGATTGTCCCCACGCTGGCGCTGATCGGATTGTTTTGCGGCCAGGCCGATGCCGAAGTACGTACCGAGATCGTCGAATACACCATCGACTCCCAGCCATTTCGCGGCATGATCGCCTACGACGATGCGATCGAAGGTCCGCGGCCCGGCGTTATCGTGGTTCACGAATGGTGGGGTCACAATGACTACCAGCGCGAACGCGCCAAGGCGCTCGCCGGACTGGGCTACACGGCGTTTGCCATCGACATGTACGGAGCCGACAGGCTGGGCGAGAATCCGGAACAGGCCGGTGCGCTGATGGGCGGCGTGATGGCCGATCCGGCGGTACTTGAGAAGCGTTTCACTGCCGCGCTGGAACTGCTGAGGGCGCATCCACGGGTCGATGGCGCCAGGCTGGCCGCATTGGGCTATTGCTTCGGCGGTGGCGTGGTGCTGCACATGGCCCGTCAGGGCATCGAGCTGGCCGGTATCGTCAGCATGCACGGCACCCTTTCCAGCCCGGTACCGGCCGCCGCCGACGCGGTCAAGTCGCCGCTGAAAATCTACACCGGTGGCGCCGACCCGTTCGTGCCGACCGAACAGGTTCAGGGGTTCGTGACCGAAATGTTGCAGGCTGGCGCGCGCTTCGATCTGGTCGCCTATCCGGGTGTGCGGCATGCATTTACCAATCCGGCGGCAACCGAGGCCGGACAACGATTCGGCATTCCGCTGGCGTACGACGCCGCAGCCGACCGCGATTCATGGAGCGGCCTGACCGCCTTCCTGGAGGAAATCTTCATCTACAAAAGTACGCCCTGAAAGACTCCGCGCCCCCGAAAGCCAGACCCCTTAACGTCTTTGATCGGCCCAGGGTCGGTCGACCGACTGCCATCTCTCCCTCAGTCGGCCCTCCCGGCAGCCAGGAAGGCAGCCGCGCCCGAGCTTCGGCTCGGGCGTTTTTTTGGGGCATCCCCGCACTTCAGGGCCGGCAGCCGGATCGCCGGTTGGCGCCGGCACGCCGCAGGGAGACACGGGGCGATGCTACGTCGTTGTCTGGTCGACGACCGGGATGTCGGTGTGTCCCGGTGCGATGATTGCGCAGAGAAACGCCTGCAACTGCGCCGCCACCGGCTCGGGGGTTTCCATGTGCAGATGATGGCCGCCCGGCAGTACCGTCACCGCGATATCGGGCACGCTGGCCAGGCGCGCATCGCGCAATTCCGGGGTGAAATAGGGCTGCGACTGCGCTGCGGCGATCAAAAGCGTCGGGCACTCGATGCCGGCCAGCCAGGCCCGCACGGTGGCTTCCTCGGCACGCTGCGGCGAGGACAGGGTCAGGCGCGGATCGCTGCGCCAGACATAACCGCCCTCAACGCCGGCCACGCCGCGCTCGACCAACAGGCGGGCAACCGGTTCGCTCAGCGCATTGGCCGCCATGCGGGTACGCACGGCGGCGGCCAGGTCGCGAAATACCCGCAGCTGCTTGCCGGCCAGCGCGCGACGCCCGGCAATCCCTTCGCGCAAACGGGCCAATGCGGTTTCCGGTGCGCCGGACAACACGCCCAATGCCTCGATCAGGGCCAGACGCCGGACACGCTCGGGCGCCGCCGCCGCGGTCATCGAGCAGATCGCCCCGCCCAGCGAATGACCGAGCAGGCAGGCGTGCTGCCAGCCCAAGGCATCCAGTGCCGCGAGCACGTCCTCGACCCATCCGGCCAGAGTGTATTCAGCGCCCGACGGCCGATGGTCGGACAGGCCATGGCCCGGCAGATCGATGGCGGCCACGTCGCAGCCCGGCAAGTGCGGCAGGATCGGAACGAAGCTGGCCGCATTGTCCAGCCAGCCGTGCACCGCCAATACCCGCACACCATCGGACGGCCCGTGGCGCAGCACCCCCAGCCGCCCGCGCGGCGTTTCCAGCATCAGCTCGCGCATCAGCCGGACCAACCGTCCAGGTGACGGCGAACCAGCGCCGCCATGATGTCCGCGTGACCCGCGCTGGTGTTGAGGCAAGGAATGTAATGCAGGGTTTCGCCGCCATTGGCGATGAACAGCTCGGCGTTTTCGTGGCCTATCTCGTCGATGGTCTCGATACAGTCCACGGCAAAACCCGGGCAGACCACATCGACCCGACCCATGCCCGACTTGGCCAGTTCGGCCAGCGTGGCATCGGTGTAGGGCTGCAACCACGGCTCGCGACCGAAGCGCGACTGGAATGTGACGCGCCAAGCGTCTGCCGGCAGCCCAAGCCGCTCGGCAATGGCCTGAGCGCCGGCCCGGCACTGCTCCGGATAGGGATCGCCAGCGCGGGCGAAACGTTCGGGCAGACCGTGGAAGGAAAACAGCAGCAGTTCGCCGCTGCCGTGTTCGGCTCGGTCGCGGCGGATCGAGTCGGCGATCGCATCCAGCCACTCGGGGTCCAGATGGTAGTCGGCAACGAACCGCAGGCTGGGCACCCGACGCCAGCGGCTGAACGTCTTGGCGACCGCATCGAAGACCGAGCCCGAGGTGCTTGCCGAGTACTGCGGATACAGCGGCACCACCAGCACGCGATCCAGACCGTCGGCCGCCAGCTGGCGCAAGACATCCGGCACCGACGGATTGCCGTAACGCATGGCCAAGCGGACCCTGGCTTCGGGCAACTGCTGCTGAACGGCATCGACCAGACCCTGGCTCAGGGTCAACAGCGGCGAGCCGCCCTCGCCCCAGACCCGGGCGTAGTTTTTCGCCACCCGAGGTGAACGCAGCGGCAGGATCACGAAGTGCAGAATGGCGCACCACAGCCAGCGGGTCAGATCGACGACCCGGTAATCGTGCAGAAACTCGGCGAGATAACGCCTGACTGCGGACGCGGTGGGGGCGTCGGGAGTGCCCAGATTGACCAGCAGCACCGCCGGCTTTCCGCTGCCGGCCTGACCGTCGAAAAACGCATGACTCATTGCGGTGCTCCGAGTATTTCAGGGCAGATTATCATTCGCCGCGTGCAGCCCCTGCTCACCGGCGATTCAGCGCCGGGGCACATACTCGAACGATCGCCACAAATTCAGGAGATTCTCATGTCGCGCATCGCCGCCCTGCTTCTATGTGTTTGCGTCCTGCTGCCGGCCACCGTGTGGGCCGGCCCCGAGGAAGAGGAAAAGCTCGCCCAGGCGGTCGCTGTCCTGGACAAATTGATGCTGGTCCCCGAGCAGTCGATTCCCGAAGCACTGTTGCGCGATGCCCACGCGGTCGCCGTGGTACCCAACGTGTTCAAGGCTGCGCTGGTATTCGGCGGACGGCGCGGGACCGGCGTCATTTCGGTGCGCCGCGCCGATGGCACCTGGAGCCACCCCAGCTTCATGGCGCTGACCGGCGGCAGTTTCGGGTTTCAGGCCGGATTGCAGAGTTCTGACGTGATTCTGGTGTTCCGCACCCAGCGCGGCGTGGACAACATCATCCGCGGCAAATTCACGCTCGGCGCCGATGCGTCGGTGGCTGCCGGCCCGGTCGGCCGCAATGCCCAGGCGTCGACCGACGAGCAGCTAAAGGCGGAAATTTTCGCCTGGTCGCGGGCACGCGGGCTGTTCGCGGGCGTCGCGCTGGATGGCGCCGTGCTCAACATCGACCACGATGCCAATGCCGCCGTTTACGGTCCCGAAACCACGCCCAGGGCCATTTTCGAGGGCCGGGTCGAGCGCGGCTCGGAACAGGTCGTCGATTTTCGCGACCGGCTGGAAGAATACAGCTCCCGCTGACCCCGTCCCGGCTGTGTAACTTACATCGATACGCAGGGTTTCCAGCTGCGCTATGCTGGCGACCCGGTCCCACTCCACTCCACAGGTAGCACCACCATGTCTCCCAGCATTTGGCAAATTCTGATTGTCCTGGTCATCGTTTTGCTGTTGTTCGGCACCAAGCGGCTGCGCAACGTCGGCTCGGATCTCGGCGCAGCCATCAAGGGCTTCCGCAAGGGAATGTCCGACGGCGAGGAGAAGCCGACCGAACAGCTCAATCAGGATGCCGCCGAGGACGCTTCAGTGAAGGATCCCGATCGCACCGAGAGCGGCACGCGCTGATCTTCGAGAGGCGCCATGTTCGACATCGGTTTCAGCGAGCTGTTGATTCTCGCGATCATTGCACTGTTGGTGCTGGGGCCGGAGCGGCTGCCCAAGGCTGCCCGCCTGCTCGGCGCATCGCTGCGCAAGGCCAAGGCCAGCTGGTATTCGGTCAAGGCCGAGCTTGAGGAAGAGATCGCCCAGTCGGAGCTGAAGGAAACCCTCAAGAAAACGTCCGAAGAGCTGCGCCAGGCCGGCAAGGACTTCGACACGGTTACCCGCAAAGATCTGCTGAACCCGGTCAATCAGGCGGTCGGGGACACCCGAAAGGCGGTTCATTCGGCAAAGATGTCGGCTGATGTGCTCAAGGCGGACACGGCCGCGCGTACCGCCGCCGCTGCAAAGGCGGCACGGGAAGCGGCCGCCGCACGCGCCGCCGCCGCTGCCGCAAGCGCCCCGGCGGCCGTCGCCGCCACACCGGAAATCTCCGAAGATCAACCCAGTCCCGGCGAAAGCACAAACGACGATCAGGCAACATGAGCAAGTTCGCCGATGAGGCCAGTGAAGAGACGTTCTTCGGCCATTTGCTGGAGCTGCGCACGCGCATCATGCGCGCGCTGCTGGCGGTCACGGTCGCTTTTCTGGCCTTGCTGCCCTTCGCCCAGGAAATCTACGCACAGTTCGCCCTGCCACTGCTGAGCCAGCTGCCCAGCGGAGGCCAGATCATCGCCATCGATGTCGCCAGCCCGTTCTTCGCGCCGATCAAACTGGCCTTCGTGCTGGCCCTGATGATCGCCATGCCGGTCATGCTGTATCAGATCTGGGCCTTCGTGGCGCCGGGCCTGTACCGACGTGAGCAGCGTCTGGCCAAGCCGCTGCTGTTCTCCGCCACGGCGCTGTTCTACATCGGCTGCGCGTTCGCCTGGTTCCTGGTGCTGCCACTGGTGTTCGGCTTCCTCACCGCCGTCACCCCAGAGGGCGTGGCGATGATGACCGACATCAACCGCTACCTCGACTTCGTGCTGCTGATTTTCATGGCCTTTGGCCTGAGTTTCGAGCTTCCGGTCGCGGTGGTGATTCTCGCCGCGCTGGGCTGGGTCAACGTCGAGCAGCTCAAGGCCTCGCGTGCCTATGTGGTGGTCGGGATTTTCATCCTGGCCGCCATCGTCACACCGCCCGATGTGATCTCCCAGGTGCTGCTGGCGATCCCGATGCTCATCCTCTACGAGATCGGCATCATGGCGGCGAGGGCCTTGGCGCGCAGCGACGAGGCACGTGAGCAGGACGCCGACGAAGCCTGACCGGCAACGCGGCGCGGCATCAGAACTCGGCCTGGACCTGCGGTGGTGAATCGTCGTCGTTCGCGGCCGGGTCGGCGAGAGTGTCCCGCCACGCCAGGTAGGTTGCGCCGGCCAGCATGGCGACAGCAGCCAGTGTGCCCAACAGGAAGATTCCGAAGCTCAACAGATTGCCGATGATCGGCGCGATCAGCCCGCCGACCAGCCCGGCCAGCGTGGCGACCAGACCGACCACCAGCATGCCCAGAAACAGGCCCAGGAAGCCAACCACCAGGGCGACCAGAAGCGCCGGCAGATTGCGCATCGTTGCGCCGAACGCATCACGCACGGCGGCCAGAGGGGTCCGTCCGGCCAGCATCACTTGCGGTACCGACAGCGCCAGCAAGGCCATCGACAGGACGTTGATCGTCAGGTTGGCCAGACTGAGCAGGCCGGCATTTTCCGGCTGCGGCACCGCCGCCGGATCGAAACCCTGGCCGGGACTCAAGGCGTCGAGAAACGCCCCGTAACGGGCCAGGAAGTCGTCTCCTCCCAGCCAGTCGAGCAGCACAAGATTGAGACCGATCGACGCCACCTGGATCAGGCCCAGACTCGCCAGCGGCAGCAGCCGGCCGCCGACGAAGCCGGCGAATACCCCTGTCGCCCCCGCGCTCTCGCCGTGATCGACCCGCGCGATGACCGCGATCAGTCCGGCCATCAGTACCGGCTGCAAGGCGATCACCAGAATCATCAGCGGTATCAGCCGGGCGACACCTTGTCCCACGGAGGCCGTGCCTTCCTGACCCGGCATCAGCAGGATGGCCCCGGCGATGGTCGCCGCCAACGCGGTCACGATGGCCAATAGAGCCGCGCCCAGTACCGCGGCCGGGCGCTTTCCGGCCATATCGAGAGACTCGCTGAGCCAGCTCAGCCCACGGCCGGCGGACACGGTTCGAATCGGCATCTGTGTTGCTCCTGAAGGCGGGTTACGGTGACCTGCGGCCAGCGTCGCACTGATGGTGCGCAGAATGCCGGCTGCCGCTGGCTATACTAGCGGATCGCCTCCACGTGCTTTCGACGATGCCCGCACCCAGCTTCCAGCAATTGATTCAGCGCCTCAACGACTATTGGGACCGTCAGGGCTGCACCCTGATTCAGCCATTGGATCTCGAAGTCGGTGCCGGCACCTTTCATCCGGCCACCTTTTTGCGCGCCCTTGGCCCGGAGCCCTGGAACGCCGCCTATGTCCAGCCGTGCCGGCGACCGACCGACGGCCGCTACGGCGACAATCCCAACAGGCTCCAGCGCTACTACCAGTATCAGGTAGTGATGAAGCCCAACCCGGATGACATCGTCGAGCGCTATTTCGAATCGCTGCGCGAGTTGGGCATCGACCCCTTGGTGCACGACCTGCGCCTGGTCGAGGACAACTGGGAATCGCCCACGCTGGGCGCCTGGGGCCTGGGCTGGGAGGTCTGGCTCAACGGCATGGAGGTGACCCAGTTCACCTACTTCCAGCAGGCCGGTGGCCTGGAGTGCCGGCCGGTGACCGGTGAGATCACCTACGGTCTGGAGCGGCTGGCGATGTATCTTCAGGATGTCGACAACGTGTTCGATCTGCTCTGGACCCAGGGACCGCAAGGGCCGGTGTATTACCGCGATGTCTACCACCAGAACGAAGTCGAGCAATCGGCCTACAACTTCGAGCACGCCGATGTGACCGAGCTGTTTCATCGCTTCGACGCCTGCGAGGCCGAAGCCAACGCGCTGGTCGCCCTGTCGCTGCCGCTGCCGGCCTACGAGCAGGTCTGCAAGGCCAGCCACTGCTTCAACCTGCTCGATGCCCGGCGCGCGATTTCGGTAACCGAACGCCAGCGCTTCATTCTCCGGGTTCGCGGCATGTCCCGGGCGGTGGCCGAGGCCTACCACGCCCAGCGCGAGAAACTCGGCTTTCCGGGCCTGCGCCAGGCCGTCGGTGGGGAGGCGGCATGATGAACAACGTGCAATCGCTGCTGATCGAGTTGGGCACCGAAGAGCTGCCGGTCAAGGCACTGCCGGGGCTGGCCGAGGCTTTCCTCGACGCGGTCAAGGCTGGCCTGGAGCGACGCCAGATCGGGTTCGACAGCCAGGCCGCACGCGCCCTGTACGGGCCGCGTCGGCTGGCCGTGCTGGTGCCGGGTGTCGAGGCACAGCAACCGACCCAGAACAGCGAACGGCGCGGGCCGGCGGTCAGCGCCGGATACGGCGCGGACGGTGAGCCCAGCAAGGCGCTGCTCGGATTTGCCGCCAGCTGCGGGGTCGACGTCCGCCAGCTGCGCACGGTGGAGACCGACAAGGGCGCCTGGTTCGTGTTCCGCCAGACCCTGCCGGGCGCCGCCACGGCGGCGCTGGTGCCGGAAATCCTGCACGAAGCGGTCAAGGCGCTGCCGGTTCCCAAGCCGATGCGCTGGTCCGATCACGATTTCGCATTTGTCCGGCCGCTGCACTGGCTGGTGGTGCTGCTGGGCGACAAAGTGATCGACGCAGAGCTGTTCGGTATCGTCAGCAACCGGATGAGCCGCGGACACCGGTTTCATCATCCCAAATCGGTCTGGGTCGGCAGCGCCGACGACTACATCGAAGTGCTGCGCCAGACCCGCGTGCTGGCCGATCCCGACGAACGCCGCGCCGCCATCCGCAGCGAAGTCGAACAGGCGGCTCGACAGGCCGGAGGTCAGGCGCGGATCGACGCCGGCGTGCTGGAAGAGGTCAATTGCCTCACCGAATGGCCCAAGGCGGTGCTGTGCAGTTTCGAGCCGACGTTTCTGGAGGTTCCGGCCGAGGCGTTGATCGCCACTATGGAGGCCAACCAGAAGTTCTTCCCGGTGCTCGACGGCGAAGGCCGGTTGAGTGCGCACTTTGTCGGTGTCGCCAACATCGATTCCAGCGATCCCCAGCAGGTTCGCAAGGGCTACGAGCGGGTCATCCGGCCGCGCTTTGCTGACGCCCGGTTCTTCTACGTCGAGGATCGCAAGCAGGGTCTGAGCGCAATGGCCGACGGGCTGGCCCATGTCACCTACCAGCAGAAGCTGGGCAGCATCGCCGACAAGGTGGCGCGGGTGAGCCGTCTGGCCGAGGCGCTGGCCTCGGAAACAGGCATCGACGCGGCCCGCGCCGCGCGCGCGGCGGGTCTGGCCAAGGCCGACCTGCAATCGCGACTGGTCGGCGAGTTTCCCGAGCTGCAGGGCATCGCCGGTCGCTATTACGCCATCGCCGAGGGCGAAACCACGGAAATCGCCATCGCCATCGATGAGTCCTACCAGCCGCGTTTTGCGGGCGACCAGATTGCCGCCACGCCGCTGGGCCAGCTGCTGGCGGTGGCCGAACGACTCGACACGCTGGCGGGCGGCTTTGCCGCCGGCCTGAAACCGACCGGCAACAAGGATCCGTTCGCCCTGCGCCGCGCTGCGCTGGGTCTGGCGCGCACGTTGATCGAGGGCGATCTCGACATCGACCTTCACAGCGCGCTGGAGCAAGCCTGCCAACTCGCCGACGGCCTGGCCGCGGAACCCACCGAGCTCTACGACTTCATTCTCGAACGGCTTCGCGGCTACTTTGCCGAACGCGGCGTGGCCGGCGACCACTTCGAGGCGGTGGCGACATCGCGGCCGGCCTCGCTGTCCGATTTCGGCGGGCGGCTGAATGCGGTTTCCGAGTTCATCGCGCTGCCCGAGGCGGCCGCACTGGCGGCCGCCAACAAGCGGATCGGCAATATCCTGAAGAAAACCGATGTCGAGATTCCGGACAAGGTGTCGCGCACCCGGCTGCTGGAGCCAGCCGAGATCGCGCTGGCCGAATCGGTCGAATCGGCCATCCGCGAGACCGAGTCCGCGCTGACCGAGCGCGACTATGTCGCCGTGCTCAAGCGGCTGGCCTGGCTGCGCGCGCCGGTCGACGACTTCTTCGATCAGGTGATGGTGATGGCCGAGGATCCGGCGCTGCGCGAGAACCGGTTGGCCATCCTCAAGCGGCTGTCCGACCGATTCCATGCGGTCGCCGACATCGGGCGGCTGTCGCTGGCCGGGTGATCGGCGGCGGGCCGGACATCGCCCGGGCGGTACGCAGGCGATGGGCCGCGCGCGTTGGCGTAATCGCTTGAGCTGCAAGGCAGGGCGTCTTTTGAATTTAGAGCCGGCGCCGGCGACCATCGGCCATACTCACGCTACGTTGCGCTGCGCCGGCTATGCTCAACCGATGAGCGTGTTCCGCCCGATCCGATGGCGGCGAATCCGGAAATGGTGTGCGCTGCTGGCCTGCTTCGCGCTGGTGCCGGCAGCCTGGGCCGAACGACTGACCGGGATCGCCATCACCGGCCTCAACGATTCGCAGACCGAGAGCGTGCGTGCCTCGCTCTCGCTGTCCCAGCTCAGCGATGCCCAGCGCGAGTCGCTGACACCGGGCCGGCTGGCCTTCCTGCTGCGCCGCGCCGAGCGGGAAACGCTCAATGCACTGGAGCCGTTCGGTCTGTACGACAGCGCCGTCGAGATCGCCGCCGAAGCCGATGGCGAGGGGATTCAGGTGCGCATCGCAGTCGATCCAGGCCAGCCCGTCCGGGTCACCGAAAGCGCCATCGCGGTGCACGGCCCAGCCGGCAATGAGGCCGCCATCACCGCGCTGATCACGGCATTCAGGCCGTCGGTGGGACAGGTCTTCGTTCACAGCCGCTACGAAAACAGCAAGTCCGCCATCGCCCGCGAACTGGCGCGGCGCGGCTATTTCGCCGCCGACACAGAACGCGCCCGGGTCGAGGTCGTTCGTGCCGAACACAGCGCACGCATCGACCTGAGCTGGATCGGCGGACCGCGCTACCGTCTGGGCGAGGCCCGCTTCGAGGGTTCGCCGCTTCGACCCGACCTGCTCGACCCGCTGCGACCGTGGCGCGCGGGCGATCCGTATCACCAGGACGCCCTGCTTGAGTTCCAGCAGCGATTGACCGACCTCGATTACTTCTCGGTGGTCGATGTCCGACCCGATGTCGAAACCGGACCCGGCGCGGCGCCCGAGGCACCGGTGCTGGTCACCCTGACGCCAGCCAAGCCGAATGTCTACAGCGCCGCGCTGAGCTTCGGAACCGACAGCGGCGTGGGTACCCAGCTCGGCTACGAACGGCGCTGGCTGAACCGGCACGGCCACAAGTTCAAGGGCGAACTGCAGCTTGCCCAGCGTCGTCAGGCCGCCGTGGCCCAGTACCGCATTCCGGCCTTCGCCCGTGGCCCGGGCTGGTGGGCGCTGCGCGGCAGTTACCGGCAAGAGGAATTCGAGGGCTTTGATCTGTCCACCGCGGAACTCACCGCAGAGCGCACCTGGCGCTGGGGCCGGTGGAACATGACCGCCGCCGGCACCGGCCAGCGCGAAACGCTGGACGACAAGCGCGCGCGTTCGGAAATCCCGATCGTCACCAACAAGACGTTGGCCTACCCCTCGCTGACCGCCCAGACCCGGCGCAGCGACGATCCGGTGTTCACCCGGCGCGGCTGGTCGCTGGATGCCACCGCGCGCGGCGGCAGCGATGCCCTGCTGTCCGACGTGAATTTCATTCAGTTGCGCGGTGAGGGTCGCTTCATCCGCGCGCTTTCGGATTCGATGGGTCTGCTGCTGCGCAGCGAGGCTGGCGCAACCTGGGTCGAGGATATTCGCGATCTGCCCGTCGGCCTGCGCCTGTTTGCCGGCGGCGATCGCAGCCTGCGCGGCTACGATCTGCGCACGGTCGGCCCGCGCATCGACGAGGCCGTGGTCGGCGGCCGCTACGCGCTGATCGGCAGCGCCGAGATCGACCACTACTTCGACGGCAGCAAGTGGGGCATGGCGGCATTCGTCGATGCCGGCAATGTGGTCAACGAGATCGCCGACTACGAGCCGGTGTTCGGCGCGGGTCTGGGCCTGCGCTGGCGCTCGCCGGTCGGCCCGATTCGTCTGGACCTGGCCCACGGTTTCGACAATCCGGATGAGAGCTTCCGCATCCACCTGACCATCGGGCCGGACCTGTGAGGCGCTGGCTGCTCCGGCTGATGATGCTGTCGACCGGGCTGTTGCTGGTCGCTGCGCTTCTGGTGTTCTGGCTGCTGACCAGCGCAAACGGTCGCGACTGGACTCTGGCGCGCGCGCGCGCGGCACTGCCCGATCTGGCGCTGGACTGGCGGCACGCCGAAGGCCGGCTGGCTGGTCCGCTGGTGCTGCACGATGTCCGGATCGATGGTGACGGATTCGAGCTGACGGCCGCGCGGGTGGCGCTCGACTGGCGCTGGTCCGGGCTGCTGCGCCGTGATCTGACCGTCACCGCATTGGCCGTCGAGGAGGCCCGCGTGGTGCACTGGCCGACGGAGCCAACCGAGCCCGAGCCGGCCGGTTTTGCCTGGCCCCGCGATCTGCCGATACTGGACCTGCCGCTGCGCATCGCATTCGACGAGGTCGAGGTCACCGATCTGCGCATCGTCGATCGAGACGCCGGCCCCGACGTCGCGCCGCTGCAAATAGAACAAGTACAGTCGCGATTCGTTCTCGAGCGCGACGCGCTGCACATCGATGCGCTGGATGTCGTAGCCGCCGCCGCGCGGCTGGGCGTGGTCGGCCAGTGGCAAAGCGGCTCATCGCCACGCATCCATCTGGAAGCCGACTACCGACCCGGCCACCCGGAGGCGGGCGACAGCCGGGTGGTTGTCGTGGCGTCGGCCACAGCCGAGCGGATTAGCCTGCAGGCCGAGGGCGTGGCGCCAGAAGCGTTTTCGATCGATCTGCTGCTGCACGGCCTGGACGACGCGCTGCGCTGGCGGCTTGCCGTGGACGCGCCCGATCTGCAGCCGGGCCTGATCTGGCCAGGACTCGCCGGCCGCTACGGTGCGCAACTGCAAGCCAGTGGCGATGCCGGGCAGGGCCAGGCCAGCGGCGCGTTCGATCTGGATGGCTTCGCGCTGACGCTGGCCCCGTCAACGGCCCGTCTGGACGATGACCAGCTGGTGTTCGATGCCCTGCACCTGGGCCTGCTGGGCGGCGAACTGACGCTCAGTGGCCCGATCGCGCGGGCGTCGCCTCATGGGGTCGACCTGACCGCGCGCGCCCAGGCGCTGCGTTGGGGCAGCGGCGCGGGCGCAACCCGGCTGTCGGACGGCGAGGCGCGGCTCAGCGGCACACTCGACGACTGGCTGGCGCAGGGCACGCTGGTGCTGCACCGGGTATCCGACTCAGCCGATGCCGCCACCGCCACGCTGACCGCACGCGGCGACCGCAGCCAGGCGCGCATCGAAGCGCTCAGCCTGACGACACCGATCGGTCGCGCCGATGCCTCCGGCGGATTGGTCTGGCAGCCCGCCGTTTCCTGGGATGCCGAGGCGGTGCTCGCCGACATCGACCCGTCCTACCTGCTGGCCGACCTGCCGGGCGGGCTTTCGGCGCGGATTCAGAGCACCGGTCGGCTGCCCGCCGGCGGCTCCGACCCGGCCGAGGCGGAGTTCGCGCTGAGTGGGCTGACCGGGCGCCTGCGCGGTCAGCCGGTCGCCGGTCGCGCCGGGCTGCGCTGGCGCGGCGACAGCGGCGAGATCGATCTGGCGCTGACTTCCGGCGAATCGCGGCTTGCGCTGTCCGGTCGCATCGGCAGCCGGCTGGATCTGAAAGCCGAGTTTGGCGCGCTGCAACTGGCCGGCTGGCTTCCGGACATCCAGGGCCGGCTCGACGGCCAGCTCGGCCTGCGCGGACAGCCGGGCCGGCCGGCGATCATCGCCTCGGATCTGCACATACGCAAGCTGCGCTACGCCGGTATCGCCGTCGCGCACGCGCACCTGCTGGGCAGCCTCCCCCAGGAGGGCAGCGACACGCTGGCGCTGCGCGCCGAAGCGCTCGATCTGGCCGGCATTGCGGTCGCCTCCCTGAGTCTCGACGCCGAGGGCCGGGCTGACGCGATGGCGCTCAGCCTGGACATCGACGACTCCAGATGGCGGATATCCGCCGCCGGTCAGGCCGCTCGAACCGCCGACGGCCGCTGGGCGGGCGAGCTGAGCCAACTTTCCGTAAACCTGCCCGAACCTGGGCCCGGCGGCTCGTTGGTGGCCGGGGCCGATCCATGGCGGCTGGATGACCCCGCCCAGTGGTCGTGGGCGGTCCAAGGGTTCAGCTTGTCCGCCACCTGTCTGGGCCGGGAGGATTCCCGCGTGTGTCTCGGCGCCGACGCCGGGCAAGGCTTCCGCGCCAGCGCGCGCGGGCTCGCACTTACGCTCACCGAGCCGTGGATCAACCGCAACGGCGGCCCGCTCGGCCAACCGGTACGGGCCGAAGGCGAGGTGAGCTTCGAAGCAGACTTCGCGCAGACGCCCGGCGAACCGTCCGGAACATTGACGCTGCGCGCCGGTCCATCGCGCTGGAGCCAGACCGGCCTGGACGACAGCGAGCGGGTGCTGTTCGATTTTCTTGCGCTCGATCTCGAAGCCACCCTCGCCGATGGCCGGATCGAATCACGAGCCAGCCTGCGCCGAGCCGATGACGGCGGGCTGGACGCCGTGCTGAACACCGGGCTGGCAGCGGACAGCGCGCTGTCGGGTCGGGTCGATCTGAACGTGCTCGATCTGGCGTGGCTGGAGCTGCTGGCGCCCGACCTGGTCGAGCCGAAAGGCCAGCTTTTGGGTCGGCTTGAACTGTCGGGCCGGCGTGACGCGCCGGTCATCGCCGGGCAGGCGCGCCTGGAAAACTTCAGCGGCGAACTGCCGGTGCTCGGACTGCGGCTGCGCGACAGCCACCTCACGGCGAGCGCAACCGGGCCCTCCCGGCTGGCGGTGAGCGGCGCACTGGACACCGGCGAAGGCGCGCTGGAGCTGACCGGCGGCCTGTCGCTGGACGGCAGCCAGCCGTGGCTGGACCTGGCACTGCGCGGCGAGAATTTTCTTGCCGTCGACAACCCCGAACTGCGGCTGTTGGCCAGCCCACGACTCGACCTGGAGATCGACGCCAATCGGATCCAGCTGACCGGGGAACTCGACATACCACGCGCCCGGGTCGACCTGGAAGGTATCGAGGGCGGCGCTTCGACCAGCACCGACGTGGTGGTGCTGGATCCGGACGAGGAACGGGCCGGTCGACAGCTTCCGATCGCCGCCGACCTGCGGCTGCGGCTGGGCGATCGGGTGCAGCTCAGCGGCCTGGGCCTCGATGGGCGACTGAGCGGCGCGCTGCGCATGCAGCAGGCCACAGGGCGCGACGCCTTCGCCAGCGGTACACTGAACGTCAGCGGCAACTACACGGCATTCGATACCGTCATCGAGATCGCCCGCGGCCGACTGGCCTATGCCAACAGCCCGCTCGACAGCCCCAGTCTCGACATTCGCGCCGAGCGCCGGATCGGCGCCCAGATGGCTGGCGTCCAGGTCCGCGGCACTCCGGCCGAACCGCGAACCACGCTGATTTCGGAGCCGGCGCTGGACAGCACCGAGACCCTGTCCTGGCTGGTGTTGGGCCGCCCGCTGCGCAGCGCCGGAGGCGACGACACCGAGCAACTGGGCGCCGCCGCGATGGCGCTGGGTGCCGGCGGCAATCTGCTCGCCGCGCAGATCGGCAACCGGATCGGCCTGGACCTGGCCGTGGAGGATTCGGGGTCGCTGGGCGGCTCGGCGTTCACCGTCGGCAAGCACCTGTCGCCGCGCCTGCTGCTGACCTATGGCGTATCGCTGCTGGGCAACGGCCAGGTGGTCGGTCTGCGCTACCAGCTGCCGCGCAGCTTCGAAGTTGAAGTGGAGTCCGGAATCGAACAGTCCGCCACGCTGAAGTGGCGTCTGGAGCGCTGAGCAGCCCGGCCTGGCCAAGCCAGGCGCACGCGGCGGCACAATCCGGCTATGCTTGCGCCATGCCGGTCCTGCTGATCGCCGACGATCACCCGCTGTTTCGCGAGGCGCTCAAGGGCGCCGTGGCGCGCGGCATCGGCCAGGCCGAGATCCACGAGGCCGACAGCGCTCGCGCGCTGTTCACCCTGATCGAACAGCAGCCCGACGCCGACCTGCTGCTGCTGGACCTGCACATGCCCGGTGCCGAGGGTTTCGGCGCCTTGGTGCATCTGCGGGGCCTGTACCCGCAACTGCCGGTGGTGGTGGTCTCGGCGCACGAGGAGGCCTCGGTGATGCGCCGGGCGATGGACCACGGCGCCGCCGGTTTCATTCCCAAATCAGCCAACAGCGAGACGCTGATCCAGGCCATCAGCGCCGTGCTCGATGGCGAACTCTGGCTGCCGACGGCGATCGACGAGGTGCCCGGCGTGAGCGACCAGGAAGCCGACATCGCCGCGCGTATCCGCGATCTGACGCCACAGCAATTGCGTGTGCTGGGCATGCTGGCCGAGGGCTTGCTCAACAAGCAGATCGGCTACGAGCTGGGCGTCTCCGAGGCAACCGTAAAAGCGCACATGACCGCGATTCTTCGCAAGCTGGGCGCCAGCAACCGAACCCAGGCGGTCGTGCTGGCCAGCCAGCTCACGCTCAAACCGCAGCCGCTCGGCACTTCGTTCGATTGACCCGCCCACCCGGTCCATCGGCGCGGCCGGGCGTGAGAAACTGAGCCGCCGTTCCGCCGCTCTCGCCGCGCCATGAAATGGATCATTCTCCTGCTGTTCCTGGGTTCCGCCGCCTTCGTGCATCTGCGCGGCAAGGTGCGCCACCGGATCGGGCGGCAGTTGACCGACCACTCCACTTTCATGGCGCCGATCAACCTGCTGATGTACGCCACCTCCAGCGTGCCGGGAAAGCCGTATCTGGATGTCGAGGCATTTCCCGAACTGGCGCCGCTGCGCGACAACTGGCGCGCGATTCGCGATGAGGCGCTGGCCTTGCGCGAGGCCCAGCGAGTCAGGGCTTCGGATCGCTACGACGATGCCGGCTTCAATTCGTTCTTCCGGCGCGGCTGGAAGCGCTTTTACCTGAAGTGGTACGGCGATGCGCACCCGTCCGCCGTGCAGCACTGTCCGCGCACCACGGCGTTGCTGGCTGGCATTCCTGAAGTGAAAGCGGCGATGTTCGCCGAACTGCCGCCAGGCGCGGTTCTGCAGAAGCACCGCGACCCGTACGCCGGGTCGCTGCGCTACCACCTGGGTCTGATCACCCCGAACCACCCGGACTGCTCCATCAGCGTCGATGGCGAGGACTACCACTGGCGCGATGGCGAGGCGGTGATGTTCGACGAAACCTTCATCCATCACGCGCACAACGCCACCGAATCCGACCGCATCATCCTGTTCTGCGATATCGAGCGGCCGCTGCGCTATGGCTGGGCGCGGGCCATCAACCGTTTCCTTGCCCGCACCCTGTTTGCCGGCAGCCAGTCGCCCAACGAGGACGGCGATCCGACCGGCGGCGTCAATCGGGCGTTCGGTGTGCTCTACCGGTTCCGACTGTGGAACAAGCGCCTGAAGGCACGGAGCCGGTTCGCCTATTACGGCCTGCAGTGGTTGCTGATCGGCGGCTTTCTGCTGTGGCTGTTCTGGCCTTCTTGACCCTCGCCGGCGGCATTATCTGACGACCTGGGCCGCCGAACGCTTGTGCTGAGCCGCCAGAAAGGCGCGCAGCGAAGCCGGCTTGAGGGGCTTGGTGAGGACCGGATAGCCCAGCCCCCGGGCACGGCGCTTGAGGCTGTCGCTGCCGTCGGCAGTCACCAGGGCGGCCGGTCGTAGGCCGTCGCACACGGCCATCAGGCCTTGCAGCGCTTCCAGGCCGTCGCCGCGGTCGTGCAGGTGATAGTCGACCAGCAAGACATCCGGCGCGCTCTGGCGCGCAGCCGCCAGCGCCTCATCGATGGTTTCCACACAGGTGGTTTCCACACCCCAGCGCCCCAGCAGGGCGGCCATGCCGTCGAGAATCTCCCGGTCGTTGTCCAGGCACAGCACGCGCAGGCCAACCAGGCTCTGCCCGCTGGTCTCGGTGCGTGGCCGCGCCGGCATCGAGATTGCCGCGGTGATCGGAACCCGGATCGCGAAAACGCTGCCCTTGCCCGGCCGCGAACGCACGCGCATCGGGTGGCCCAGCATCCGGCTGATCCGCTGGCAGATCGACAGGCCCAGACCCAGGCCATGTTCGCCCCAGGGCGACGGGCTGTCGAGCCGCTTGAACTCCTCGAATATCTGCCGCAGGTGATGCTCGGGTATGCCCGCACCGGTATCCCAGACCTCCACTTCCAGCCACTCGCCCCGCCGCCGGCCGCCCAGCACCACCCGGCCGGCCGAGGTGTAGCGCAGGGCGTTGGCGACCAGATTCTGTATCACCCGGCGCAGCAGGCGCCGGTCGCTGCGCACCGAGACACCCGTCAGGTGCAGGCGAAAATCCAGCCCGCGCGTTTTGGCCAGCGGTGCGTATTGTCCGGCCAGGCTGGACAGCAGGTCATCGAGCGCGAAGGCCGTGACGTCGGGCTTGAGCGCGCCGGCCTCCAGGCGAGAGATGTCCAGCAGGCCGTCGAGCAGTTCTTCGGCGGCGCGCAGCGCGGTGTCGACGCGCTCGGCCAGACGTTTCTGCTCGCCGGCATCGTCGCTGTCGCGCAGCGCCGAAGCGAACAGTCGTGCGGCATTGAGCGGCTGCAGGACATCGTGACTGAGCGCAGTGATGAACCGGGTCTTGGACTCGTTGGCGGCGACCGCGTCCTGCCTCGCCTGGCGTTGCGCATCGACGGCCATGGCCAGCTCCCGGGTGCGCTGGGCGACACGCGCCTCCAGGGTTTCATTGGCTTCACGCAGGGCCTGTTCAACGCGCTTGTAGTCGGTGACGTCGCTGTAGCTGGTGACATAGCCGCCACCGGCCAGCGGCTGGCCGCGCACTTCGATCACCTGCCCGCTGGGCCGCACCCGTTCGAACACGTGGGACGATCCCTGGCGAAGGTGCTCGACCCGTTTGGCCACCATTTCCTCGACGTCGCCCTCGCCCATCTCGCCGTGCTCGGCGTTGTAGCGGATCAGATCGGCGACCGGCCGACCGACGTAGAGCAGCCCGTCAGGGTAGTCGAACAGGGTCTGGTAGCGACGGTTCCAGGCGATCAGCCGCAGGTTGCGGTCGACCACACTGACCGCCTGGGAAATATTCTCCAGCGTGGTCGACAGCACTTCCCGGTTGAAGCGAAGCTCCTGACTGGCCTCGTCGAGCAGGTTGACCACCTCGCCCAGCTCCATGCCGGAACCGCGCAGCGTCGAGGTCAGTGTCAGGCGCGCCGAGGCGGCGCCAATGGAGGCAGCCAGCAGGCGCTCGCAGAACTGCACCAGTCCGCGATCGGCCGGGCTGTCCTCGGCCAGATCGCGGTTCTGCGAGGTCAAAAAGTCCCGAAAATTGCGCCGCGCCTCGCGTTCGCCGAGAAACCGGCTGGCCAGCGCCAGCAGGTCAGCGGTGCGCACATTGCCGCGCCAACCGTCGTCGGCGATCGGCCGGGAGGCGTAGGGATCGAGAAACGGCGTAGCGCGAATCCGATCCTCGAAGCTGGGCCGGTAACGCGCCGAAACGACCATGAATGCGCCGACGTTGAACAACAGCGACCAGAATGTGCCGTGGGTGATCGCATCCCAGCCGGTGAGGCCGAACAATTGCTCCGGGCGCAACCAGCCCAATCCCAGCGGTCCGGCAAACAACCACTCCGAACCGAGCCAGCCGGCCCGGGTGAGCGTGGGCAGCAGCAGCGTGTACACCCAGATCGCGAACCCGGCGCTGAGCCCGGCGTAGACGCCCTGTCGACTGGCGCCGCGCCAGTACAGGCCACCCAGCAAAGCCGGCGCGAACTGCGCCACGGCAGCGAACGCCAGCAGACCGAAAGCGGCCAGATTACCGGTGTCGCTGGTGACCCGATAATAGGCATAGGCGGCCGCGGCCAGCGCGATGATGCTGGCCCTGCGCACCCACAACAGCAGATCGCCGACCGGGTTGTGGCGGTCGGCGCGCAGCAGCCCGCTACGCCACAGCGCCGGCATCACCAGATCGTTGCTGACCATGGTGGCCAGCGCCACACTGGCCACGATCACCATGCCGGTAGCCGCCGAAAACCCGCCAACGTAGGCGGCCAGAGCCAGCGCATTGTTGCCCTGACCCAACGGCAAGGCCAGCACGTAGGCGTCGGCCGACAGACCGTTGCCGCCGAGCAGCGCAACGCCGGCACTGGTGATCGGCAGCACCATGAGGCAGATCAGCAGCAGGTAGCCGACGAACAACCAACGTGAGCGCCTTACATCACCCACCTCCTCGCATTCGACGACGGCCACCTGGAACTGACGCGGCAGACAGAGGATAGCGGTGAACGCCAGCAGGGTTTGTGCGACGAAACCCCTGGGCAGCTCATGGCGGGCGAACTCGCCCATGGTGGCCGTCATTCGCTCGACGATGGTTTCGGCGCCGGGCAGCAGCGTGAAGGCGTAGATGCCCAGCATTAGAAAGGTGACCAGCTTGACCAGCGACTCCAGTGCCACCGCCAGCATCATGCCGTGGTGGTGCTCGGTGGCGTCGATGCGCCGGGTTCCGAACAAAATGGCGAACAGCGCCAGCAGCGCGGCCACGTAGAGCGCCGGATCGGCCAGCACCGGGCGACCGCCCTGATTGGCTGTCGGCGCGCCGGTCAGCACATCGATGCTCATCGCCACCGCCTTGAATTGCAGCGCCAGATACGGAATCACCGCGATGATGGCGATGAAGCTGACCAGCGCAGCCAGGCCCTGAGCGCGACCGAAGCGCGCGCCGATGAAGTCGGCGATCGAGACGGTGTTCTGTTCGTGGCCGATCAGCACGATGCGCTCGAGCACCCGCCAGGCGAACACGAACAACAGGATCGGCCCGAGGTAGATCGGCAGAAAGCCCCAGCCCGTGCTGGCCGCCGTACCGACCGCACCATAGAAGGTCCACGACGAGCAGTACACCGCCAAGGCAAGGCTGTAGACGACGGGTCGCAGCCAGGTGTGCTGGGGATACAGCGGGCGGCGATCGCCCAGCCAGGCGACCGCGAACAGCAGCCCGACATAGACGATCGACACGACGAACAGCATCCATCCCGCTATCACCGAAGCCTCTCCCCTCCGGGTGTGCAAGCCCGATGATAGCCCGGCGCCGGGACTGCGGCGAAAGTCGCAGTGACGCGCGTCGACTCCCGTGGCAGGCTTTGCCCATGGATACCCTCGCCGACCCGGTGCCTGGCCTCGTTCTGGATGCGCCGCCGTTCGATCTGCTCGACGATGCGTCCCGGCAGCGGGTACGCTCCTTGATCGACTTGGGCTACTACCCCGCCGACACGGTGCTGATCGAGGCCGGCCATGCCTCGGAACATTTCTTCATCGTGCTCAAGGGCCGGGTGTTGGCGTTCGAGCGCCACGGCGAGGACATTCACCGCTTCGCCGATTTCGGGCCGGGCGAGGTTTTCGGGGCATTCGCGGTCATCGCCGGACGGGCGCGACACAGCTACCGGGCCGAGGACGATACGCTGTGCTTCCAGATACCGGCGGCGGTGTTCAAACGACTGCTCGCCGACAACGCCCGGTTTGCGGCCTGGTTCCATGAGGGGTTGTCGGTCAAGCAGCAGGTGGCCGACGACCAGCAACAGCCCTCGGAGCTGAACCGGCTGATGCTGGCTCAGGTCAGCGATGCCCAGCTGGCGCCGGCACTGGTGGTGGCCGGCGAAGAAAGCATCGCCGAGGCCTGCGAGCGGATGCGCGCACAGCGCGTCGACTGCCTGCTGGTCGATCCGACATCCGGCCAGACCGACCTGGGCGTTGTCACCCGCACCGATTTGCTGGAGGCCATGGCGCTGCAGCGGCTACCGCCCGATGCGCCGATCGGTCCGCTGGCCAGTCGGCCGCTGGTCAGCGTTCACTCCCACGAGGTGCTGTTTCAGGCTCTGGTGACCATGACCGAGCGGCACATCGAACGGGTGGCGGTGCGCGAGGGTGAACGGGTGATCGGGACCTTGGGCATGGCCGAAGTGCTGGCCCACTACGCCAGCACTTCGCACCTGATCAGTCTGCGACTGGCGCGCGCCCGATCGCTGAGCGAAATCGCCGAGGCGGCGCACGGCATGACAGAACTGGTGCGCACGCTGAACGCCCAGGGCGCACGGGTGAGCTACCTGATGGAAATGGTCAGCGCGCTCAACAGCCGGATCATGCGGCGCATCTTCGAGAGCGTGGTGCCGGAACGCTACCGGGACAAGCTCTGCCTGCTGGTGCTCGGCAGCGAAGGCCGGCGCGAGCAGATTCTCAAGACCGACCAGGACAACGCATTGGTGCTGGCCGACGATCTGGACTGGCCGATTGCCGACCAGGGCGGGCTGCCAGCAGCGATGGATCGCTTCAGCGCCGCGCTGGACCAGGTCGGCTATCCGCCTTGCCCCGGCCGGGTGATGGTCAGCAATCCGCACTGGCGGATGACCGGCCAGGGCTGGATCGAGCGGATTGCCGGATGGCGGCGCTCACCGGCTGGCCAGGCCATGCTGGATCTGTCGATCGTGCTCGATGCCCGGCCGATAGCCGGCGACGAGGCATTGTTCGCGCCGGTCGCCGAGGCGCTGATGGCGCTGAGCCGCGACGACATCCTGATTCATCAACTGGGCGAGCCGGTCACCCGTTTCCAGCCGGCACTGACGGTGTTCGGTCACGTTCGCGGCGACCGGCACGGTACCGACCTCAAAAAGGGCGGTGTTTTCCCGCTGGTCCACGGCCTGCGCGTACTTGCGCTCAAACACGGGATCGGCCACCGCAACAGCTTTGATCGCTGCCGGGCGCTGGTCGAATGCGGCGAGCTGTCGGCTCAGCTCGGTCGCGATCTGCCGCAGGCCATGTCGGTGTTGCAGCGTCTGCGGCTGAATCGGCAGCTGGAGGAAATCGCGGCCGGAAATGCGCCGGACAGTCGGGTGCCGGTTCGCGAGCTGCGCACCCTCGACCGCGAACTGCTGCGCGACGCCCTGCACGTGGTCAAGGCCTTCAATGCGCATTTGGCCAACGCCCTGCACCTGAGGGGATGAGATGAATCCGCTGCGCCGCTGGTGGCTGCGTCGTCGCCACCGCCAGAGCGCCTGGCAGACGCTGCTTGCGCCCTATCGCGGCGAAGAGCTGGTATCGCTGGACCTGGAGACCACCGGACTGGACCCCCGCCACGACCGCATCCTGGCGCTGGCGGCGATTCCTGTCCGCGACGGCCGGGTCTGCCTGTCCGAGCGATTTTCCACGCTGGTGCAACCGGGCCGCTCGTTCGGCATCGACTCGATCCGTCACCACCGTCTGCGCCCGGCCGATCTGGTCGACGCGCCCCGCCTGGAACAGGTCTTGCCCGAGTTTCTGCGCTGGCTGGGCAATCGCCCGGTGCTGGGCTACTGCATCCGCTTCGATCTGGCCATGCTGGCCGGGCCGGCCCGCACGCTGACCGGCTTTCCGCTGGTCAACGACCGGGTCGATCTGGCCTTCGAGTACGCCCGCCACCGGCGCCGCATCCAACCCGAGGCCGAACCCGACCTCAGTCTGGAGGCGATAACCAAGGCGCTTGCGGTGCCCGCGCTCGGCCGGCACACTGCTCTGGGGGACGCAACTACCGTCGCGGCGGCTTGGCTTGCCTTGCAGTCGCGCAACCGCGCCGGGTGAAGCGATTCGAGGGGACCACGACCCGGAGAGCGTGGCCATGGAATTGTTCCGTTTCGTTCTGCTCGCCCTGATCGCGACGTATCTGCTGGGGCTTCTGTTCACCGCAATCGGCCTCGGAAAGTTGCCCGAACCAGTCCGTTATCACCTGACCGCGCTGGCAATCCTGCTCAGCCTCTGGCTGTTCGGCGCCGCATTCGGATTCCAGGATCAAGCCGGCCGACCGGATCTGGTGAAGTCGCTGATCGGCTTCGCACCGTTTGTCCTGCTCTGGTGGCTTCATCAGCTTCGCTCGCATCGCCGCGCACCCCGGCCGAAGCAATTGGACAGCAAAGAAAAAAGGCCCGCCTGAGAGCGAGCCTTTTTTCGATCCAGTCGCACCGCATGGTGCGCCCGATTACTTGATCTTGCCTTCCTTGTACGGCACGTGCTTGCGCACGACGGGATCGTATTTCTTGATCTCCATCTTGGCCGGGGTGTTCTTCTTGTTCTTGTCGGTGGTGTAGAAATGGCCGGTGCCGGCCGAGGAGATCAGACGAATCTTGTCGCGTTTGGAAGCCATGGTGGTTTACTCCTCAGATCTTCTCGCCGCGGGCGCGGAGCTCGGCCAGAACCGAGTCGATACCGTTTTTATCGATGGTGCGCAGCGCGTTGGCGGATACGCGAAGCTTGATCCAGCGGTTCTCGCTGGCAACCCAGAAGCGACGCTCGTGCAGATTCGGCAGGAAGCGGCGGCGGGTCTTGTTGTTGGCGTGGGAGACGTTGTTGCCGCTCTGCACACCCTTGCCGGTTACTCGACATACGCGGGACATGACGCACCTCTCGATGAGATTGATTTTGCCTTCCCTTGGCCAGGGAGGCTTCGGCCCCTGGGCGATGCCCAGCGCGATACGGGAGATACAGCGGTCGGGCCGGAATCGCGCTTCCGGCATCGATCAAAGCCGGCTTTTGGCCGGCTAGCCGACCATTATGCCGATTGCGCTGGCCGTCTGCAAGGCGAAACCGGCAGGCGAAACTGGCCGACGCGGCTTAGAGCCTAACCGTTGTCGCCGGACGAGCCCCTGACCAGCGAGCCCAGGCGCCTTTTGATCCGGCCCATCAGCGACAGTTTGTCGCCGCCGGCCGGTTGCTTCGCCGGTCGCTGCTCGGCGGACTCAGGGCCGGCCTGGCGCGCAGCGCCCGGTTCAGGCCGGGAGCCCCGACGACGGGGTTTCGATTCGTCCCCGTCAGCGCGCGCGACCGCACCGTCCGGCCGCGTCCTCGCGCTGTCTGCGGACGCGGATGCGTTGCCCGCGTCGGCTGCCGAGCCGCCGTCCTCCGGGCGCCGACGGCGACGGCCGCCGCGGCGACGGGGCTTTTTGGTGGCCACGCCATCGGTCTGCACCGCATGCTCAGGCGGCGCTGCCGCTGCCGCTGCCGCAGCCACGGCCGGAGCAGGCGAGGCCTCGGGCTGCGATTTCGCATCGGCCACCAGCGGCTCGGACCGCTGCCCGGCTTCGCTGCGCTCGCGCCTGGGACGCTCGCCGCGTCCGCCGCGACCGGAATCGCCCCGCGCCGGCCCACGACCGGAGCCGCTGC